>JAJYVC010000048.1 GCA_021792235.1 Microcaldota archaeon
AGGAGTCTGAAAAGCCATAAGGAAAACCTGCAGTCACTGAGTTAGTAGCAGTATTAATTACAACAACATTGCCGCCCCCATTAGTCACAAATGCGTAAGCCCCGTTTGGGGAAAATGCAACCCCTATAGCGCCCCTGTCACTGCCTGTAGTGAAGCCAGTATTTATAGAGCCTACAACGGAGTTGGCTGCAACAAGCGCGTTGCTTCCTACAGATATTATTAGCACATTTGAATCGCCTTGGTTTGCTAGGTAGGCGTATGTGCCGCTGGGTGCTATGGCTATGTCAGTAACACCATACTCATTACCCTGGTCGAATGCCGAGCTTGATATTATGCCTGTGACCGTGTTTGTTGCTGTGCTCACTATTGCTACATTTGCTGGATAGCTGTCGCTAGGATAGCCTGAATTCACTACATAAGCGAATGTGCCGCTCGGATCCATAGCTATTCCGGCAGGTGCTTTGATAAGGGGCGGGGAAAGGCAGCTGGAGATGCCATTAAATGCCGTCTGCCATAGGCATAGGTAGTTATTGTATATGTCACCCATGTAGGCGAATGTGCCACTTGGGGAGAATGCTACACCTGTAGGCTCATTATGGCTAGCTGTGTTAAGGACATTCGAGCCTACAATAGTATTGGTTGCAGTATTAAGTATGATGACGTTGCCTTGGTCGGCAACTGAGGATTCTCCATTAAGCACATATGCATAGGAACCGTCAGGTGATACGGCCATACCGAACGGACAAGCGAATCCGCCGGTGTTTATTGCAACCTCAGGGTTCTGCGATAGCACATTACCTGATATCTTCACGCAGTAGAAGGTATTTGAGGTTGGCGATACTGGGTTGAATACCTCTGAGTTTGTGGACAGGGACCCGGCAAGCTGCACCTGCGTAGGAGATGAACAGCTTGATGAAGATGAAGAATAAAGCACTGCAGTGTATCCTGGAATTCCCGAATCGAACCATGCAGTCTGGAACGTGAGGGGCTGGCCCTTGTCAATGGTGATTGCCTGGGGCGAAGCTGCATTTGGATATAGCATAGGTTCAGCGAATACATCATTTACGGATATTGTGCTGGCCTGGGATGTTTCAGATGACAGTGTATTTAGCACTATCAGATTCGCAGCCTGCCTGTTAGTCACATAAGCATAGTAAGTGACGCCAGCAGGTATTGGATCAAAGGCTACACCTGCAGGATCTGTCGTTGTAAGCGCCGCAGAATTTATTGCATATGTCACTGAGTTTGACGCGGTGTTTATCAAAACAACATTTCCATTTGCACCGTCACCATAGTTAGTTACAAATGCGAACAGACCACTTGGTGCAAATGAAACGCCAACGGGGCCAGCAGGCGCAGGGCTCCCGGTGTCGAATCCATAATTTATGGTGCCTGTCACGGTGTTGGTTGCTGTGCTTATTATTATTACGTTGGAGTTGCCTTGATTGACCAGGTATGCGTACGAGCCGTCAGGAGATACGGCTATGCCTGTGAGTCCGTAGCTTATGGTGCTGAAAGCTGAACTTGTGATGGCGCCAACTACCGAGTTTGATGCTGTGCTTATTATGACCACGTTTGCAGCTGATCCAGAATTAACCTGGTATACGTAATTGCCGTTATCAAAGAATGCTGCCTGGCCCGGGTCGTAGATTCCTGCATTTATGCTGCCAACTACAGTATTTGTGACTGTGCTTACTATGAGTATATTGCCAGTGCCGGATGAACCTCCCTGATAATTAGATACATAAGCATATGTGCCTGAAGGGGCAACGGCTATGGCCGTAGGCGAAGCGAATTGGCCTGTAGGACCAGATATTACTGTGTTTGTTAAAAAAGGTGCAGAAGGAGAGGCAGTATTCACAATGAGTACGTTGTCTGCGCCGCCGTTTGCAATGAATGCCTCGTTGCCGTTTGGCAGGAATGATATGCCGTAGGGGCTGCTGAACGCAGTGCTTGAAAGCGAGTCAGATGGAGTGGGATTTATGAAGTTGCCGTATATTGAAACTAGGTACGCCTGCGGAGAATAGGTGATTATGTTTTGTGGGGCGAATGTGGCTGACGTGGAGGAGGTAGTACTTACAGTCTGTGTGGCTTCACAGTAGTTGCAGTTCGTTTCTTGCAGCACTGCACTGTAATAATAGTTTATCCCGCCGGAGGACCATGAAGATGAGAACGTGACTGCAGCAGGCGAACCTGGCTCAATTGTTTCGCTGCCTGGAGATAATGTAACCTGTGCATTTAGATGGGTGGATAAAAGAAGCAATGCTATGAAGATAATAGGTAACTGTATCCTTCTGGCCCGAATCAACATTTTACCCCAACAACATCGAGATTTCGTTTTTATTTAAGTACAGTACAAGGATAATACAATGATAAATATTATATATACTAGCATTTTATTGGTTTTTAATAAGGTCGTTTATACGCGAGTTTTGATCTGATGCCAAGGACTAAACCTGCAATAAGTGTGATAATACCTTCCTACAACGAGGAAAAGTACATAGGAATGCTTTTCGGTGCCCTTGGAAGGCAGACTTTTTCCAACTTTGAGACCATAGTAGTAGACGGCAACAGTACTGACCATACTAGGGAGATATCCAGCAAGCATGCCAAAGTAGTTACGGATAGCTCTCAGGTAATAGGCGTTGCAAGGAACAGGGGCGCGAAGATTGCGAGAGGGGATATACTTGTGTTCCTTGACGCGGATTCCAGGCCCTCTCCGGACCTGCTGGAGAAGTATTACGGCGTATTCAAAGACAGGAGAGTTGTAGCTGCCACATGTCCTTTGGTGCCGATTGAGAGAGTGTCAGATCTGCTTGGTTTCGGATTCCATTTCGCCACGACAACGCTTGCAAAGACATTCTGCGGCATATGCGGTGCAAACTTCGCGGTGAGGAGAGATGCCTTCATGAAAAGCGGCGGCTTCGACAGGACCCTGACAACGTACGAGGACGTAGAATTTGCCAAGAGACTTAGAAGATACGGGTCGATCAGGTTTGAAAACGGCTCTAGCGTTGCAGTAAGTGCGAGGAGGATAAAGAAGTGGGGGATAATAAAGTTCACTTACTTCAACATAGACAACGTGGTGCGGCACGCGCTGTTTGGGAGGTCAAATTCCGATTATGAGAGGATAAGGTAGCTATTTGCCCTTGAACGCACCAAAAGTCCGGTGATAGACATATGCTATTGCAAACCACGAAAGAAGCAGCAGGGTTATTACGGTAGCTATGATCGCAACAATGGCCTTTCCAGCCAGATTAATCTCCCTCTTTGCAGGCATGCTATTACCTACTCTCTGAATTGGCATGAAGGAATTTATTAGCGTTTGCGCTATGTAACGTGTTTTGGCTGAAAGAGGATTAGAGATAAGTAGTAGGCGCGTGTTTTACCACGCGCCAATTGGGATTGGGTATGTTGGGTCTGTTTTAGAAAAACAGCGTGATTTTGATGCATACCTTTATCCACGTACTTTTATATATAATTGATTAATCTCTGCAAGGTCTGATATTGGCAATATGCTCATATTTGCTGCATATTTAGCATTTTTTATCTATAAAAATAGTATTTTTATTTTATACCATATAAAATGGCACTTATTTACGGTGGTTTTTCAGCCGGATAATCAACAGTATGCCTTTTTATATATACCATTTAAATATACCATATATGATTCTACCAGCAAAAGTGCTAGAGACGCTCTTACGGATGAGGAAAGAGCACAGGCATTACGTTGACGTGAAGGTCATAAATGGCAGATGCTACGTGTACGAGTCAACAAGCATGTGGGACAGGCAAGATAGGAGAGTAGTGAAGAAGGCAAGGTATCTGGGCAAGATAACTGCTGATGGAACATTTGTCCCTTCGGTTCCGCGCAGACCCGGAGAGAGTGCGGCGCTGGCAGGAGTTGCTAGTGGGCGCCGAGGAGCCCGTACCGGAGTGCATTACGCTAGAAGGCCAATCGAATACCGTGAAAGAATGGGCAAATACGACAGGCAGATACTTTCACTACTGAGCATGGACGGCAGGAAGACGGTGTCTGAGCTCGCCAAGGAAATAGGGATCAAGAACACCGCAATGGAATGGCAGAAGGAGAGGGTTGAGAGAAGATATGGCATTAAATATGTGGCAGAGACAGACATATCCAAGCTGGGTTACCTTACCTACATAGTGCTCATAAAGTTCGAAAGCAGGAAGCCAGGCATAAACGAGGTCAGGAGGGAGCTAGAGAAGGAGCCATCTGTGCAGCTTGCAATGCTTACGTACGGAAGATACGACCTCATAATGTATATGGTCATGTCGCGTTACGAAGACATAAAGGTGCACTTCTTCAACATAAGGAGCAGGATATTCCCGTCGTATGACATGAAGCTGTATGTGGTGCCGTTCTATCTTGATTATAGCTTCGTGCCGCTGCGCGACAAGTTCGTCGAGACTCTTGGGGACAGGGTGTGGAGCAGGAGCAGCGAAAAGCCAAGGCCTGTGGAAGGCGACCTGCTCAAGAGGGAATACGCGGTGCTGCGCGCACTCAACAGCGATGGGAGGAGAGACTTTGCCAGCATAGACTCTGAATATGGCCTGCGTGCCGGAAGCGCAAGATACACATACCACAAGTTCATTGAAGAGGGAGTGATAAAACGGATAACCGTATCAATGAGGGAGGTCCACGTAAACTACATCTCTGCGATAGTCCTGCAGAAGATAAACCACCTGAAGTTTGCTGGGCACAGAAAGGACCTTCTGCAACACATAATAAGCGACGGGGATGAAGCTATAATGAACAGGTACGCGCTTGTCGGAGACATAAAGATGCCTGAAGGAGTGCTGCTTATAATGCCAGTCAGGAGCGAAAGGGAAGTAATGGACGCCGACGAACAGCTCAGGAGGATAGGAGGCGCAGAGGTCGACAGCCTGATAGTGACAAACGTGATAGTGGGATCGCTGTGCTACAGGAACTTCGACAACAGGCAGTCGAGCCAGTACAGGATACTCAGGGACGAATACCGGGTTGCTGACCTGTAAAATCCATAAGGACACAGGACATAATAAGCCGCATGCGCCATGTTATAGGCTGGCATCCTCCCCAACTGAAGGCGATAGACTTTCTGCTATGCATTTGGTAATTCTGCAAGGCCGCTATAGCCTTAATATATTTATACCAATACCTGATATCTGAAAATCTGATGCGGATGAACAACGAGAGCGCGGCTGAGGATATAGTCAAGAGGAGGGCCATATTCTACAGGTCCTTTGGAATCTACGCTGAAGTGGGCGGCTTTTATGATTATGGCCCGATAGGGCTCAGGATAAAAAGGAAAATAGAGGAAGCATGGAGGAAGCTCTTCCCAGAAGGCATGGGGCTGCTCGAGGTGGAGACGAGCATAGTCCTGCCAGAAGTGGTGCTGAAGGCGAGCGGTCATCTTGCAACGTTCACTGATCCAGTAGGAGTATGCGGCTCGTGCCATACTTCGTACAGGCTTGACAAGCTGCTTGAAGAGTATTACGAGGCGAATGGGGACGGAGAGGGTCTTGGAGGGGTGAAGAAGCTCAAGCTCAACGACCTTGCGGCAAGGATATCGAGCGTGGGCATAAAGTGCTCGAAGTGCGGAGGCAGCATAGGCAATCCGGAGAACTTCAATCTTATGTTCAAGACGCAGATAGGGCAGAAGGGCACTGAAATCGCATATCTTAGACCCGAGACTGCGCAGGGCATATTCGTAGACTTCAAGGACATTTACCGGGCATACGGACTCAAACTTCCATGCGGCATAAGCCAGGTTGGCAAGGTGTTCAGGAACGAGATATCTCCGAGGCAGCAGCTCGTGCGTGTAAGGGAGTTCACCCAGATGGAAACTGAGATATTCATAGACAAGGAGGCAGGATTCGGCAGCTTCGGCGGCGTCGATTTCAAGAAGATTGAGGCTGAAAGGATAAGCTTTGCGCGAAGGGGCGAAGAGGAGGGGTCAGAATACACGATAAGGTCACTTCTCGATGACGGTTCCATACCTAATGAGTACTTTGCTATACTGCTATACAAGGAGAAGGAGCTGGTGGACCTGCTAGGCATAGGCAAGGAGAGGTACAGGTTCAGGCAGCTGGAGAAGGAGGAGCTGCCGCACTATTCGATGGGGAACATTGACCTTGAGGTCAAAACGTCATACGGATACATAGAGGTTGCTGGTAACGCCCACAGGAGCGACTATGACCTATCATCTCATGCGAAGCTCTCAGGTGAGGACCTAAGCGTGCTGAGCAACGAGAAGAAGGTGCTACCGCACGTGATCGAGGCAAGTATAGGGGTTGACCGCCTGCTATTCTCAGTAATCGATGGCGCAGTCAGGGATGACGGAAGGGGGTGGAAGCTGCTGGCGCTCAATAGCTCCGTGGCACCATATGAATACGCAGTGTTCCCGCTGCAGAAGGATGATGGACTGATAAAGAAGGCTAAGGAGATACATGAAGGGCTTGGTGCAAGGCGCATATGCTCGTTTTATGCCGAGGCAGGCAGCATAGGCAAGAGATACGCCAGAGCAGACGAGATAGGAATACCAAATGCCATAACAGTTGATTTTGATACGCTCAAGGACGGCACAGTCACGATAAGGGATAGAGACTCTTCCAAGCAGGTGAGGAAGAGCATTGATGAATTGCTGAGGGCGACTTGATGGAGCATAAGCTTGGTATAAAAATAAACGACCTTGAGGACGATCTTGTGGTATCTGTGAGCGCAAACAATCTATCACTTGCAGTGGTAAAGCACGAGGGCAAGATATACGCTCTTGACAGCAAGTGCACTCATGAAGGCGGACCGCTCGGCGAAGGACACATAGACAATGGGGAGCTCATATGCCCATGGCACAGCGGCGCATTCAGTCTTGAGAGCGGAGCCGCTGACGAGAACACTCCATGGGTCACAGACGTGAAGTCCTACAGGGTTAGGGTAGACGCTACTACCGGAGACATATACGTAGAGGAGTGATCATGACTAAGAACAAGAAGCTGCTTGAAGAGATTGCATCAGGTAGGATAGAATCCCTCCTTTCGATGGCCAGGACAAGGACCCTGCAGAACAGCGCAGGCGATGACCTGTCAAGGAGATATGTAGGGATGGCACAGAACATAATAAGCCATTACAAGATACCTGCGGGGAGGCGCATGCGAAGGGAAGTGTGTGCATCATGCAGCACGGTGCTCATAGCTGGAGTGAACTGCTCTGTGAGGCTTGCCAGCCAGTATGGATATGTTTCATACAGATGCGCATGCGGCAAGGAGAGACACGTAATGTACAGGTCACATGGCCCCAAGCTTCTTGAGCAGCAGGTTTGAGAAGTCAAGTATCCTCTCATTGTTGCCAAGGGTCAGTATGTTCTTGTCGAACTCGAGCGCCTCGCTTGATGGAGTGCCGTGATAAAGCACTACCAGCCTGCGTGTATCCTCGTCTTTTGGAACAGCTATCTTGGTGTTAGCTATTATGTTCGACCTGGCGATTATCTTGGTTGCATTGCCTATCGATGCTATGAGCTTTTCCTTCATCGAGAAGAGCTTCATGGTATCTAGCAGCTGCCTGAAATCATAGAGCTTGTATTCCTCTACTCCTTTGCCATCTATGAGGATTATGGCATCGAACTCGTCAGGCACTATCTTTGCCGCATTCATGTCGGCATTGTATACCGCGCCATGGTAGCCTACAAGCTCGTGCGTTGAGTAGCTTGTGAGCACGGACTGCACGCCCCACTTGTCGAGCATGAGCTTGACTTTGGAGAGCGACTCGTCCTTGAAGTCCTTGGGTGATACCAGTATGGCTACTTTCATGGTTACTGCCTTGCCATCGTTCATGACGTTGATACTATTCCAGCAGACACAATAATATTACTTGCCATGCAGTGCGGAATCGTGGTGCCTCAGCCTGCGGCTTGCGTAGAAGTACATGGAGAAGCCCAGGAGCACTATGGCTGCGAAGACCGCAATGTCAAGGTCCGAAACGACAGTTATCCTAGCCTCGCTTCCGCCATACGCCTGGGCGTTTATCGTTTCGCCGCCATAATGGGCGACGATGGAGGCGGAGCCGTACGGAACATCTGGGACATATATGTACCCGCTGCTGCCCGAAGACGAGTTGATGACCGTGCCGTTCAGGAAGGTCATGCTCACCGGCACGTTAAGC
>JAJYVC010000049.1 GCA_021792235.1 Microcaldota archaeon
TCGGATTTTCTATGCTTCTATGCCATACTCTCTCTTTTAGTAGGTTGTTGAAGAATTCCTCCCTTAATGGTATAAATCCGTAATTCCTTGAAATTGGTGATACGTACCATCGCGCATTATATCTGCCCAACAGACTTGACCTTATAAGGTTCCATGTAACATCAACTGCTCGTTCGCTATTTTCTTCTAATAAGTAGAAAACCACATCGTATTCTCCTTTCATGGTTGCCGCAAACTGTATACGTGGTTCTTCTTCCATTACCTTCCGTAGTGTATCCAAAGCTGGAATCTCGCCATCGAATTTTATGAATCCCAAAAATGCAGTGTAGCCTATCTTGCCTATGTTAATTTCTAGGAGATATCTTATTCCATATTTCTCTTCTATCTTCTTTATCTGATATGACAACGTTGATGGATTAATACCTGTCAACTTGCTTATAAGGGACAGTGGCGCCCTCGCATTCATACTTAATATCGTTAAGAGCTTAAGCTCCATATCATTAGTTTCGATGTTCTGTTTGGGTTGGGCAGCAGTTTCGTCTGCAGCCCATATTATTTTACCTCCATTTGCAGCAATGAGCTTCTTTGCCTTTTCTAAATCGTGCTTTGACCTGTCCTTCTTTTTTATGAATTCTCCTTTATCAGTTATTCTTCCAAGGTACTCGGAGAGCACTTTTGCCTTCTTCTCCGATTTGCTCCATTTGCTAAGCTCTTTGTATAGATAGTATTTTCCATTTATCCTCTTTACTATGACATAAAATGAGTATTCTTTTCTTAATTTTTGGTATGTTCTTTGTATACTATCAGGAAGCTGCTGCATGATAGTATATAACCATAGGATATTTATTAATTATATAGGTTATTTTTCCTTCGCATGATTTTATTTATATTGATAATTTACTAAATAAATTGTTATTTATTAGCACACTACATCCATAAATGGCCTTAATTTATGTGAGTTTTTAAATAAAATGACTGCATAATACATTGCGGGTATGTGTAAAACTTGAGGTCTACGTACACCCATCCCAACCCCCATTTCGTGCGTAGACCCACATACTTCTTCTTATGATTGGTGAAGGTATGAATAAGGTTGTTGTAAAGAACGCGAGAATAGGTAATCTCTTTTTAGTAAGGCCTGGCAGAACTGCTGACGTCCACGAAAGCGCGAAAAGGCTTATGGAAGTAGGCAGCGTGCGGGAAGTGCTAATAACTGAAGGTAGCTGCGGGTTCATAGTGAAGGCGGTCCCTGGCGCCGAAGCAGGCCCGTTGGGAAAGGAGATATCGCGCATAGTGGGAGGGCGCTCTGAAGTGGCAGTATGCCACTATCAGTATAGGAAGTAGCGCCATGCAGGCCTTGATTGGATTTGTTGGCCAGAGCATAGCTCTGCTTGGTCTAGTGGTCAGCGCGGCCATAGACTGGCACATTATTGCAGGGCATATTCATGGCGGATCGCACCATTCTGGCATGGACAGAATGGCTAGGCCAGTTGCCGTGCTCTTCGTGGCCTTGCTCACATACAGGATGATTGCTTGGAGTATATAGAGAGAGTGCTTGCATATCATGATGCAAACCGCGGGCTTGCTCTATGGTATGTTGCCGTGAATGCCGCATTTTCCTCAATAATAGCCCTGTATATTATAGGGATTTGGAGTTTCTGGCGTGTTCCTTTGCTTGTTGCTGCATCTGTTGCTTTCGTTGCACTTGCAGTGAGGTCTAGGCATGGCGCCATTCCTGGCAGCCACCTTGCTCTGACACTGGTAAACTTTCTGATAACCCTAGCTTTGGTGCTATAGTTTCGTGATATTATGGAGCTTCATGAATTTGGAATAATGTCAATAGCACATGATTTTGACAGGAAGCTCCTGCTGGACTACCTGCTTGGAAGGGAGTTCATGCTGCATCATGACCTGCGTGGACCTAGCACATCAATAATAACTTCTGATAGCAGCCTTGGAAGCATAAATAAGTCAGGAGTGGGGATCGCTCTTGAACCTCTGTCAGGTATTTCAGACGCGGGATCCGAATTCCTATGCATACCTGTTGCGGTATTTAGGGACAGGGAACGCAAGACAGAGATAAGTTATCCTCTTGATTCGCTGTATAATGTGTTTGGAGGCCTCGGGGCAGATATCTTCACCTCCTTCAGGCCTGCCACGGTAAAAGAGGTGCAGAGACTGAAGCATGGTGCAGAGGACAGGCGGAGCGGGATGGAGGAGCGTTCGTCTCGCGGGCTCAGCCATAGGGAGACAGGGCAGAATGTGTCAGTTGCAACCGATTCCTACTACCAATCGTACGAGAAGAGGCTGCTCGAGATGCTGCTGGGCAACGTTAATGAGATCCTCATGTCCAAATGCCTGGCATACAAGGTCACTTTCTTCGTAAAGGTGTCTGACTATGCCGATCCAATACTGCGGTACCTCAAGTCGAACGCAATTGTACTTGGGCAGGAGCGCTTCTGGTCAAATGACTTATATGATTTATACCAGCATCGGTGCGGAGCAAGTCCTGTGCCTCTCTCCTACGGGAATGCTGCGCAAGCAATAGGTATGTCGGGCAGGATAGTGAGAATGTCAAGAGTAGCAACACATGGCATGCTTTCGCAGGGAGATATACACATAGGTAAATACATCGACTCCGGAATGAATGAGACAGATACTGATGTGTGCATAAGCAGCAAGGTGCTGAATCTTGGTACCTTGGTAACGGGCCTGCCGGGCACTGGAAAGACAAAGCTTGCGCAGAGCATAGCAGAGCAGGCCTTAAGGGCCGATTCAAAGATAGCAATAATATCGCCTACGGGCGAATGGAACGGATTCGGCACAAAGAATTCGCTTGAAGTCATAAGACTTGGGAGGTCTGAAAAACGCATAAACCTGTTCAGATGCGAGGTGCCGAACAGGAGGAAGTTCTACGAGAATCTTGCAATGCTAGTTGCGGTGGGATGCAACTCCGGGCCTTACAAGAACTCTGTTGAGAAGTGCCTTGTTGCAGCATTTTCCCGAGCCTATTCAAGAACCTCTGATCCCGACCCACAGCAGGTTTACGGGGAGATAGAGGAAGCGATAATAGAGCAGCATGGAAAGCGCACTTCGACATCAGTGAAGTATACAAAGCATGGGGAGAATACAAGATCGGCGCTTGAGAGCCTCAGGCAGCTTTTGATGATTCCGCAGTTCGCTTACAGTGAAGGAATAAGCTTCGCAGATCTTATCGGGAGAGGCGTAATATTTGACTTGACAGAGATAAGCAACAATGCGAAACCGCTGGTTTATGCAATGATACTCAACCAGCTATACAACATGTGTGATCAGTTTGATTTGGAAGGGGACAATGGGCTGCGGCTCATTCTCTGCCTGGAGGAGTCACAGCTAATATTCGACGCTGATGAAAAGTCTGGGGCAACGCTGGATCTGGGGGAAAGGATACAGAATTTCAGGAAAAACGGCGTTGGACTCATGCTTGTGACGCATAATGTGAATGACATAAGCCCTGGAATAAGGAGACTGTGCCAGAACAAGTTCTATTTCAGGCAGAGCGCGGATGTGGCAAAATACGCGGCCGGCGACCTTGTATTCGGCGAGAAGGATTATGACAAGGTGATAGCCATGCTCAAGATCCTTGCGCAGAGAACTTGCGCTATAAGCATGGTGTCCGTAATAAATGGCGTCAAGTCCGTTTCAAGCTCGATATTCGCCAAGACAGGCGAGTACGAAGTTGGAAGCGCTAAAGCAATAGAAGGCCACATGCCCCAAAGTCCCAAGGATACGCTGATAAAACTGGTTGGCGCAGACCCTGCAAAAAGGACATATGAGATCCGTTATCTTGGTGAACTGGTTGCACACAGAGTAACTGATGGCCCTGAAATAATCGCGCCTGGGCTCCTTGAAGAAAGGCCCTACAAATTCATCTTGGTTGGGGAGAAGAGAAAGGACACCAAAGAATTTGGGATAGTTGGCGGAAGAACCAACGAGATCAGCTTTGAGGAGAGTAATAAGAGCAAGCAGGCCGATAGTTAATATTTATATATTATATATATCGTATATATTATGGTGCAGGAGTGAAGAACGATATCGGGATACTTGTAAAGGTTGACAGGCGCACACGGGAGTCAATGAGAGAAGTTGGACTAAACTGGTCAGAAGAGATCCGCAATTTCATATCGAAAAAATTGCTTGCTGAGAAAGATAGAAATCTCGCAAGGGCGGTTGCAACAACAGACAAATTATTCAGGAAATCTAAGCATAATTTCAATAGTACGGAATTCATAAGAAATACGCGAGCTGAGAGATATGGCCCTGATAGTAATAGACGCTAGTGTCGCAGTTAAATTCTTCCTGGACGAAGAATATTCTGCTACGGCACTTTCCATTAGAGACTCTTTTATAGATGGTAATGAAACAATAGCTGTGCCTTCCATATTCGCATATGAGGTACTAAATGCTTTGAGGTATTCGAATGACTTTAGCTCTGCGGAGCTTGAAAGCGCAGGCAGTGCAATACTAGACTATGGCTTTAGCGTACATGAGATGAATTCTACTTTTGGAAGAAACATGGCAAATGCAGCGAAAAGGTACAACATAAGCATCTATGATGCGTCATACGTTGCGCTTGCATCTATGCTCAGGTCAACAATGTACACTTCAAATAAAAAGTTGGTAGAAGCAGTAAAGCTTCCTTTCGTAAAGCACATAAAAGATTTTGCTTAATACTCACGCAAGCCTTTTCTGCCTTATGGAAAGCGTCAAAAGAGTGCTGTTATTTATCCACGTGTTGACGGGTATGTCCATCCTCGTCCTTATGAATGCAAAGAGTTCTTCGAAGCCGTTGAGCTCCACTGGCTTTCCTCTCAACGCCTCCCTTACGTGCTCCCTTACATTCCATACACCTACAGGCATTATGTAACCAGAATGAGTTTCCCTGAGTATGACGACCTTTCCCTGCCTCTTCAGCTTGTCGAGCAGCTCCGATGATGCAAGCCTTGCGGCATAGTAGCATCCGCCTATCTCTGCGTATTTGCTCCTTCCCCTGAACGACTCATATGACGAGAATATCTCTATGTTGGGACTGTCCTTGTTCCACGTCGTGTTTGGGTACCATGCCTCCACAAGCTCGTACTCCCATGCACCAGGCAGCACTATGACCAGCCACCTGTTGTCAAGAGCTATAAGCGGATACACCTGTATTGCATCTATGCTGTCATACTCCTTCACTGACTTCAGCATATGCTTGCCCAGTGAGTCGTCAACAGCAGTTATGCTCCACCGGGTAGGGACGAACTTCCTGTTCTTCCCATATCCGAGTATTCCTCCCGCAAGCGATTTCTGTATCTTGGATACTGGCACGCCCTTCTCGTAGAGCTCTATTATGGCACGTGTTGCGCTCATGTCAGTATCAAAATATGCCTTCTCGACCTTTGGGTTTGCGGTGCTGTTGTCTATCCTCATATCCTTGAGCCCAGCGCTAGGACCGTATGGCTGGCTGTTCTCATCGAAATGCATGCCGATGGATGGCTTGTGCTTGAGCACCTCCTCCACGCCACTGTATTTGTCCGCCATCGCGAGCTCTGCAATCATCTCCTCTATCCTTCCGTTGTCAGCTTTGTGGATGTTTGTCTTGTACATTCCCCTGATGAGATTTGACCTGTACTGCACTATCTCCTCTATGCTCTTCCCGACCCACATCTCCGGCGTAGCCATTATGCTGGTGTCCCCGGATGTGGGAGGCACAAGCGGGCCTATGTACACGTTAGGATACCCGAACCTGCCCACGAATATGTCCGGTGGTGAGGATCCATATACATCAGTGCCGCTGACCTTCTCCAGGGTCTGGAACTTGTAGTAGTACTTCATGAAGGCAGGATCCTTCATGTTGCGGTATACCGCCCCTGTCCTCACTACCTGGATGCCCTCCCGCATGCCTCCACCTGGAATTATATATCCAAAAGAAGGTTTATGTATTGTGGTTGCATAGACGCTAAACTCAAGTATAAACGCGTCAGAAAGGATGGAATTGTTGCAGTGATAATACATAGCAGGAAGGTGCTTCTGCTCAAGAGGAGGAACATACCTGTAATATTGAATCCTGGGATCTGGACGTTCCTGTCAGGTGGAAGAAGCAGGGGAGAGAGATACCTAGATACGGCTTACAGAGAGATTAAGGAGGAGACAGGCATAGGCAGGGATTCCCTAAGGCTACTTTTCAGCACTATGATGACAATTTTTGACAGGAAGAGACGGCTTTCGTGGCCGAATCGGGTATTCATATTTGTATCTAGCACAGGTAAGGTAAGGCTGGACTACGAAAACAGCAGATACAGATGGGCGGCAATGGACCAGATAGAAAAGGAGATAAACTATACCAACATATTCATTAATCGCAGTCGCATTGAGAAGATGATACGTGGTTTTATTCATGGAGAGGAAGGCACTTAATGAGAGGGTACGCAAGGTGCTCGGCTACGCCAAGGGGATCAGGAGCATAATAATAGCCAATACAAATTCCGAGGATCCTAATTTCATTTACATGACAGACCTGCTGGGCGGGCTGTTTGAAGGCAACCTGCTCCTTGTAAAACAGTCAGGGATCACGCTGTTTACCTCTCCGCTTGAATACGAACTTGCTAGGGAGCAGCTAGGGAACGGCATTAGAATAGTGAACCTTGACAGGAAGAGCAAGCTGGACATACTGATAAAGGAGGTCAAGGGAAGGAAGGTGGGCCTTAATTTCAGCTTCGTTCCGTATGCCACTTACAAGCATCTGAAGAAGAGGCTCAAAATCAAGGGATTCGCTGATGCGTCAGAAGCCTTTGAAAAGGCAAGGCAGGTAAAGGACAGGCATGAGATAGAAAGGATAAGGAAGGCGAGCAGGATAACTAAGAAAGCAATAGCCGCAGTGCAGAAGGGACTCAAAGTAGGGATGACAGAGAAGGAGGCGGCTGCCGATTTTGATTCCAGGATACTCAAAATGGGGGCGGATGGCACCTCATTCCCCTCGATAGTGTGCTTTGGAAAGAATGCGGCGCTTCCACACCACAGCCCTGACAGCACACGGCTCAAATACGGAGACTTTGTCTTGATAGACGTAGGAGTTAAGCTGAATAATTACTGCTCTGACGTTACAAGGACCATAATATTCGGCAAGGACAGAAGAAGGATAAAGGATTATAATAGGAAGGCTGAAATCCTTAAGACAGTAAAGGAGGCGCAGCAGATGGCAATAAAGTCAATAAAGGCGGGGCAGATAGGCGAGACGTCGCACATCATAGCCGAGAAGCATATCAATTCTGTGCATGGCGGAAAGTACAAGGGAACGTTCATACACTCGCTGGGCCATTCTATAGGAATAGAGGTACATGATGGATCGGGCAGGTTCCTGACGCCAGGATCGAAACTGGTCCTGAAGCCGGGAATGGTCACTTCTGTAGAGCCAGGCATATACATTCCTGGATTCGGAGGCGCGAGATTCGAGGACGATGTTGTAGTAACTGAAAAGGGCGCACTCATACTTTAAAGGGGAGTTATGCTAGCTTGGTAGGCTACCACCTTCGGGAGGTGGTGACCCGAGTTCAAATCTCGGACTCCCCGTTCTACTTTCAAGCCAAAGAATAATATTAACAGGGTCTGGGGG
>JAJYVC010000050.1 GCA_021792235.1 Microcaldota archaeon
GCTATAACGGAGTCTATCATGCAACAAAGAAGGTAGACAATCAGCTAATAGAAAGGTATCACGGAACTTTCAGAGAACGTGATAAGGTAATTCGTGGTCTAAAGAGCGAGAAAACAGCTAATCAATACATGGATAATTGGAGAACTTATTACAACTTCGTGAAGCCACACATGACCTTTAATGGTCTAACGCCATCAGAGATGGCTGGAATAAGCATAGGAACGGAAAGGAACAAGTGGCTAAGCCTATTGAAGCTTAGCCAGTCTAACACGTCGCAATAATTATAAGTGTTGACATGCAAATACAAACTATGGAAACAGGAGCTATTTACGAAGGGGATAATTTAGAGATTATGAGTAAATTCCCTGATAAAAGTGTAGACCTAATTTACGCAGATCCACCTTTTTATAGTGGAAAACCTTACGAAGTTATATGGGAAGATGCACCAGAAAAACGAGCATTTGAAGATAGGTGGTCTGGCGGCATACAACATTATGTAAGCTGGATGGAACCAAGACTAACTGAATGTAGAAGGATATTGAAAGATACTGGCTCTATGTTTCTGCATTGTGATACACATGCAAACGCATATTTGAGGATACTTATGAATAAGATTTTCGGAGGAAGTAGAATGATTAATGAAATAATATGGTGCTATGAAACTGGTGGTAGAGCTACAAAATTCTATCCCTCAAAACATGATACTATTTTTTGGTATTCAAAGACCAAAGACTATAATTTTTACTATGACCAAGTGGCAATCCCAAGGGATACAAGCACAATGCACGAAGGCATATACACCGATGAGAATGGTAAAAAGTATCAGCGAAATATAAAGAATGGAAAAGAATACAGATACTATTTGGATAAAGGAACACTGCCTAACGATTGGTGGACTGACATTCAGGCACTAAATCCATCTGCAAAAGAGAGGTTAGGCTATCCTACACAGAAGCCAGTAGCACTATTAGAACGCATAATAAAAACGGCAAGCAAGAAAGAAGACATTATACTTGACCCTTTCTGTGGGTGTGGAACGACGCTAGTAGCTTCTCAGAAACTTCACAGGAAATGGATTGGCATAGACATAAGTGCTACTGCTTGTAAATTGATGCAAAAGAGACTAAAGAAAGACTTTAGTATTACTGCTCAGCTTGTAAGGGGAGAAGTTGATATGAAATATATAAAGAAACTTGCACCTTTCGAGTTTCAGAATTGGGTTGTGGTAGATAAATTCTCAGGAACAGTAAGTAGGACTAAATCTGGCGACATGGGTATAGATGGAACTACAGCGCAGGTTAATGGTGGCTATCCGATACAAGTCAAACAGAGCGAAGACATAGGTAGGAATGTTATAGATAATTTTGAGACTGCAATTAGGCGTATGCGTAAGTCAAAAGGATATATAGTAGCATACTCTTTTGGTAAAGGGGCAGTAGAAGAAGTAGCTAGAGTAAAAAATCAAGAAGGTTTAGAGATAATTCTACGGACAGCACAAGAACTTTTGGACGGGAAGGTCGAATGAAAAAATGGTTTAGAGCCAAATCTGGCAATTGGGTAATAAAAAGGAAAGCAGCAATTAAACATAGATGTATATCGTGTTCTAATATCATAGATATCAATTTAGAGTACTATCAAGTAAGGAACCCTAATTCATGGAACACAACGGCAATTTGTGAAAAATGCTGGAAAGGACAAGAAATGTCGGCAAGAAATCCTAAAAAATACAACTACTATTGAATGTTTAAACTAGAGACATAATTTTATGAGGTGCCGAATGCGACAGTTGTTGTCGGGTGCCGAATGCGACAAGCTTATTCAGGTGCTGAGTTTGTTGACAGAACCCTGAAAAGCTAGTTTTTAATATGAGAAATGCTGAATTTGTTTTAAAGGTAATGCGATGGTGTTCGAGGTGCAGAAGGCTGCGCAGAGACAGCAGGCAAAGTTTGCGGAACTGGTAACGGATCTCAGGAGCAGCTGCCACGGCAGAGTCTTTGAGCCATTGGTAGTCGAAGCTGCGCGGAGGGTGCTTGAGATACCTGAGGGCAGGAAGCAGCAGCAGGCGCTTGTTGAAGAGAAGGAGTGGCTGGGCACGTTGGAGAACCTGGGCAATGCAGTTTCAGGAAGCGTATTTGCAACCCTGGCACTTAAAAGCCTCGAAAGGGGCGCTGCTGAAGGAGATGCTGCTGGACATTCTCCTTGATAGATGCAATGGAAAGGACTGAATGCTGAGCCTGAAGGAAATATTTATATAAGCCCAATCACAAGAGCAAGCGATTCCATGGAGACAAAAACAGCTAAGCGAGCCAGTTCGGATACGCAGGCTGCCGGTCGTTCGGATATCCTGATGGACATACAGGAGAAGGTGTTCGGAGGCAGAAGGATGCTCAGGGCAGACGAAGAGTCTGCAGTCCGGAGCGTTACTGAGGACATAATTGATTTCTATAACAGGAGGAGATGAGCTCATCTCCTGCCACTGTCTACTGCAAGGAAGATGGCAGAAAGTATTATGAATGCCGCAAGGGACCACACCACATCGACAAGCCCCAGGGATAATTCGGATACTGCAAGACCTATGAATGCCAGAATGGCGATTGCAAGACCCCATCTCACCCTGTATGATGGGGAGTATCCCTGCCTGTTCCTCATCTTGAAATATGATATGAGATCTATTATCCTTGGCAGCCCGGTACCTATTATCGCACCTATTACCACGTACTGATAGTACTGGTCTGGAAACATGGAGAGCACCATTGGGATGAAAAAGGATAGCAGAGTTGCATATATAGGGATGGATCTCTTGCTCATCCTGTTCATGGAGCTCGGAAGGAAGTTGAGCTTTGTCAGTGCGAACATGATTCTCGCATTTGCAAGCACCATGACAAGCATAACTGCCAATATCGATAGGGTGGCGCCTATCTGGAACATCCAGAGCAGGGCGTTGTTGCTGAACATCGATACTAGGATATAGACCGGGTACAGGTCAATTGAGCTGTTGAGGGTCTTTGATGGCACGTTCATGTAGACCGCCAGCACGAGGAGGGCATAGAATACAGTAACTATTATTATGGACCACAGTACTGCACGCGGCATCTTCCTCACGTCCGCAGTCTCCTCTGGTATGTTTATCAGCGCAGTCCATGCGCCGTATGCGAGCATGGCTACGGGTATGGCATCTATTATGCCGAGCAACCCTCCGCTGCCTGATACGAATGGCACGAGATGCGATACGCTTCCGTGAGACATGGCAAGCACTATTATCACCGCAAAGAGCACCATGAACACTATGCTCATCGCGAGGTTTATCCTGCTCGTGAGCCTGACCCCCAGAATGTTTATCAGGCCTACTACCAGAAGAGATATCTCTGCTACCGCTATCTGGCCTATGCCGCTACCTAGTTGGGGAGATATGTAGGCGCCCAATATTATGGCAGATATCACTATTCCGAACAGTGTGCCAAGATAGTATCCGGTCCCTTCAAGGAAGGCAAGATACCTTGACAGCTTGGTCCTGCCGAACGCCTCGTATGGGAACCTTACAAGCGCACCGGAGCTTGGGAATGCGGTGACCATCTCACAGTATATGAAGGCCATGAACAGAGAGAAAATTCCTGCAAGAATCCAGGATATGATGCTGGCAGGACCGGCCATCTGATACGTCTCTGACGGGAATGTCAGTATGGCGACACCGACCATTCCTCCGATGCCTAGCCAGAACAGATCCCAGAAGCCTAGCACTTTCTTGAAGGACATCTAAACCATTAGGCTCTGCGCTGAAGAAGTTAAAAGACTTTGGGCATGGAGAAACGCGCAACGCGTCCCGAGATAGTAATATATTCCTTGCACAGCCTAAAATACTTACAATGCGAGTGTAGTCTAGCCTGGTAGGACTTTGGCTTGCCAAGTCAATGGCCCGGGTTCAAATCCCGGCACTCGCATTCCTGATTTACTGGTGATTGCTTGCAGAAATGGATAAGCAGGGATGTGCTTCTCATATCATTCTCGGCCTTTTTTGCAGATCTTGGATACCAGGCAGTGCAGGCGCTTTTTCCAATATTCCTGGTAATAACCCTTGCGTCAAGCCCTCTCGCATTCGGAATAGCGAATGCCCTTGCATTCGGAGGCGGAGCGGTTCTTGCCTATATTGGCGGAGTGCTTAGCGACAGATACAGCAGGAAATGGATTGTCGTGATAGGCAGCGCATTCATACTTCTGATGTCTGCCGTTGGGCTTGCAACCAGTCCGATAATGGCAGTAGCTCTGTTCACCGGAGGTTGGTGGGGCAGAAACTTTAGATCGCCGCCAAGAAGAGCCATGCTCGCAGACGTGTCAAAAAGGAGGGATCTTGGCAAAACATTCGGATTATTGCATGCACTTGATGTTGGAGGAGGCATGCTTTCCGTGGTATTTCTAGTTATACTTCTTGCGGTAGGGGTAAGCCACAGGAGCATTTTCATTTTGACTGCGATACCGATTACCATATCCATGCTTCTGATCATTCTGACTTCTGACATAAGGAAAGGTAAGGCGAATGTTGCAGGCACGCCTTTGATGAAGAGGTCATCTATAGTAAACAGGAGGACATTTTGGGGAATCATAATCGCAACAGCGCTTTATGGATTCAGCTATTACAGCCTTGGCTTCCCTATACTGACCATAACCATGGTCTCTTCAAATAGCATAATAGGTGTCGGCTCATACGGAGTTTACTTGGGGATTTCTGCAATAACTGGATATTGGATCGGTTCCAGGAAGGGAATAAACAAGATAAAAACGTTGGGGCTGGTTGGATACGTGCTCTCTGGCATTGGAACTGCCGTGCTTTCGGTTTCGTACTGGCTTGGCTATGGCACAGCTGCACTCTACGTGGGCGTTGCGATCATGGGATTTGGCCTCGGAGTTGTCGAGACCATAGAGCCTACCATAATATCCCTAATACGCAGGGACGTGAAGATAGGCAAGGGGATGGGTGCCTTGCAGGGGTCAAGGAGCTTCGGGGTGTTCTTCGGCAACCTTGTTATGGGCATATTGTACGTTGCAAGCCCTTCATATTCGTATGCCTATGCAGCCGCAGTATCGGTGGTTGCAGGGATAATAATACTTTATTATGGCGCGGGATTCCGGCAATAGGCTTGTGAGTACTTGTTTTGCCAGCGTTTTCCGTGCTTATACCAATATGGTGATCTTTACTGAAGATCCCTCGGAAAGGTGAAGCTTTGACCTCAAATGACTTGATGATACGATCTCTGCGATTTCTTTATGTATTGAACGCTTGGGTATTACGAGTGCGCACTCCGCACTTGATATTCTTGCATTGTATGCGATGACTTCGCCGAAATTCTTCCCACCTGACCTGAATCCCTTTATCTTTATCCCGTCCATATCCCTTATCTTGGCCATCTTCTCCAGGTTCCGGCCGGAGAGCGCGACGTTCAGCGTGCCGTGATACGGGTTTATTCCAAGCTTTCTTATGAACTGGGTCTTGTACCCTTTTTGGCTCATGAAGTAGCGGCCTTTGCCGAGACCCGCCTTGACTTTGCCCATGAGAATTATGCAGTTCTTATTGATTTTAGGCACCATGATTATCTGGCTCTGCGCCGCATATAAGGATATGATATGGATATTTAAAAGGGTTTATCACAAGAGATAATCGCGCCGCAGTAACTCAGTCTGGGAGAGTGTCCGGCTGAAGACCGGAATGTCGTGGATTCAAATCCCACCTGCGGCACTCGCATTTGATGGAAGCATATTATAAATAATCTAAAGGGCCTTCAGTATATAATCAGATAATCGTATATATGAGGCAGGATCTATTATGGACATTGCAAAGAAAACGCTTGCGTATGCAATAGCACTGGCAGCAGTGCTGCTCTATGGGACAGTGGGCACGTATGTGCTGGGCCGGAGCGGGAACTTCAACGTTCACGTGGGCTCATGGCTTCAGGCGCTTTATTTTACCATAGTGACAATGTCTACGGTGGGATATGGAGACATAACGCCAATAACCAATGCAGGTATGACCTTCACAATAATATTAATAATTGCAGGGCTAAGCATATTTATAAGCGCCATTACCGTATTGTCTGGTGAGTTGTTGGGTTCAAGGTTTGAGAAGATATATTCAGGCATCTCCAGCCTTGACAGGAAGAAGCTTAACAACCACATAGTGCTCATAGGCTATGACTCAATAAACATCATGCTTGCCGAGAGGCTCAGGAAGAGCGGTAAGAACTTCGTCATAATAACTGCTGATAAGACTGTTGCCGATTCGCTCAGGGAGAAGGGGTACAAAGCCTTCGTTGCGGACTATACTATCAAATCAGACATGGAAAAGTTCCAGATAGACAGGGCAGAGCACATAGTCATCGACCTTAGGGACAGCTCAAAGACGGTTTATGTGGTGCTGGTTGTAAGGAAGCTGGCCAAGGAGGCAGAGGTATCCGTTGTGGCGCCAACCTCTGAAGTGGAGATGCATCTGCAGGAATTGAACATCGACCACATAATAAACCCGATAACAGTGGGCACCGACATGCTCTCCGGCATACTGATGCGCAAGCGCAGGAAGGGCTAGTATCGGTTCTGCTGCCTTGACTTGCCGATGAACGCGTCCAGAACTGGAAGCTCCTTCCCGGCCATGAATGCAAGAGCTGATCCGCCTGCAGTTATCCTCTTTCCCCCCAGGAGCTCATATGCCCTATCTAGGCCTATGTCATCCATCGAGTCCGCGGAGTTCCCTCCAAAGGTATAGTTCAAGGCCTTCTCGCCCATGAACCTCGTTATCAGCCTTATGGTCTGGTTGTATCCCTTTTCATACCTTCCAACGGGGCCGGCGTATATTATCATCTCAGCAGCGGCTATCTCTGAAAAGAACCTGCCAAGAGTATCGTCGCCTATGTCAGCTATCGCGCCGATCTTATTCTTTAGGTCAGAGGCTGATACGCTCTCCATGTCTTCGAGTATGAAATCGGATGGCGCCACTATCCTATCTCCGAAGTCCTTTGCCAGCTTCTCCGCAGTCTCTAAGCTTCCTTCCCTTAGTATTAAGTCCTCGTTCGCCTTGTTGAAGCTCGACTTGTCAGCAACATATCGTATAGACTGTCCAGGTACCCCGCCGCAGAGTATCCTTATGTTCATATTCTTAGCAATCTCGTATACATAATCGAGCTTCTCCCATTTCTTTCCGCCGAAGATTATCGCAGTCTTCTTTCCGGACTTTATGTTATTGCTTATTTCGTCAAGGATCCGCAGCTCCTTCTCCATCTGTAATCCAAGATACGATTGCAATTCTGGTATGAAACCGACCAGTGACGTGTCCTTCCTGTGCATAGTAGCTGGCGCATCGTTTATGTATATGTCTGCCAAGCTCACCATTGATCTTACCATTTCAGAAGCGGCCGCATCCGCAGGCGACTTGAATCCTGCCTTTTCGTCTTCGCTGGATCTGACGTTCTTGAGAAGCAGCGCGTCTCCCTGCCTTAGCCCTGCCGCGACATTGGCAGTTTCTTCATCGGCAAGTGAGTCGGAGTACTTCACGTTTACTCCGCTTGCAAGGGAGGAAAGTGCCTCCGCATGCTGCGCCAAGCTCTCGAGATAATCGT
>JAJYVC010000051.1 GCA_021792235.1 Microcaldota archaeon
TCCGAGTGCAGCAGTGGATAGCACAGTCACCCCTATGCCTATGAACACCAGCACAACTGTATACGGCACCTTGAATCTCAGCGCGATAAGCTGTGCTATAAGCATCAGCATCACGAACACTGTAAGCGCAATCTCTATTGTTGTATCTATCATTTCCCTATACCACAACCAGATGTATCTTTGCTGCAAATGCTTTAAATTATTTCTTGCAAAAGAGAAAAGATAGAGATGTTGTAATGACCCGTAAGTCGAATTACTTATATGCAGCAGCGGCAGTGGCAGCCGTATTAATAGGATCATCGATTATCTACTCTCTCCACGGCAGTAGCGCTCTGGTCGTGGCTCAGGGCGACAACATCAGCGTATACTACACTGGCACACTTTCGAATGGGACCGTATTCAGCTCAAACGTAGGGGGCCAGCCATTGAATTTCACGGTGGGCTCAGGGCAGGTTATAATGGGGTTCGATAATGGTGTGATTGGAATGAGCATTAATCAGACTAAGACCATAACCATACCTGCCAGCGAGGCGTACGGAGAGGCGAATCCTGCACTGGTTGTGACAGTGCCGATATCGGCGTTCGGCAATCACACCGTATACAAAGGGATGACGGTTGTGGAAAACTACAGCGGACAGCAGCGTGAAGGCACCGTAACATCACTCAATTCCAGCGATGCAACAGTTGATTTCAACCCGCCGCTTGCAGGCCAGGCGCTAACGTTCACAATAAAAGTGGTAAGCATACGTAGGTCCTGAGTACTGCACAAAAGGCAACCGATTTAAATTTTGCGAAGAAACGTATAAGCGGGTAGAGTATGATTGTTACTGACTCAGCAAGCGTGGACGAGATACTTGCTGCGATATCAATAATAATCATCCTTGGATATGTTGGGGAGGCTATCTTCAGAGCTACAAGGATACCCGAGATACTCATACTGATGGCAATAGGCATACTAATAGGCCCGGTAGGAAATCTGCTTCCATCCACATACATAGATACGTTCCGCACCCTGTCTCCGATATTCAGCAGCATAGCGCTTATCATGATAATGTACAACAGCGGCGTAAGCATAAAGCTGTTCGAGAAGGAGAGCAAGGGGTATTCCGGCATGCTCATAGCCCTGCTTGACATAATACTTGCCGGTATAAGCCTTGCTGTTTTCATGAACTACTTCTTCAACTGGCCATATGCCGATGGCGCACTTCTTGGAGTCATACTCGGAGAGACATCCTCAGTGATAATTATGCCTATAGTGAGGAAGCTCAAGACGCCTAAGGATTTCTACAACACCGTATTGATGGAAACTACGTTCAACTCCGTATTCGCGATATTGGCATTCTACTTGATCCTGGTCTTCATAAACGGGTCTAACTTTTCTACCTACTCATACCTGCAGTATTTGGTCGATTATATGAGCGTGCCCCTGCTCATAGGTTTGATAACAGGGCTCGGCTGGATAATACTAAGGAACCTGATAAAGGTCGCAAGCACATACGTTGCATCCCTTGCGATAGCCATACTGCTCTACGGGCTTGTCGACTTCCTTGGCGGATCTGCAGTAGTCGCAGTGCTGATATTTGCGCTCATAATAGGAAATGACAAGGAGTTCAGCTGGCTCATGAGGATAAAGAACCTGGCAAGCAACAAGAAATCGAGGGTGGTGGAGAAGGAATTCGAATTCCTTGTAAGGACCTTCTTTTTCGTACTTATAGGCATAATAGCCATAATCTCGCTCAACTACCTTATAATCGCAATAGCAGCGGTCGTGATACTGGTCGTGCTTAGATACGCCGAAATAAATGCAGTACTGTTCCGGATGTCAAGCACCTATAGGAATCTTGCGTTATCCCTCTTTCCTAAGGGCCTAGGTGTCGCAGTCCTATCTACGATACTATATGCTACTAATATGCCATATTCTGCCCAGATATTTGAGATAGGGTTCATGACCATAATAGTCAGCAACATAGCTGCAGCTGTGATAGTGAGGATCTCTTCAAAGCACATATCAATGACTTCAACAGCTTGATTCACGGTCCAGACGCGATAAAAGCAAAGCTAACACTAATCAAAATTGCAAGGCGTTATTATTGCCTTTGTGCAGCAGATGTGCGAAGGCTTACCCTCCTATCTTGAACATCTTTGTTCCGCAAACCGGACAGGTGCCTGTAGTCGCCTTCCTGCCGTTCTCCATGGTGACCTGCTTCGGGTCCTTCATCTCTCTCTTTTGCTTGCACTTAACGCAATACGCTTCCATACTATCCCTCTAATATTATGAGGCATCGCATATTAAAAAGGTTGCTAAGGAGCGTACCTTGACACCTTCTCTATGAGCTCTCTGATATAATATTGGGGCACGGCATCATTGCGCTCGAAAATCCTGAGCATGGCCATCGAGGCCTTCGGATTCTTCCTCGAAGCCTTCAATATGGTTGCGAACACGCTGCACTGTTCATGTCTGCCGCACTCCGGCACGTTAAGGAAGGATATTAACACAGGCAGGCTTTCCTTGGGGTCCATCGACACTATCCTCTTTATAAGGTCATTCCCCTTTCTAAACACCGCATCACCTTCAGAAGACACCATGGCAAGGAAGCCGGAAAGCGCTTCCCTCTCGTCCTCTTTACGCACGGATTTGAGCGCCGACAGGTCAAGCCTCCTTGTCTGCTTTATCTTCTTGTCAAGCAGCAGCACCACCCACTCGCCACTAAGATTTATTATGTTGTGGTAAAATCCATATCCATCCTCCTTTACGACCTTGAACCTCGTCCTGGAGGTGTGTATTGCAGACCACGCATCCTTGGCAAGAGCATACGGATAATCCTCCACTGTATTCGCATCATCGTTCGCATAGTATTTGAACTCTACGCAATCCTTGACCGGGAAGTAGCCTACATTCCCGGGCCGTATGGCTCCCCGAATCTCAACTACTGCCTCCCTGGCCTCTGGATGGCTCGAGAGCTCTTCAAGGCTATTAGAGGTGAAGCCGGAAGGCTTCAGCACTATTATTCTATGCACCTCCTCCTCAGTCTCGTGCTTTAGTAGCAGTATGAAACAGCCAGGCCTTTCAACCATATCGAATTCACCTCCGCCGAACACGTCAGCAGCTGTGCTTTTCATAACCGGTGAGGTCATTATCTCATTTAGGAAATACTGCCTATACTCAGCAGAATCGGCCCCACGCGAAACAGACACCATTTCACCCGCATCCTAATTTACGCTGCAAACAAATTTCAATTTAGGTGTTATGGCAACGGCCTCATACCTGCCAATATTTAATGCTTCTTGGAAATAATCAATCATGAACGGACTGAAGATTCTGGTAGTTTCGGTAATTGCAGGCATTGTCATCACGCTTCTAAGCGCATATGTAATCAGCACGCCATCGCAACTGGTGGGGGCGGTGTGGCACGGCTTCCCAGCTGCATGGCTTAGATATCTGGTAGTAGGGCCGCAGTACAACCCGTGGGCCGTAGACTACGTAGGTTTCATAGTGGACGCAGTGCTCTGGTCCGTGGTCGTAGGTCTGCTTCTGCGCGCACTGCCTCGCAGCAAGAGCGGCAGGGCGCATCGGACAAGGAGATGACCAAGTCACTGCCTGAGCAGCACGTTGTTTATTATCGACTTGACAAAGAAGCCTTTCCTTGCCACTGCAGTGTCTCTGTACCTTACCCTAGTCCTAGTAACCTTCCTAAGCGCATTGTAGCAGTTTATGCACATCAGTCTCCTGTTTACGGCCCCAGCCTTTACGTACTGGTCCCTCTCCTGCACGTATCTGGGCGGAACAACTTTTATCTCGCTCCTGTTGAGCAGCCTGTTGCATGACATGCAGCTGTTCTCAACGAGATGAGCAAGATCTGCCATCTCGGCCTCTCCTACATTCCTCAGGATGTTATCAGACGCCGTGACCTTTGTGTCAAACAAACCGGCTCCTGCGCAATCCCCACTCTCGACTCTCACATACCCAATGTCCATTATTACCCACCGAGGGTTCCCCAACCCGCAGGGTATTATTACTGCTTGGCTTATATTTATACATTGCGTAAATTCCATAAAAATAGAAAAGAGACCAGCATGAGATACGTTATAGCACTTGGAGGGAATGCCATAAAGGACAGGTCGTCGATTAGAGCATCGGCAAGATCCATAGCAAGGCTGTACAAGGCCGGCCACGGCATTGTGGTGACCCATGGCAACGGCCCCCAGGTCGGAGAGCTAGCAATAACGCAGAACGAGAGTCTTGCAGTGCTTACAGCGCAGACACAGGCATGGATAGGTGTGAAAATAGAGCAGAGCATATCCGTGGCGCTTGCAGAGGTCGGCGTGAAGAGAGGATATTCAATACCACAGGTTGTGCTCACCAAGGTCATAGTTGACAGTAGGGACAGGGCCTTTAGTAATCCTTCAAAACCAATAGGGAGGTTCTATGACTGGCGGCATGCAAAGCAGCTTTCCAAGGACGGATTCACTGTCAAGAAGCTCATAGGAGGATACAGGAGAGTAGTGCCATCTCCTATCCCAAGGGAGATAATACAGAAGGACCTTATAGAAGGTCTGCTCGACGGTGGGAAGATCGCAATAGCGTGCGGCGGAGGCGGAATGCCAATGTTCAGAACTGCCAACGGACTCAAATTCGCAGAGGCAGTGATAGACAAGGACATGGCATCCTCTCTCATAGCCAGGGAGATAAAGGCTGACGCCTTCTTGATACTCACGAATGTCGACGGCGTTTACCTGAACTTCAAGAGTAAGAACCAGAGATTCCTCAGGCAGGTAAGGGCAAAGGAGCTCAAAGAATATCTTAACGATGGTTGTTTTGAGGACGGGAGCATGGCTCCGAAGATACGCGCGTGCATAGATTTCGTGGAGGCCACTGGAAAGGCAGCAGGAATAGGAAGCATAAGCTATCCTGACGATGTCATACGCGATAGGAAACTTACCTCAGTAATCCCGTGACTGCCTTGTAGTTAACTCGCTGGCCATACTGCTATGCACTGCCTTTACTGCCCCTATCACTTCCTCTGCCGAAGCGTCAGTCTTGACCCCATCACTATCGAATTGCGTTTCAGTGGCTTTCCTTCCCCTCTCCTTGAGCTTGCCTATCACAGAATAATGCGAAACGGATCCTAATCCAAGCGAACTCGTGATGCGCGGTATAGAATAGAACATCAATGAATCAAATTCGTCATTTATTGTCCTCAGCAGCTTGGTCTCTTTGATATCAAGCATTTTAGAAGTCAGTTTCTTGTCGTAAAGCCTTCTCAGCCATAGCGGACCGAACGGCTCCATCCTCTCATCGCACCTATCGCATGCAGGAGAAATCAGAGGCGCCGCTCCTGCGGCAAACCCGAATCCATAGCACTTCCTGCAGAATGCCCCAATTCCAGTGCCCTTTACTGACTCGACAGCCTTTGCCGCACCGAACTCCAGCCTTATGAATACCCTCATGTAGTGTCTGTCGGATACTGAAAGCAGCGGAACTATGCCGAAGTTGAACTGCGCCGCAATCCTCGCCACATATCCTATAAGTATCCTTATGCCTGCCTCCTTGCACATCTCATTGTGCAGCGGTTTCGCACCGTAGATCTTGATGCACGCTGGTCCGTGCGCACCGCATAGCACTGCCGTATCCGTAGCAGTGACCATGAGCACCGTGCCATCCCAAGATATCTTCATGAGATCATATAGGTCAGGGGCGGGGCTGCCGAACGGGTCAAGATCTATGATTTCGAAACTGCCTTCATGCGTATTTGCGAATTTCTGTATACTATCATTAAGAACCTTGAACTTCAGTCCGTTAAGCCTTACATTCTTTCTCGCGTTGTCCGCCGCTTTCTTGTTGATGTCCAGCAGCGTTATGTCAGTGCCCTTCGCCTCCAGCGCGTATCTTATCGCTCTAATGCCAGTTGCTGCCGTCGAGTCCAGTATCCTCTTGCCTTTCACTGTAGCCGCTTTTAGGAATGTGACCGACATGCTCCTGAGCTCCTCCATCTGCGGATTATAGAAAACTCCGCTGTCCACTCTGAACCTTGCACTGCCTTCATTTTCGATCTTCATACGGATCCTTGCCATTTATCTTGAGCACTGCATCGAGAAGGCCGTGCGCGTACTCTATGCTCGAGAATGCAGTGACATAGTCTCCTTTCTCCATCCACGACTCGGTATCGCTGGCATACATCTTTGCGAGTGCTACTACTTCTCTCTCCCTGCCATTCAGTTCCAGCATCTCCGCCTTCTTTATGTTGTCGTTAAAAATAGCTATGTTCTTCCTTACCCGTGCTTCTATCTCCATGCTGGCACTGACTACTCTTCCATGTAAGGCGCAAGGAAGTACACGATTTCAGAGTCCCCTATCTTGTACCCGAGCTTCATGGGCTCGTTGGATTTGAGCTCTATGCTTATGTGGCTGCCTATGGGGCACGATTTCACCATGTTCTCAAGGAACTCCAGGTTGAATGTCGCTTCAGCGTTCTTCTGCACGTCAACTTTCTTCATGAATGATCCGTCCTTCTCATGGAGTTCTTCAAGTTCCCCGGAATCTCCCCTCGCACTCACTGCGAACTGGTCCTTGGATGCCTTGAATGCGATGTATGACGATATAAGGCTTGCATCCTTTATTATGTCCTTCAACGGTTCCCCGACTATCTCAACATGCGCATCGAATTGCACATTCGGCTCCTTCTCTACGCTCTTCTTCACGTCTATAAGCTGCAGCTTGTACCTTCTCCTGCTGCCAGGCCCTATGAACTCCAGCAGCAGCTTGTTATCAACATCGCGCATGACAAGCGCTTCGCCGTCCCTGGTCCTTGAAAGTATCTTGCTAAGGTTCTCTATGTTGAGACCTATGCCTGCCGACTTCTCCACAGAGTATTTAGAGAACGCCTTCGATGGCATGAAGAACGAGACCATGCTTATGCTGGAAGGGTCCATGGCCTTGAGCCCTATGCCCTCCTTAGAGATGTTGAACATGCCCTCATCAACAAGACTCACTACCGATTCGACGCAGTCCCTCCAATACTTGGCATTGTCTATCTTAAGCTCGAACATATGATCACGCTTATAATTAGCTTACAATAAATGATACCAATAATAATAAATAACCTTTCTACCCGAAGCTGCATCTTGCCATGTAGCATGTTACCAACAGCTCAAAGTTATTGTTTTATCTATATGGCTCCATTAGTTTAAGCATGATCTTAGTGGCATGCTCATCCATAGATGTGGCGTCTTTCAATGCTGCAAAGGCGCTCATATCCATTGCCGGCCTTGAGCAGAGATCAAGCTCCATGTATGCAGGCGAGGCCTTCGAGCTGCGCATGCTCGACAGCCCTCTTACTCAGGCGGCAGGTGCAGATGGCTTCGGAGCAGATATCATAATATTCATGAGCAGGCACAGCAGCGCTTCTGGCACTTCGGCATTCACCGTGCACCCTATGGGCAACTGGGGGCCAGAGGCAAGGCTTGGCGGACTGCCCAACACTCTCTCTGTAGCCGCGCCTTCTCTGATGCTGAGCATACTGCGGTCATTCGAAAAGTCCGGTATAAGCATAGAATCAACATACGAGGCAACGCATCATGGTCCCGCCCTCAA
>JAJYVC010000004.1 GCA_021792235.1 Microcaldota archaeon
CGAACTGAATCATGTCATCTATCAGATTCGGAGCAATCGCTCCAGAGGTTATCGAATTGGTTATCTCGAAAGCATCCTTGTCAGAAGCACGTTCTATCCTGTGCACTTCTTCTATCTCGTCGGACCCGTTTATTATTCTGACAAGGATCTTATTTGCTGCAGAGGCATGATTCACTATCTTTGCGGTCCTGCCAAATACGTCGTACTCAGAACCTCCACGGAATATTCTGTCAAGAATGCCCATTACTTGTCACCAGTACCGAATTCGGCGTTCAGCAGGTTGTATATAGCATCAGCCTTCCTGCTGCCTATCTTGTCCACCTTCATTAGCTGCTTCCTGTCAGCATTCGCTACGTTCTTCAGGGTTCGGAAGTGCGCTATGAGCCTGTGGGCTATAGCAGGACCTATGCCAGGCATCGAACCAAGTATGAGAGTCTGCCATTGATAGGTGGTGTACGCCTTCTTAATTCCAGTGATCCTTGGCATGTTGCCCTCCCTGTTCTGCTCACGCACAGCGAGTTTGGAAAGCATCTCCGCAGTCTCGACAGCATCAGCAGATTTCATTATCTGGATGCCATAATCAGCATACAGCTTAAGCATCGTGCCCATTATGATGTTCTTTCCGAGACGATATTCTGCTTCGCTGCCTTCTATTATGAGCATGGGTCTTTCGAAACTGGAGCGCAGCCTATCCAGCTGCTCAAACAGCCGGTTGTCCATTATGGAATTCTCAAAGTCTGACACTGTCTTCCTCTCCACGCATATTCTTCCAGACAGTATGTAGTCGCCAACAGGAAGCTGCGCAAATTCGAGCTTGGCGCCAGAGCTGCCCAGACCATCTATTACTTCTAGATTCCTCTCCCTTTTGTCAACAATGATCCTAGGCGCTTGCATAACTGTTAAAATACTCTATACACATTTAAGTATATATTGTGTAAGTTGGAGGATCATATGTCAAGGAAGGTGAGCACCAGGAAGAGGCCCGAAAGGGACGTGCACATGATTAAGGAGCAGCTAAAGATAGAGGAGGGAGTGTTCGACAACCGTACTATGATGGCACTATGGCGCATGTTCAACCACAACATAGTCTCAAGGCTGGATTTTATAATAGCAAAGGGGAAGGAAGCCGACGTATATCTTGCTGATGCCGGCAGTGCCATTGCAGGAAGCCTTGTAGTCCTAAAGATATTCAGGGCAGAGACCTCAAGCTTCGACAAGAGAGTCGACTACATGTTCGGGGATCCAAGATTCGAGAAGATAAAGAAAGGCAACGTATACGAGCTAGTGACCACGTGGTGCAAGAAGGAGTACGGGAATCTAAAGATAGCCCAGATGGCAGAGGTGCACGCGCCAATTCCCTATTACTTCAAAGATAACATATTGGCCATAGAGTTCATAGGTTCTGATGAAACTCCTGCTAGGACGCTTAGGGATACGACTCTTGAAGATCCTGCCAGGGTGCTAGATACGATATTATCTGACATAAGGAAACTTTATGGTCTCGAACTGGTGCATGGTGATATAAGTGAGTACAACATACTGATCAAGGGCGTGGTCCCGTACATAATAGACTTCGGCCAGGCTGTTGTGAAAGGACATCCCAATGCAGAAAGGTTTCTGGAGCGCGATGTCTCCAACATAATCTCCTATTTCAAGAAGAGATATGGGATAATCAGGGATCCTGCATCAGAGCTATCAGTTATAAGGGGTTAGTAGAGCTTCTTGTTGAGGAATGGCGCCAATGCACATGCCGTTGCCATTCTGAAGTATTCCTCCCTGCTTGTAATGCCATTTGTGAGGATACCTATCGCACCCTCCTTCTGCTTGACGTTCTTCTTGTTAGTGATACTGTCTACAACCTCTCCCAGCTCTGCACCTTCCAATACCTTCCTTGACATTGATTTTGGAAGCAGAACAGAGGTGCCTCCTCCTATTCCTATATTTCCATTTGTATCCACAATGCATACATAGCCGCAGACCATTAGTCCGTCAACGGTCTTCTCTACGCCTCCCTCTACACCTACTCCGAAGTCTGCGCCTTTCCTAGCAGCAATCGAATACTTCGCCCTAGAAACGGCGCCGAGCCTTGTCTCCTTTGAGCTCATTGGCATGTCAGATACTCCAGATGGCGAATCCACTGACACGTATATATTCTTTGGGAAGGCTCTGTCGAATGCATACCTAACAGCATTTATCTTAACTGGATTCATTGACCCTATGGCAACAAGCATAAGATCACTTGATTTATACGGAAGGTATCTCGAATCCCTTCGACTTCAGCGTCTCCTTGTCCATTATGCTGTACCTGTATACAACATCTCCCTTTTCGTTGCCCTGTACTACCCACGGTTTAACGAGCACCATGTCTCCTTCCTTGATCCAGAACCGCCTCTTCAGCCTTCCCGGTATCGAACATACTCTTTCGTTGTGATCCGAGCAGAACACCCTGAATTTTGATGCGCCTAGCGCATTGGTTACTATCCCTATCACTTCGTTGTCCTTCGGCAGGATTACCTTTCTCTCCTCGGTCTGCACGCCACGGCCTCCTCCCTGGCGGCCAAAATTTCTATTTCCCCTGTAGTAGCCTGGCATTCAAATCATCATGAATTCTTCACTGTGTACTTTGCACCGCAGGCCTCGCACACTATGGTAGTATATCCTCTGTCTATCATCTGGACATGCGTGTCAGGCTTGTGGCACTCCTTGCATATTATGTATAGCTCGAAGTACCTCTTCATCTTCTCGTTTAGAGTGTTCTGCTGTATTTTAGCGAGTATAGTCAGCTTCTGGTCGTCGTATGTTACGGGTGCAGCGAGCTCTTTGGTCAGGTACTTCGCAATCTCCGACCTGTCCCTCCTTGCAACGTCAGCTATCTGCGCTATGTTCTTGATTATTGTCTTGTTGCCCTGCACAAGAGAATCCACTTCGGGTATCTTGAAGTCAGCCTTCTCCTCAGAAAGCCCTGGAAGTAGGTCGAACGCTTTCTCGAGTAGCTGCTCGTAATTTGACATACTTTCATATTCAAAGCCAATTTATATAAGCATTTGTAAGCGAACTATTATGTGCAGCAGATAGGCGGGAAGCTAGGGGTTTCCCATCCGCAAATCCCCTTCAGGCGGGCCAATGCTAGCCGAGTATAATACTGGTATATTGGACCCATATCGAAGCGCTGATATCCTGCCTTTAGTGGTAGTCCCTTATACGAACCGGGCCAGGCCGGAAGGAGCAACCCTAAGTATATCGTACTATGCTCTGAAGATACAGGGTTGAGTAGAGGTATGGCAATCTTATATACCTGTATTGTGCAAGATAGCTTCTGCTGCACCCAAATGCTGGGTTCGCCTAGAGGTAGGGCGGCAGGTTGCTAACCTGTTTAGGAGAAATCCTTTCATGGGTTCGATTCCCATACCCAGCGACTTTTTTATCGCCAGTTTATGTCCTACAGAATACCATATCTCAATAAGCATTGAAAAACAATCTGCAGTAATTTAATGATTGCTAAAGAAATCCTTGATCTTTAGGTCGAGGTGGACACGATAGGACAAAATTCTGTTAAACAAATGCGAGCGAAGCGAGCATGTTCCCTCTGGGAAAGCCACGGCCTTTAGGTCGTGGAAGGGTTACTAATAATGGCTGTAGCAAATGGCAACTCCTTAAGTTTTTTGATCCAAAACTAATCAAGATATCTTTACTGATCCGCTCCGCAGAGGGAGAAACGCTCTTCGTTTTTGCATACAGCCATTAAATTAAAGGAAATGTATAAGAAAGTACCTAAAGCATCTAAGAATATGGAAAAACCGCATCGCATACCTGTAATCCATGTCAAAAGCGAGCCTATAGAGATACCTGTTAAAAATCTCAACATCCGCTTTTCCGAGGAGGACTGGAAAGGCATTGAAAAGCTTCTAAGGGAAAATAAAGGGGGAAGCTAAAGTCCCATTCAAAATAAGTCTTACTGCCTTCAGTCTCTTCTAGCCATATGCCATGCCTCGTCCTCTGGCTTCTGCACAACAAGAGTCGTCATCTTTACCGGAACGAAATTTCTCTCAGCGTCGTAATCCAGACGCGATACTACCTTCCATCCCTCATTCCTGTACAGATCTACCAGGCTAGATTCAAATGGCAGGCTCTTTGCACGGGTCTCGTTGCTTGCTTCGAATAGTGTTCTAAACGGCTGCTCCTTAAGCTTTTCCCAGTAGCCCAGCCTCTCCTCAAGGAAATTGTCCGGTAGTGACGTAACAAAGGTTAGCATGTTAATCCCTCCTGGCCTAGTCGACTCCATAACCTTCAGCATAAGCAGTTGCTTGTAATCTTCGCTTACGTATTCAAGTACTGAATCCATTAGCACGAACGAATAGTTGTTTGGCCTGTCAAGCTCCAGTGCGTTCTTGACTTTAAATGATACTTTCCCATTTGTTCCATGAATCGATGCTTCATTAGATGCCTTGGCTATTGCTACCTCAGATATGTCAATTCCTTCGACAAGTGTGAATTTACCCGTCTGTGCAAGGAAGACTGCTTCGGTACCTATTCCACAGCCAATGTCAAGCGCGAAGCCTCCCCTGAAGCTTACATCATTGATTCTGTTGAACATGAGCTTAAATCCCTCCCCCACACTTCTCCCAATATCCTTCATCCTGGAGTATTCACTGTCGAAGTGTTTGGCTACATCAGCATAATGCTGCCCCTCCCTGATCAAGATAGGCATTCACTCACATTCAGTTAAAGTAACGCAGTACACATATTAAATGATACCTAAATATTACAAAAGTACAAGAAAAGCTGTTATTATGTTACACTCACGTTCCACGCCTATTCCTAGGCATCTCTGCAGCCAACTGCCTTACCTTGCCCAGAAGCTGGTCTTCCTTGTTGTACATCCTGTCAACAAAATACGGGGTGAAAGGGCTGTACTTGTTGAATGGGAAGTAAAGGAAGACCTTCTTCCCCGTGCTATGCGCATGCATCCTCTCGCTGTCAACTCCGCTTGAATAGACCAGGCTGGAGAGATGTATAACCACTATGTCTGACTGGTCTATAAGGTGGTAATCTCTCCTTACAGTCTGGTTTGCTGCAACCTGCATTATCTTATCATCATTTTTGTATTTCTTGTAAGCACTGAGGTCAACACTCCTCGGATCGAAAACTATCGATATCTTCCTAAGCTTGTTCACAAACCTCTGCAGATTTGAATAGTTGATGTCGCTCCTGCTTGTCATCGCGAAGCTTATGTAGACCTTTATCATGTCTGGATTGTATATCAGATTGTATAATGTGAGCGGATCCTCCTGCAGGCCTATTAGGTAGTTCTTCTTTCTCAGAGTCTTGCTTATTAGGTCTGCTGTGTATATCTCCAGCTCCGACCATATCAGCAATTCGTGCATGTCTATGTGTGCGTCCTTCCACCCCCCTTTCTTCTCAAAAGTGCTGTCCAGCTCATGCGCCGTAGCTATGACTGTTATGAAGAAATCGGGCTTTATCTCCTTGAAGTCGTCTATGTCCATCAGGTTTATCGGGCCACTCTTCCACCAGAATGATGTATGTCCGTCAATTATATAATCTGTGTCAGGATTGTTCTCTATCGTGTCATTTATCTTGTGCAGCGCGTTCCTCTTTATCACATCTAGCACCTTCTTGTCAAGGTGCAGCAGCGTCTTCGGCGTGAGCTCGCTGTTTAGACCCTTCGAAACTTCTAGCATCTCGTCCACGAGGTTTATTATCCCTAGCTTCTTTCCATTAGATTTCGCTATCTGAACTGCCTTATTCTCTATCTCTATCCTGTTTGATCCCGCCACCGAAGTGCTGAATATTATCATAATTTTATATCGGTATTTAGGTTTATAAGGTTATTCTGCTGAAAAGAATCATGAAGGACGGCATACTTGAGAGGCTGCGGAAAGGTCCTGTTCTGGGTGCACAAGGATACGTATTTGAACTGGAACGCAGAGGATACATAAAGGCAGGTCCCTACGTGCCCGAGGTCGTGCTGGATAATCCTGACGCCCTGCGCGAGCTGCACAGCGAGTTTCTTAATGCAGGAGCGGAAGTAATGGAAGCATTGACATACTATGCTCACAGGGACAAGCTAAGGATTATAGGGCGGGAGAAGGACACGAGGCGCATGAACATCGATGCGCTGCATATAGCTTCTGATGTTGCTAGGAGATCCGGTGCGCTTGTAGCAGGCAACATCTGCAACACATGGATCTACGATCCGAATAAGCCAAGGACATTTAAGGTAGTACATGATATGTATGAGGAGCAGGTGGGCATTGCTGCCTCTAGCGGTGTCGACTTCATAATTGCCGAGACCCTCGAATATGTCGGGGAAGCACTGATAGCGCTCGAGGTAATAAAGAAGTACGACCTTCCTGCTATGATAACGTTCGGCGCAACTTATGAGGAGAGCAAGGACGGCTATGATTGGATAGATGGATGCAGGAAACTTGAGGAGGAAGGTGCTGACATAGTGGGCTTCAACTGCATAAGGGGGCCAAGCACCATGATGCCTCTCATAAGGAGGCTGCGGAAGCGCGTGAACGGATACATTGCCGCACAGCCAGTGCCATATCATACGACTAACAAGCTGAAAGCATTCCAGTTTCTGAAATATGGTGGCAGGAGCGCGTTCCCAACGAATCTGGACCCCTTCCTTGCAACAAGGGATGAGATGGCAGCTTTCGCTGCAGAAGCTGATAGGATTGGGGTCAACTATATAGGCATATGCTGCGGTGCAGGTCCGCACCACGTAAGGGCAATGGCTGAGGTGCTAGGAAGGATGCCGCAGGCAAGCAAGTACTCTCCTAATCTCTCCGAGCACAGCCTTCTCGGCACAGGCGCGAAGCTTAGAAATTCACACGAAAAGCGGTTCCTTAAGAAATGGAAGTAAGGCTCAGTTATTACCCGTTATCACTATCACTGTCTTCTTGCCCCTAAACATCTCTCTATCATTCTCATAAAACTTCATGAATCCGGCGAATCCTGCTGCTCCACCGGCCTCAGCGCCAATGCCTTTCTCCTCAAGCATAAGTATCGCATCGCGAAGCTGGTCCTCTGACACATTCACCGCAATGCCGTGCGTCTTCTTCAGTGCAGCGATACCCTCTAAGCCAAATGTAGGATAGCCAACAGCTATCGCGTCTGCCACGGTCTTAGGCTTCACGTATTCTAGGTGCCTGCCAGACATGTATGCTCTCACTAACGGGTCACACTTCTCTGATTGCACTGCGACTATCCTGGGCATACTATCTAAAAGTCCGAATCTAACGTATTCGGAGAGACCTTTGTACACGGCCGATAGAAGTGTTGCATTGCCTACCGGAAGAAAGATGAAATCAGGGCTTCCACACTGATCTATTATCTCGTACGCCACGCTTTTCTGGCCCTCTTTCCTAAAATGGTAATCGCCGCACATGAATGTTCTGTCCTTCCTTGCGAATGCTTCGGCATTTCTCAGTGCGGTGTTGAAATCGCCATCCACCTTCACAAGCCTTGCGCCATAACTCTTTATTCTTGCTATCTTTTCCTTGCTAGCATCCTTGCTTATGAATATCGTTGCTGATATTCCTGCAAGCTTCGCGTATCTTGCCACCGACATTCCCATGTTGCCTGTCGAAGCGCAGCATACCGAATTCCTTCCAAGCTCAACTGCCTTGCTTATCTCCACTGCAGAGCCTCGATCCTTGAAAGATCCTGTCGGATTCTCGGTCTCCATCTTGAACATTACTTTCTGTGCTCCAATATTGTGGGATACTAGGCGCGTGCCTCCCTCCCCGCCCTCCATCTCGAATCTCTTTATCGGGAACAACAGCAGGTATTTTGAGTTCTTCACTCTTCTGCTTCTGAAGGCCTTTCCTATCATTATGCTGGAATAATCTATCCTGACTTCTAGGATCGAGCCGCACCTGCTGCACCTGAATGCATCATCCGCTTCGGCATGACTGCACTTCGTGCACCGAAGCGAGTAGTCCATCATACCCTCATGATTAATTGGTTATGATAGGTCTAAATAGGTTGTGTAAAAAGCAAAAGGAATAGTAAGTAAAAAGAAAAATAAATTCAGTTGTACGCCGTTTCAGATGTCCTTGCTTACTGTGGCGTGTCCTCGCTTGGAGCTTCTGGTGCCGGCTGGGATGAAGATGCAGAACCTATGAGTTCGCCCACTGCGAATCTCGCCCTTACATCAGTTATCCTTACCCGTACGGTCTCCCCCTGCTTTGCGTCCTTCACAAAGATGACGAATCCGTCCTTCTTTGCAAGTCCGTCCCCCTTAGATGCGGTTGCATCTATGGTTACTTCCACTTCGTCTCCGACCTTTACGGGCTTGGGCAGGAAATAGTTAGGGTTCAATCCCCTTCCTCCTCTCCTTTCCCCTCTTCCTTCCATGTCTCCGCTTCCAAATTCTCTTGGCATTGTATTTTCCTCTGTAGGATCAGCGATTTCGCTGTACTACTTCAATAGGATATTGGCGTTCTCCTTTATAAAACTATCGGTCCATATAGTCAGTTTTCAGTCGAAAAATAGGGTGCTTATTTGAGGGTCTTTATGGATGATAGGTTTGTCACTATGTGGTCCGGTTTCGCCTTCCTGAGCACGTCGTACGGGTCGACCCCATCGCTGACCACGCACGAGTGGATGCCGGCGAATCTGGCTACATAGGCGTCGACAGCCATGTCTCCTATGTAAATGCAGTCCTTTCTGTCCAGTCTGAATCTCTCCATTATCTTGACTATTCCTGTGGGGTCTGGCTTGAACCTCCTTATGCTGGCAGCGCTTAGCATGAAATCGGCATACTCTGCTATGCCAAGCTTCCTTGCCTCTATAGCCAGCCTGTGCCTGTTCGCATCGCTGAATATTGCAATCTTCTTGCCTCTCTTCTTGAGTAGCTTCAGCAATTCAAGGGCCCCAGGCTTGGGCTTCGGTCTGTAAAAAGCTGAATAAAGCTCGTATATGAATGCATAAAGCCTGTTAAGCCTTACTGCTTCATTGAGCTCTGCGTTGCCTCCGGCTCTGAAGTCTGCCCTCTCTCTTGCCATCCTGCCAACATTGTACCTTGTCTGAAGTAGGCGCGCCGCACGCACTAGGGATGTCGATGTAGCCAAAGTACCGTCCCAATCGAATATAAAAAGTCTATACCTGTCTATCAACATAAGGTTATTAATTATTATCAACGCATAAAAAACAATATGATGATAAGGGTGATCGCCGAGCATACGCGATGACGATCGGTAGGCAGTCTGATTATTTATGCCAAATACAAACCCACCCAAACAAAGCATCCTCCAGAAACTAAACAAAAAAAGCATATCCGCAAAGGACATAGCTGCGCAGTTCTGGTGCGAGAAGCAGATGGAACTATCCTACATGTATGGATTCAAGACAAATCCGGCAATGGACAAGGGATCCGCAATACATCAGCGCATGCAGCGGGAGGTATACAAGGAGCTTACAGTTCCGCCAACGACGTGGCCCGACAGCATGTACAAGCAGGCTTACGATAATGTGCTGACAATAAATACACTGCTTGAGAAGGGCATGGCAAGGGAGCTGAAGATATATGGTGCGGTAAACGGCTACCTCGTCGTAGGCCAGATAGATGAGCTAAGGATCAGCGGTGGCCGTGTAATGATAGTGGAGAACAAGACCACCAGGAGCGCAGGCGGACTAATGTCTCCGCAGTACACAAAGCCTCACATAGTGCAGATAATGATGTACAGGAAGATGCTTGGGGAGCTCAAGCAAAGGCTCTTTGGATTCAACAATCTGGATGTCTATTACAAGCTGGGCAGGTCTACGCTGTCCCCAGGATTCGTTTCCGGTCTGAGGGACATGGGCTTCAAAGAGGAAATGCTATCTATAAAGCCCATCTACGAGAAGATGTTCAACGTAATCTCCAAGCTTCCAGAGCTTTCAGATTCTCTTCTGCTGCATTACGTTAACAGCGAAACAAGGGAGCAGGTATCAGAGATAACTATAGACTACAAGGACGAATCAATCAACAAGGATTTAATATATGCTCTGAAATATTGGAATGGCCAGAGGCAGGCAAGTCCTGTTCCGGAAGAAGAGAAATGGAAATGCAGGTCTTGCAGGTTCTTCGGAGACAAATGCCTTGTATGGTACCAGAAATGAGATTCTATGCTAAACATAAAAGAGCTAAGCAAGCAGAAGCTTAGGGAGGAGTTCGCAAAGAAGGCCAATGAGCATTACAGTGTTGGCCTCTTCGGTGAGGAGGGCTTCTCAAGGCATACATGCAACATATGTGGTAAGAACTTCTGGAGCATAAAGGATCGCGATACCTGCGATGACAGCTCACATACCGAGTATTCATTCTTCAAAGACAAGCCCAGGAGCACAGGATACGTCGAATTCTGGAAGAAGTTCGCCGACTTCTTCAAGGAGAACGGCCACACGGAGATAAATGGGTATCCCGTTGTGAGCAGGTGGAGGCAGGATCTGTACTTCACGATAGCGAGTATACAGGACTTCCAGAGGATAGAGAATGGAAAGATGAGCTTTGAGTACGGTTCGAATCCTCTCATAGTGCCGCAGATGTGTCTTAGGTTCGGGGACATAGAGAATGTTGGCATAACTGGTCGGCACTTCACCTCGTTCATGATGGCAGGGCAGCACTCATTCAACTATCCTAAGGAAGGATACTGGAAGGACAGGACCATAGAGCTTAACTTCAACTTCCTAACAAAGGTACTTGGGATAAAGAAAGAGGACCTTGTCTACGCTGAGGACGTATGGGCCATGCCTGACTTCTCGGAGTTCGGTCCGTCGCTTGAGAGTTTTGCAAACGGCGCAGAGATAGTTAACAGCGTATTCACACAGTTCGAATACTCTGAAGGGAAGATAAGGGAGCTTGGAGGAAAAGTCGTGGACGTTGGTTGGGGATTCGAGAGGCTACTCTGGTTCTACACCGGACACGAGGATGCATACAGCGCGGTATTCGAGGATACGATAAAAAAGCTCCGGTCCAAGATAGGCATAGAACTTGACAGCAAGCCCTTCAGGAAGTTTGCAAGGCTCGCAGGCGAGCTTGACATCGACGAGGTGCGAAACGCAAGGCAGAAGGAGCAGCAGTTGCTCAAGACCGCGGGAATAACCATCGACGAATATAACAAGAAGATAAAGCCGCTGCAGGGGCTATATGCCGTTCTAGATCATACCAGGACACTTCTGTTTGGTATAGCATATGGGTCGCTGCCATCAAACATAGGTGGCGGTTACAACCTCAGGATAGTACTAAGGAGAGCATTGGACTTCATAGATCGATACAACCTAGGAATAAGCATAGATGATATCGCAGCCCTGCAGGCCGCGGAGCTCAAAGAACTGTATCCGGAGCTGAAGGAATGCGTGGGCGGAGGGGACTTCTCACAGGTAATAGATACTGAGACAAAGAGATATCTGCGCAGCAGGGAAAACGCCTCTAAGATAGTTGAGACATTGATATCAAAGAAGGAGAGGATAGATGCGAGCAGGCTCAGGACCCTTTACGAGAGCAACGGCGTGACTCCGGAGTTTATCAGGTCGGCAGCCGATGAAAAAGGAGTGAAGGTCGAGCTTCCCGAAAACATGTACGAGGGAATAATAGTGGGCGACCTTGTGAAGAAGGAGAAGCAGAAGGGCCCGCAGGCCCAGCTGCCCGCGGAGCTTCCAGACACAAAACAGCTCTATTATGACTTCGAAAGCGATTCAAGATCAAAGGTGCTCTTCTCAAACGGCAGGTATGTGGTGCTCGATAAGACGCCATTCTATCCTGAGGGAGGGGGGCAGGCAGCAGATCAGGGAACACTTGCAGGAATAAAGGTCGTGGATGTGCAGAAGTACAATGGGGTTATAGTTCACACTCTAGAAAGGGACACAGACCAGAACAAGGAGCTCTCTAAAGGTGCGACGGCAGAGGCAAAGGTCGATCTTGACATAAGGTACAGGCTCATTGCGCATCATACTGCAACGCACCTTATAAGCGCAGCTGCAAGGAAAGTTATAGGAAAGCATGCGTGGCAGGAGGGCGCAAAGAAGGAGCCTGAAAAGGCGCACATAGATGTGGCGCACTTCGAGAGGTTCAGCGACGAACAGCTCAATGCCATGGAAGATCTCGTGAACGGCTGGCTCAGGAACGGTGTAAAGGTGCAGGTCAACATGATGGACAGGGGCGATGCAGAGTCCAAATATGGTTTCGAGATATACCAGGGTCACGGCGTTCCCTCAAGAAAGATGAGGATAGTGCTCATAGAGTCAAGGAAAGGCGAGTTCATAGATGCTGAGGCGTGCGGCGGCCTGCATGCAGTAAATGCCGAGACAGTCGTCGCTCTCATTAAGATAATAAGCTCGTACAGGCTACATGATGGAATAAATAGGATAGAGTTTGTTGCAGGAGAGGCCGCGCTTGACAGGTTCAGAAGTGTGAGCAATGCGCTCATGCGCGCGGCCCAGAGGCTGAATTCGGACCAGTTCAAGGTCGAGGAAAGGATAGCCTCAATAGAGGAGGAAAACAGGAAAATGAGGAAGCAACTGCAGGAATACAAGGAAGCCATCGCAGACCAGGCCGCATCTTCCATAGCAGAATCAAACAGTGTGATAAGGGAATTCAATGTCCCTCGCGACACGCTGAGGCTCATTGCAACAAAGGCCGCATCCCTGAATGCCTCGGCAATAGTCATGCTGAGTAACAGGGAAGGCGATGTTGTCTGCGTTGCAGGGGACAAATCAAGCCACGACGCACTGAAGTTCATAAAGGACAATGCAGGCAAGAAGAATTTCGCTGGAGGCGGATCAAAGAAGTTTGCAGAGGGCAGGCTTTCCTGAAGTGACTAGATGGACGGATGGATCTACTCTGTCATAATCTACCCAATCCTATTCATACTGCCTGCCTACGCTGCGAACGGTGCACCAGTACTCTTTGGAGGCGGAACGCCCCTGGATCTTGGAAGGAGGCTCAGGGGAAGACCGATATTCGGCAAACACAAGACTATAAGGGGCCTTCTGGCAGGCATATGCTCAGGAATAATTGTGGGGTTCGCAGAATCTCTCATGCCTGTCTATGGATTCATGCTTGGAATAGGATTACTCCAGGCTCTGGGCACCCATGCGGGAGACCTCCTAGGCAGCTTCATAAAGAGGCAGAGGGGAATGAAGGAGGGCAAGAGATCTCTTCTCACGGACCAGTATCTGTTCCTTACCTTGGCAATCCTATTCTCAGTTCCTCTTGGCCATCTTCCTGGAGTATACGGCATAATCTTCCTCTTCGTACTTACAGGAATAATGCACCCCCTGACCAACTTTCTAGCGCACATGTTAAGGCTCAAAGAAGTGCCATGGTAGGCGTTCCGTAAGAGCACATTCAGTTACAAGTTCCAGATCCAGGGAAGCGCATTCAGCAATACTAGAAGTATAACGAATGTGGACAGGTACTTTACCATTTTGTAGTTCTTTATGCTAGTATTGAAGATCCTCCATCCGTCAAAGCTTGGCACGGGGAGGAAGTTGACAAGCGCTATCAGGAAGTTGAGAAGGAAAGACAGGGCAAAGAACGAATAAATGAATGATACTACCGGACCGGGGTTCGCTCCTCCAAGCCTTTGCCCTTCTCCGACTATTACTCCTATCTTTCCGGTCTGGTTCGCAATAATGCTGTAAGTGCTTACATTGGTGGCTACACTCACCATAGAGTCCGGAGCGTCTCCTTTAGCAGCGGCTTCCATATCTGTCACATTGCTTGTTGGATGACCATTCCATGAGAGAAGGGTTGATCCGGCCATCAAATGCGCATTATATGCAGGGCTGTTTGGGACGACGTATTCTATGTAGGTATAAGTCTGCAATGTGTGCGGCATCACGTAGTAAAACATAAGTATCGTAGGTACGAACGTGATGAGGCAGAAAAGCAGGTTCGCCGACATTCCCGCAACCGATATCCTATTCTGAAGCTTCCTGCTCAGCTTCGATATCTGTTTTTCATCAGGTTCTACAAATGCACCTATTGGCACAACGCCTATCCCTATAAACCCTGAAGACTTCACCTTGACCTTAGATATCCTTGCGAGAACTCCGTGGGAGAATTCGTGCACCACAAGTATCAAGATGAATGCAAGCAGTCCCTGGGCAAGCGGCAACGTTATCCCAGGTATCAAAGGCGCAACGCCAGGTATGCTGTTGCTAAGCCCCGTGGTATTTGGAACAGTGGTAAGCGAGGTTATTGCAAACAGCAATACCCCATACACTGCAAGTCCCGCACCGTAAGCTAGGGCTATAATCATGAACAAAACAAACCCTCCGAGCGCAGCTGCAATCAGGAGCGCTACTCCCACCATGCTTATGGCTCCCAGATTCCCATAAGGCGCCATACCCTGCACCCTTGATGTTATTTGCGGTATGTTAATGTACGAAAACGGCAGGAGAGTGAAAGGCAGAACTAGCGTAAGCATTAGCACCACAGAGATTACTCCCATTGCAACCGTCTTCTTGCTTATATCCTTCTTGAACAGCACCAGCGAAAACAGACCGAAGCCCATCACCAGACCCCAGTCAGACATCCAGTTCCATACTCTGCTGTTATTTGAAGCAATTCTGTCCATAAGCCCGAGTCCTAGTCTACTCCTTGCAAGGTATATGCCGTAAGTGACTCTTGAGAAGCTGTTCGACTTTATCATCAGCTCCCCTCCCACTATGAGTGATACTACTGCAAGCGCGATGCTGTACGCTTTTGGCAAGCTAGAATACCACAGGTACACGATTATGCCTATGAATATTATGTAAAGCAAGGTGAACAGCGCTGGCCTGAATCTCTGCTTGCTTACACTCTCCTGCGGTTTGGCCATGACAAGACATTCTCAGATAAGGTATATAAAAGCGTAAAGCAGAATTCGGTATATGGATGAATGCGAGGTATGCGGCAGGAAGTCGGATCAGCTGTACCTTGTTAACATAGAAGGTGCGCAGATGATAGTATGTGCGTCATGTGCAAAGGGCAAGGACGTGATCAAGGAGTTCTCAGAGAAAAGGGAAGAGACTCCAATGCGGCACAGGCAGGTCCACAGGGAAAGCGACGAACTGCAGGTTGTCGAGAACTTCGGAAGCATAATACGGCATGCCAGGGAGTCCTTGGGTCTTCCGTCAAAGGTCCTGGCCGAAAGGATAAACGAGAAGGAGAGCACTCTTGTCAGGGTGGAGAAGGGCGAGATGCTGCCAGATGACAGGCTTGCAAAGAAGCTCGAGAAGGAGCTTGGCATCACTCTCATAGTTAAGGAGGGAATAGAAAGAAAACAGTACTCTGCAAAGGGCAACGAGCAGCTTACGATAGGGGATTCTGCAGTGATCAAGGATCGGCGGGACAAGGGTAATTGATTGGCTGTAGCCCTCGGCAAGCTGATAGCGGACGTGAAGGAGCAGATAGACTTCAATGACATATCTGGCAAGGTAATAGCTGTAGATGCCTACAACACAATATACCAATTCCTCTCCATAATACGGCAGCCTGACGGAAGTCCTCTTGTGGACTCGAAGAATAGGGTCACTAGCCACCTTTCAGGAATACTCTACAGGACCTCCAACTTGCTAGAATACAAGATAACACCAGTATACGTATTTGACGGCATACCACCGGTCCTGAAGAGGAGGACGCTCGAAGCCAGGGCAGCTCGAAGGGCAGCAGCTCTGAGCGAGTGGAGCAAGGCAAAGGCTGCGGGCCAAATCGAGGAGGCCAGGATGCATGCCATGGCGAGCACAAGGATCAATGCAGAGATAATAGCTGGCTCAAAGGAACTGCTGAGGCTCATGGGCATACCATTCATACAGGCACCAAGTGAGGGAGAGGCTCAGGCTGCATCGCTTGCAAGGGATGGCCTAGTCTACGCGAGCGCAAGCCAAGATTATGATTCGTTCCTCTTCGGCGCAGAGGTGGTAATAAGGAACCTGACCATAAGCGGCAGGAGGAAGCTACCAAGGAAAAACGTGTACATAGACGTGAAGCCCGAGCGTGTGCGTCTAAGCAAATTGCTGAGCAGCCTTGGTATAAGCAGGGAGCAACTCATAATGCTAGGCATGCTCATGGGCACAGACTTCAATAGCGGCATAGACAAGGTTGGTCCTATGACTGCGCTGAAGATAGTAAGGGAGCACAGTACGCTTGACGGCGTTGTGAAATACGTTGGCGAGAAGTACGGCATCGAATTCGACGCCGATCCTGGCGAGGTCTTCGGGCTCTTCGAGCATCCGGAAATCGACAAGATTGCGCCAGAGAGGTTCAGTGCCATGCTTTCAGAGGCAAAGCCGGACAAGTCGGGCATAATGCAATTCATGTGCGACAAGCATGAATTCTCAGCGGAAAGGGTGTCAAAGGTTGCCGAGAGGCTGCTGGAGCTTCGCGGGAACAAGGGCCAGAAAGGGATAGGCAATTGGTTATGAATCGGGTCATATGTTGAACATATTGCCTAAGAGTTCTCCACGCAGCAGAAAATCATTTTAAATCTTCGACATAATAAGTAAGTGATAACATGGTACAAAAAACAGTAAAGAGAAAGCACAGGAAGGTTGGGCATCACGTAAGGAAGAGGATAGCGGGTAGGGCAAAGAAGGCATCAAGGGCTAAGTTGAGAAGGCACAGGCGCTAAGTCCCACTGTGCAACCGACCTGCCGCATTGGGCGTGCAGGTCTCTTTTTTTGTCAGCTGCAAATAAGTCAGCAATTCTAAGTATGCTCTCTTAAAGTTCTGCGCATTCTACACTATGTCCCTGTACATTTTGTCATTGAATTCATAGGCCGTGGTGTCATCACGATCTATACTCAGCTCATCAAGCAACGCGCCAAGGTTGGCGAAGTCTCTTACTCCCTTCTCCAGGTCCACTGCCATTATTTTCCCTCCGAATTCAGCGTAGACTATGAATGACCTATCAGTCTCCTTTGCCACTACTATGATCCTTGACGAGACGTTCCCTATGGCGATCAGCAGACTGCATAGGAGCACAGCCTTGTCGAATATATCTCCGGCAGAATATCTTATGGTCTGATCCGGCTTCAGCCAGAACTGTATCGGAAGTGATATCGGTGTTATCCTACCCTTAACATACTGGTATGAGAGCCTTACTGCCTCTGGAAAATTCTCATCGTAGTTGAAGACCGGAAAATTACCCTCAATCTCCTTTGCAAGCAGCACGACATTATCATCGTTCGGAGTCACCAGTTTGGGCAAATCTGCAAGATAAAGGCTCTCCTTCTCCTCTATGAGCTCCTTGTAGCGCATTATTATTTCCAGGTAAATGCTGTTGTACGCCTTAAGGGCTCCATTTTCGTCCATCTCCCATCACTCATATATGTACAAATAGCTTTTAACGGTTACTCTTATAGAATCTATATCAAAGCAAGGCGATGCAATTAGCAATCGCCAGTGTTAGTGGGCCAAAAGTGCGATAGCATGACAATTAGCAAAATAACAGAAAGCAATGCACATAATGCCAAAATGGGTAACGCTTTAATATCATTTTATACATATATGTTAATATGGCATTCACTATGGGGGCTCTGAGAATCAAATCCACCAACGAAGGCCATCAAGGCATTGTCGCCTCAGCTGTAGTGCAGCAATCAGTTGCTGCTACTACAGATAGAGAGCCTATCAAGATTGAAGCGAATGTGAATGGTGAAGCAAAGCGCCTATTTGTGCCAGCCAAGCTCTACGATGAGCTTGAGTCAGCGTTGGGCCGTCCGCTTACAAAAACAGAAGCAAAGGAGATACTTTCATCGCAATCAATGCTGAAGACCATTGAGAGGAAACTAAATTCTAGGGAGGAGAGCTCAACCGATGCTGTAGCACAGCCAAGGCAGCTTACTGACGCCGAATGCAGGCAGATTCTGCTATTGAATGGCGTCCAGGAAAACAGTACACGGGTTAAGGACAAACCAAACGCATTTTATCTTGAGGCTGGAGATCCAAGTAAGGATACTGTGCTGCTCATCCACGGCGGCGGAAAGTGTTCATCAATAAACTGGAAATACCAGATACTCGACCTTTCAAGGAATTTCCATGTAGTTGCAGTAGACCTTCCTGGATATGGCAGCACTGCAAAGCCTGATGATCACAAGGTAACGCTAAAGTATATGCAGGACTTCATCGTCAGTTTCATGGACTCACTTGGCATAACCTCTGCAAACCTGGTGGGGAACTCGATGGGGGGCGGAGTGTCTGCAGGAGTGGCATACGACTATCCGCAAAGGGTTGACAAGCTGTTCTTGATAGCTCCAACAAATATAACCGATGTCAAGGTACCGTTAGCCGTGAAGGCAGCGGCTTCAGTGATACCGCTACCTATGGTCATAAAGCTAGCAAACAAGCTCAGCGACAGTGACAGGATTGTCAACATGGTACTTAGAGCTTTCAACAAGAACAAGTCGGACGGAAATATTGACGAACTTCCTGCAGACTATCTCGCAAAGAACAAGAAGTACATCAAGGAATTCATGGGTAAGGATGGATTCGCTCCAGCATTCTGGGAATACCTCGAGGATCAGTTCGCCGACTTCAAGGACGTGGTTAATCAGGTCAGGAGGCGCAGGAAGATCAATTCAGGTTTCAAAACAGTATACGATCTTGACAAGTTCAAGATGCCTGTGGAGCTTGAACAGGGCGATGATGATCCGTTCTTCAGCATAAAGAAGGCGAAGAACGCAGCCGATCATCCAGAGAATGGCAAGGAGTTCAAGCAGATTGCACACTCGGGCCACGGACCACAGTACGATAGAGCAGAAGAGGTAAATTCAGACATAACTAAGTTTTTTGCGCCTGAATCTGAATCAAGGGATGAGGCAGACAAGGGCAGGTTCAGGTCCATGCTCAGCAATGTCTTTAGGAAGGTATCCTGACAGCCAAAGGATAATAATTGTTTGCGGGGCAATCCTTAATCAGACCTTCTATGCCTTCAGTACACGTATCCGAAGCGATAAGGAAGCATGGCGCCGATGTCCTGCTGCGGGGATGGGTGCACCGCAAAAGGCAGAGTGGCGGCATCATATTTCTGGTGCTCAGGGACGTAACTGGCCTTATCCAGGTTGCTGTAAAGAAGGATACAGTGAGCCTGGAATCGTGGTCTGCAGCTGAATCTGCAAGCATCGAATCTAGCATCGAAGTATCTGGAACAGTGAAGGAGGACAAGCGCTCTCCCACTGGCTTTGAGCTGGCCGCTTCCTCTTTCAGTATGGTAGGGATGTCAGAACCGTTTCCTATAACTGAATACCAGAGCACCGAGTTGCTCCTTGACAAGAGGCACCTATGGCTCAGGAGCCAGAAGATGACTGCAGCGATGAAGGCAAGATCATTCGTATTCAAGTATGCAAGGGAATTCCTTGACAAGAAGGGCTTCTTCGAGATAACTCCGCCAATCTTGACACGAGCGGGAGGGGAGACTGGCGCAAACCTCTTCGAGACTGATTTCTTCGGAAGGAAGGCCTATCTTACCGAGTCCTCGCAGCTTTATGCAGAAGCGATGATATTCTCCTTGGAGAAGGTATACACGCTTGCACCTTCGTTCAGGGCGGAGCTCTCACGGACTACAAAGCATCTCGCAGAGTACTGGCACCTTGAGCCAGAGATGGCATACTACGACAACAAGATGAGCATGTCACTACAGGAGAGACTCGTATCGCACATTGCGAAGAACCTTGCAAAGAATAACGAGGAAATGCTCAAGGAATTCGGAGTGAGCAAGGATGACTTGCTCAAGATAAAACCTCCGTTCAAGAAGCTTAGCTATGAGGAGGCGCTAGGCGCAATAAATGACAAGGGTTTTGTACTGAAGTGGGGCGATGACTTCGGCGTAGAGCATGAGAAGGCTCTCACAGAATGGGAAGAAAAGCCGGTATTTGTATACAACTGGCCAAAGGAGATAAAGCCCTTCTATATGCCCATAAACCCAGAGGATCCACGAACCGTGTTGTGCTCTGACCTGCAGGCCCCCAAAGGACACGGTGAGATAATAGGCGGCAGCGAGAGAATATGGAAGATTGAGGAGCTTCGCGACAGGATGCAGGATGTAGAGAAGACAAAAGGAATAAAGTTCAACATGGCGAATTACGAATGGTGGATAGACCTCAGGAGATACGGATCCGTGCCGCATGCAGGGTTCGGCATGGGAATGGAGAGAATAATAAAATGGCTCCTCAATCTTGACCACATAAGGGATGCAATACCGTTCCCAAGGATGTCTAACAGGCTAGAGCCGTAAGGTATTAATATAACAAAACAGAAATAAAATTGGTGTAAACATGGCATATTCCCCATTTGACTACGGATCCAATCCTGCAGCTGTGAACACAATAATATTGGCATGTATGGACAGGAGGCTAAACGAAGAGGTGGACAGGCTGAATGAGGGAGACGCTGTCGTTCTCAGGAATGCCGGAGCGAACGTGCCTATGGCAGAAAAAGCGCTAAGGGAAGTGCTGAACACGTATCCTAATATAAGAAAAATACTTCTTGTGCCGCATCTGGACTGCGGAGCAATGGGCTTGGTATCAAGCACATTGGTGAACGGACAGAGTGCGGATCCGCGTGTTTATGCTGACCTGATTGCTCAGTTCAAGGGAAAGTTCAAGTCTAGGAAAGATCTGGAGGAGGACGTGAACTCAAAAATGCAGCTCGGCGCACTTGCGGATGTAATAGGTGATAGATCCTTGCTGCTGCAGAGCATACGCGTGGATCCTGCCAGCCTATCTCTGCCTCCTGATGACAGGCCGCACTCACTTGTGGTGGTAAGGCCATCCCAGACCCATTATAGATACATGCTCGATGACATAAATCGTGCGCTTGGCAACGACGTGATGGGTATGGGTAGCACGTATGTGATCCAACCAGAGGACCATTCAAGCATACGGATAGCCGTCGAAAACCTTCACATAAAACAGGTCGTATTCTTTGCAGAGTCCCACAAGGATACCGAGGCATCAAAGAAGGCTGCAAAGGCGCTCGAAGCAAGCGATTTTGCCAAAGGTGCAAGAATACTTGTTGCAGAGAAGGGCAGGGCAAAGGTGCGCGGATAAACAAATCTACAGCAATTTTAATCGCACTGCCAAGCGTCAGGTATAAAAAACATTAAAGTATACTATATTCTGGCGATCAGTTGAATTTAGGATATGTGAAGAGCCTAGTCTCACTAACGAGAGTATACTCTTTGGGTAATGTACTTCTAATCACAGCATTGGCGCTAGCAACATCGTCAGTACATCTGACCGCAGACCCTAAATTTATCCTTACGCTAATAATGGGTATCCTGTTCTGGGTAGCATGCGTGTTCACCCTGGACTTTATGCACAAGTCGATAGATGGTAGGGAGAAGCTATTGAATAAGTACATCCTTCTAATCCCACTGGCCCTTTTAATAATAATTTTCTTGGAGTATGCACCATATGCAATACTAATCTTCATCGGTGCGATGGTGAGCGTGATACTTTACAGCATGAAATCCAAGAGTACTGGCGTATCTCACCTTCTGTTTTTGTTCAGGCCATTCACAGAGATAGGCATAATATATTCTGCAGCAATGATGTACGGTATTGACTTATACTACCAGCCACTACTTTTGCTTTCTGCAGTAGTATTCTTGATATCCTCATCAAGAAACATAATTGGGGATGCCAGGGACGCAAAGTTCGATAAGCACACGACACTGCCAAGGAAAGTCGGAGTAAACCAGACCTACTTTATAAGTGCGGTCCTCTTGCTTATACTGTTCCTAATAAACGGACTGAACTACGCACTCGTCCCATTAGTCTTCATATTGGCGCTACTGATATTCCGTTTGCATCCGTACATCCTGCACCGCATATACATCCTGTGCTCAGGATTCTTCTTTGCCTTACTGTTGTCCCAGCTCGGCGTCAGCCCAATGATAATAACAATGCTGCTTTTGGTAACTTCACTACTCAACTTCACATATAACCTGACTCCTAGGGTATCAAACCTGGAAAGGCCAAGATGGTTTTAGCTTAATCGTCATCACCAAATGGAATGGCGCCGCACTGTAATCATTCAAATAGAGACACGGAAAGGTATCCATTAGATATTGTCTTTTTAATCTGCTTAAATCCTATCTTTCTTTTAGCGACACAAGATATCATCCCTGACAGCATACCAGAAAACATGCCATAATCTATGTCATTATAAAATTTGGTGTATGGGAAATAGTCAACATTTATTACATATTTTTTATTGGCCTCCATAATGGTGACATCTCCCCATCCAAAAGCAGACAAATAATCAATTATGGTCTTATTCTGCGGATTTTTTACGTTACCCAATATCCTCACACCTGCGGTAAACGCAGCGTAGTATACTTCCTTAGCATACTGCTTCAACCCCAATTCTAAAAGATAGAATCCATCACTGTCTATCATAAAATAACGTTCATTGTTGCTAATCAATATGCCATCTTCCAATACGAAGATCCCCGCATCTATCAATTTTTTTAATGAGTAGTCCGAATATTTAAGTTGCCTAAGCTCATTGAATTTTATGTACTCTAAAGAGGGCTCTAGTCCTGTTAATTCGGATTCGTGGAAAAATCGTTTTCCCATCTCGTCAAGGTATTTGCTTGGTGCATACGTGAGCCGTGCAGTACCATTGTCTACATCTGATTCTTCCACAATTCCCTCAATAGTCTTATCCTGTAATATGTACGAAATAAGCCCAGCCGCACTGCCCAACGGCAGAAAATATCCAAAGCCCAACCTTTCTATTATTACGAAATTTTTAAGATCGTAGGTGCAAACATTCCTAGTGAAATCTATGTTGAAATCTATGTTCTTAGCATAAGTTCCAGCTATCTGCTTATTTACCAAATCTATGTAATTTAGCAAATCCTGGTCCTGTTTGTCCTTCACCGTCATAAATCCTCCAAGAATTGCGTATGCATACCCAAATCTTTTGCCAGCAGAATATAATGCCTTTTGTGCATCAGGGCCTCTAAGCGTCATTGCTTTTTCAAGTTCTATCAGAAAGGTTTCAGGGATTAATACGCGCCTGGAGAATATTGGGGTTTTTCCGGATATCTTCAACAAGAGAAATCCAGGGTTACCTATGGTAACGGATCCATTCATTATATAATTTTTGATATATGAAGAATCCATGACACTTACCCGATTTTGTTGGCAAGATCTTTATCCTGCAGGATAATACTCAACCCACCCAACTGGATATTTTCCTTTTTCTGATATATAATACTTGCCAGGATTCGTGGAACAATCCTTCTCATATATATGCCTTCATTCCAGAGTGTTAATAAACTGCACTGCCACTTTAAATACTAATTTAAGGATATTCCACCAGAATCTATTTTGTAAGACTTTATTCCGCCGTCCATCTTGCTGCATCTCATCTTCTTTATCTCCAGTGTCCTAGAAAGGGTCTCGCCTATTGCAAGCGATTTAAGCACTACTAGCCCATCGCACACGTATTCACTAACCCCGTCCACGGTAAGTGTATTAGTATCAGAAATCGTATCAGTTATTATCATATTTGTTGTTCCAAATTCGGATAGCTTATTGAGAGCGAGGTATGTTATCCTCTTCTCAGAGTTGCCTTCATACATTACCCCGTCCTTCATCGGTCCAGACCTGCCCAGTATCCTGTCTATCTCATCGTCGAAGGCAAGGGGTATTGCGAATTGGTCTATGTTTATCGCAAATGCGGCAAGACTGTCAAATACTATCCTCTTGGCCCCTATGCGCTCAACTTCCGCCTGCACCGTATCAAAGATTCGTGTTTTCTCCCTGTTTAATGGCACTTTTACTATGGATATCTTATTCTCCTTCTCGAACTTAGCAACATCCCACCCAAGCTGTTCGGCCTGCCTCTTCAGCTTCCCATCTTCCATGTCCAGGGATATATAAACGCCGGGTTCTCCTGCCCGTGCTCCGTTGAACAGATATTGTATGCCAAATAGCGTTTTGCCGGTGCCCGGAGCGCCTACAACAAGCACGTTGAAGCCCCTGGGGAATCCTCCTTCTACCAGAGAATCAAATTCCTTTATTCCTGTCTCCGCCCTATCCATGTGAACACCGATTGCCCGTAAAGCTATGCTATTTAAATATTATAAACTTTGTGCAGTCGGAGGTATACATATAAATCTGATTGGTTACAAACTATCTGGCGATCTGATGTCAAAATCAGCAGAGGGAGAGGGTTCCGGAGTAAATAGGATAAAAACGGGAATAGAAGGGCTCGACCGCATCCTCTACGGCGGAATACCGGAGAAGACGCAGAACCTTATAATGGGTCCTGTCGGCAGCGGAAAGTCTCTCATTGCATTCAATATACTTTACAACAACGCAAGGAATGGGATGCCGTGCACGTTCGTTACCGTTGACCAGACAAAGGAAGACATGATCAGGAACATAAAGAGCGCTTTTCCTGGGCTGACCGACATAGACGAATTGATAAGTAGCAGGAGGCTGCATGTTGCCGAGGCCAGAGCTGATGACAAGTTCTATACGCGCGAGAATGCCATGCTCTTCATAGCCGGCATAATAAAGGCGGCAAAGGAGAACAACTCCAGCATGCTCGTGCTTGACTCAATAAGCATAATGCGCGCATTATTCGATGATGACAGAGCGTTCACCCGCATGGTCAACTCCATAGCGGAGAATCTGCGCATAATAGGGCTGACGAGCATAATCACAGTAGAGGTGCCAGAAAAAGATGACAGCGACAAGGTGCCTGGCCTGTATGAGCAATCCATGTTCGATTGGATATTCAGGGTCAATAATGTGGTTAATAATGATACCACAAAGCATTTCGGCAAGGTCGTCAAGCTCAGGTATTCAAGCTACAGCAGCGCGGAAAGCCAGGTGCAGATAACAGAGAAGGGCATAACTGTAAGTGAAATCAGCACTGGCAAGAACCGCAAGGACTGATGTGCCTTGCATACCCTGTTGTGGCAAGTTGATGCGTCATGACCACAGAAACAGAAAGCGTGATAGGTACTTTCCTCTATTCCGCAGCGTACAAAAACTACAGTCTATACCACCTAATATTTACCACAAAGAGACTCATAATTGCAAATGCTGGGTGGAAAAAGGTTGGTAGAGGCTTCGACTTGGCCAATGTGCTGCAGATCATCATATTGCAGATGCCTCCCATAGGGCCAAACACAGCCACGCTGCAGATGCAGATGTGGGCTAATATAAAAAAGGAAAATAAAGGAAGTACGTGTGTAAACTATAACGATCCCTCTTCAGAAGAGGTCCTCAAGCTGGGCAACATCGCTATGGCCTCCCACAAGATCGTCTCCAAAAGGTACGGCAGCATAAAACAAATAGAGATAACCGACTATCCCCTCACACAGGATTGCAGAATAAAGCTAAAATACAGGATATTAGGATCAACGACCGTGCTTATACCCGGCCATTCTCTAAAAGAATTCAAGGAGCTGGCATCAAAAGCAGGGCTTTCCAGCAAGCTTGCTGACAAAAGTACGGGCATCAATGATTATGCAATATGATCACCAAGTCTAGCAGCATCACTGCTAATGTTCGGTGTACCAAAATCCCAAATAATCAAACCATTTACTTTCAGATGGCTACTGCTCCCGCTGTGCTGACAACTACCATAACTGTGCCAGCAAAATGACTTTGTTTAAATGCGTTAGCCTCTTTTCAGGAATTACATACAAAAAGATTCGCCAAGGTAGGGATTTGAACCCTAACTCCCCGCAAAGGGAACCGGTTTTCTTTTGCATCACGAGATCAGCTCTTGAGGTAAACTCAAGACCGGCGCATTAACCAGATTCTGCAACCTTGGCACAGAGCTCTATTTACAAACTAACTATATAAAGGTTAATTGAGCCTTTACCTTGCCCCTAATGGTCTGTGATATCTATGGAAAACGAGGATTTTGACAGGCTGCTGAAGATATGTAGGCTTAGCATGGAAAAGGACGCAAAGGACAAGATTAAGCATGACATAGATGAGATAATAGCGTATTTCAACTCAATAGATGGTGTCGAATGCAGCAAATACTCTCCAGCATACCAGCCGATAAGCGTGCCGGCCAGGAAAAGGCCCGATAGGCACGAACCATTCCCAGAACCCGGCAAGCTGCTCAAGAACTCGAAGATTTACCGTTTCTTTATAGTGGGTCCTAAAATATGAAAGCAGGGATAAGGGAGTTTTTAGCTGAGGAGAGGCCTGAAGGGTATTATGAAAAGTTAATTCGGGATCTCGAGGAGGCAAACGAGAAGCTTCGCATGTTCAGCGTAATAAACAGGGAGCTGAAATCAGGCATGCCCTTCAGCGTTAAAGACAATATCTGCGTTAAGGATGTCGAGTCTACCGCGTCATCCCAGATGCTGTCCGGATACATTCCTCCATTCAATGCAACTGTCGTGGAAAAACTTGACAAAAATGGGTTCGGATTCATAGGAAAGACGAAGATGGACGAATTCGGCTTCGGTACACTCGGAGTAAATTGCATTGAGCATCCTCTAAATCCATTCGATGAAAGGTATGTGACTGGAGGATCGAGTGCGGGTTCTGCGGCAGCCACTGCCGTTCTGAGGCATCACGTTTCAATAGCTGAATCCACCGGAGGCTCAATAGCATGCCCTTCTGCTTTCTGCGGGGTGGTGGGATTCACTCCGACATATGGCCTGGTGTCAAGGTACGGGCTCATAGATTATGCAAACTCGCTAGATAAGATAGGAATTATGGCAAGGAGTGCTTCTGACGCCAGATATGTCTTCGAAATGATAAAAGGCAGTGACAAATACGATACAACGTGCGTAGATCACGAAGTGACCACAGAGGGCAGGAGGAAACTCATAATAATAGACCAGCTTATAAAGGGCGTGGATGAACGAATAGCCAGCTCCTTTGATAAGACAATGTGCAAGCTTGGAAACCTGGGCTATGCGATAGAGCATAGGAGCGTTCCGTTCATAGAAAAGGCAATACCAGCCTATTACATAGTTTCCATGGCCGAAGCGTCTACAAACCTTGCAAAATACACTGGATTCAAGTACGGATTAAAGGTCAATGACTTCTCAAAGAACTACAATGACTTCTTCACTGAGGCAAGAGGCAATTTCGGAGCTGAAGCTAAAAGAAGGATAGTAATCGGCACTTTCGTGAGGAGCTCAAGCGTGAAGAGCAGGTATTATGAAAAGGCTCTGAGGATAAGACGCATGCTGATAGACTCACTAAACTCAATACTCAAGGAAGGCTTCATAATATCACCTACAATGCCTATAGTGACTCCGAAAGTTGATGAGGCTGAAGCCCTGAGCCCGCTTGAGGAGTATGGTATGGACTCCATAACGGTTCCGCCCAACTTTGCAGGTCTGCCGCACGTATCATTCCCCTCAGACTACATTGGAGGCATGCCTGTAGGCACCCAGCTTGTTACAAGCCACTTCAATGACATGGCTCTGTTCGACTTCGTTGGCAGGTGGGAAGAGGATTTTGAATACAGATTCAAGTACAATGTTGGTGCATTATGAGGATAGGATTAGAGGTACACGTTGCATTGCCTACAAAGACAAAACTTTTCTGTGGCTGCAGCACAGAGGGAGATGAGCCCAACACTGCGATATGCCCTACATGTCTCGGATTCCCTGGATCAAAGCCGATGCTCAATGAAGATGCGCTAAGCGCATCGTTGAGGGTAGCAAAGGCACTGCACTGTCAGATAAACGAGATCACATACTTCCTAAGAAAGGTCTATTTCTACCCAGATCTGCCAAAGTCATACCAGATAACACAGCTTGAAGGTGCAGTGGGACATGACGGATATGTTGATCTAGGCAGGAAGAGGATAAGGATACGCAGGGTGCAGCTGGAGGAGGATCCTGCCAAGATAATACGTGAGGAGGAATATTCGTTGCTGGATTTCAATCGGTCTGGCATCCCGCTCGACGAGATAGTAACCGAACCTGACATAGAAACAGAGGACGACCTAAGGGAATTTGTGAGCGAACTCAGGAGCATACTCTATTATGCAGGAGTGGACATAGACAAGGAGATGAAGGTGGATTTAAACATATCTTTGGGAAACGAAAGGGTGGAGGTCAAGAACGTCACAGGCATAAAGAACCTCATAGATGCAGAGAGATTCGAGGTAAAGAGGCAATCGAATCTGATTGCGAGCGGGCAGATGATAGCAAAGGAGACACGCTCGTATAACTCTGAGATGCTGTCAACCGTATCCTCAAGGGAGAAGGAGAGCGACGAGGAATATGGATTTATATATGAACCAGACCTCTCAGCGTATCCAACACTCAAAGACAGCATTCCGGACACCGTGATTGCGAGCTCAGCGGCAAGGCAACTATCATCAAAGTACGGGATAAACGAAGTCACCTTAAAGGAGCTAGTCATGTTTGACAGGAACGCGCTCAGGCTGATACAGCACGGCCTTCGTTGCAGCAAGGCCGGTACAGTGATAAATGCCATAGAGCTCCTGAAGCGGCACAATGGAATAATGATAAGCGACAAAGGATTTGAAAAAATGCTCTCATACATGGACAATGGAATGCTCCTCAACGAAGATGCAATCAAGGCGCTCTTGGAAGACCGCGACATCGGTGCGGAAAAGAACGCAGTCAGCGCAGAGGAGATAGACAATGCGATAAGGGATATAGTGTCCAGTAGGCAGGATCTTGTTAACGAATACAAATCAAACAGCAAGGCATTCAATTTCATAGTGGGGATGGTGCTGAAAAAGTACAAAGTAAGTCCAAAATATATCTCAGAAAGGCTGGCAGAGTTTCTAAAAGACAAGGCTTAAATACTTAGAATGTTCTCCTTTCTTCTGTTTTTAAATGGAGTTAAATTGCGGCGCCCTTGACGAGAGTCACATAGGAAAGAATGTAACACTTCATGGATGGTGCAGGTACCTGCGTGACCATGGGGGGAAGCTCTTCATAGATCTTGCAGACATGCACGGCACGACCCAGCTGGTTTTCGAAAAGGAGGCAAAGAAAAAAGCCGACACTCTTGGAAAAGAGTTTGTGATATCTGCAACGGGCAAAGTGGAAAAACGGGACGCTGACACCGTAGATTCAGCAAATCCGACAGGCAAGGTCGAGCTTTATGTAGAATCATTTGATGTGATGAGCGATGCGTTAGTCCCTCCATTCGAGCTTATAGAGGAGAAGGAGAAGTTCTTGGCCAACGAGGAATTGAGGCTGAAGTACCGGTATCTAGACCTGCGAAGGAAAAGCATGGCGAACAACATAATATTCAGGGACAGGCTTACTAAGGCTGTTAGGAAGTTCTTCTGGGAGAACGGTTTCATGGAGCTTGAAACGCCGTATCTGGTAAGGGACAACTATGAGACTGGATCAAGGACGCTGATAGTCCCTTCAAGGATAGACAAGGGGAAGTTCTATGCGCTTGCTCAATCACCGCAGATATACAAGCAGATACTGATGGCTTCCGGGTTCGACAAGTACTTCCAGATAGCTCGGTGCTTCAGGGACGAGGACCCGAGGGAGGACAGACAGCCAGAGCACACCCAGATAGATCTCGAGGTCGCTTTCAAAGATGAGCATTACATACAGGATGTCGTGGAGAGGATGTTTTCCAGGATATTCAAGGACGTGCTTGGGAAGGACCTAAAGATTCCATTCCCTCACATGAAATACAACGAAGCTGTAATGAGATACGGCAGCGACAAGCCTGATCTCCGCTTCGGCAATGAGATAATAGACATAACTAAGGAGCTCAAAGGCACGGAATACAACATACTTAAGCGGGTAATAGAGACAAACGGCACTGTAAAAGCTATATCATTCAGCGCAGGTTTCGACGGAGAAAAAGGCAAGCTAGACAAGAACTATATGCTCAAGATGATAGAGCTTGCCAAGCTGCACGGCCTGCGCGGCCTCACATGGCTGTACGTAAATAACAACGTCATAGCTTCTGAGCCTCAGAGCATTGCAGACTCGCTGAAAGGATCCGAGGAAGAGATACGCAAGAAGCTGGGAGCCAAGAACGGTGACATAATAATAATAGGCGCTGACCTCTCAGAGAGGATCCTGCTGGATGCCCTTGGCAAGCTCAGGAAGGTCATTGGGGAAAAGATCGGAGAATTCAGCTCAGAGCATTCATTTCTGTGGATTGACGAGTTCCCTCTGTTCGAGATAAACGAGGTCACCGGAAAGTTAGTGCCTACTCACAATCCATTCACTGCGCCTACTGCACAAACTCTGAGTTATTTGGACACAAGCCCCGAGAAGGCCCTTGGCAGGCAGTATGATCTTGTCCTGAATGGCAATGAGCTAGGTAGTGGCGCCATAAGGATCAACGATCCGAAACTGCAGAGGAAGGTGATGAATCTGTTTGGGATGGACGAAAAGGTTATCGAAAAGAATTTCGGATTCTTCATAGAAGCGCTTTCATATGGCATGCCTGTAGAAGGAGGCATGGGTTTAGGCCTTGACAGAATAACTGCCCTTCTGTCAGGCTCGGGCAGCATAAGGGACTTCATTCTCTTCCCAAAGAACAAGAGGTTTGAGTCTTCTGTAGACATGTCACCGACAGCTATAGACCAGAAGAGGCTGAAGAATGATTATGGCCTTGAATTTAAGGGTATCTGATAGTTAGCCAGAGCTGCCTATCTGCTTCAGTTCCTTAATAGCTCCGCTGCCACTGGCTGCAGGACCTCGTTGTAGAGCTTCACTCCGCACTCATGCATGGTCTTCGAAACGTACTTTGCAGTAGAAGTCCATTCCGACCATTTCTCTATGAACTCTTTGGCCATCTCTCTATTCCCTTCTGACTGTATCGACAGTACTTCTGCCAACATCTTTTCTGTGGCCACCGCCGCCTTGTCGAAATCGAGGTAGAACCTGCCATCCTTCAGCGTCACCGCACCTTCAGCAATGTAGTAATTGAACTTAACGAGATTCCCTGTAGCGTGGGTGTCCTTGCCCTGTTTTGGCCTGTTCATCGGCAAATTTCTGCTCAGGCATCCATAGAAGGCAATTCCCCGCGCCTCTTCCTCCGAGTATAAACCCTTGCTTATGAGGTATGGGAGGTTGTAGACGGAGAGGAGATCTGATTTTAGCTCCTCTATTATGCCAGAATAGAATCCGAGAGCCTGATCCACTGCCACTTTTTCGCCATTTGCCACACGATTGCTTATCTTAGGTCCTAGAGAATGGCTGACTTCGTGCCCAACCACAAAGTTCACTGAAGAGGCAGGCACAGTATACCTGTGCAACTGTGGGTCAACAAGCCTGTTCATGACTTCCTGATTCGTCTTGAATCCAGAGAGAACGTTCTTATATATGAAAATCTTTCTGCCCACCTTTTCAAGTATCTTCTCATCGTTAGGAAGCGTCTGGCCTATCAGCATGCCTGGCCTGTTGGCCTGGAACTCCCCGCTCATCGCTATCACATCAACCACTGCAACAGGTATGTTTATCCTAGACATATCCTTTGCGTTACCCTTGTCCTGCGGAAGCCGGTCTTCAAGATACTGTACATATGTTATATACTGCTCGACCCTTCTCGATTCCTGTGGGTCCTTTATGCACACCATGCCAGAATAGAATGCCTTCTTTGACTGTATTCTGTCAAGGTATTCCTCAAGAGGTCCTATCAGCAGGTCTATCGGGCTGTCTGTAGACCTAACGAAGTCAACATCGCTGTTGAAGTAGTCACCAGAGACGAGTGCCTGCGCTCTTGACCTGAGATACTTCGCGAAGCTCGCGCTAGGAACGTCATTTGCTGCGTCAATCAGCAGCGAGGCCGCTTGGCCAAGCTGCTCCCTATATTCAGATTCATAAGGCACAGCATTGAAGCCCTTTCCTGCCCTTCTTATTATCGTGTTGGTCTTGTTGAATTCCGCTGCCTTTTCAGGGTGCTTTGCCAGATAGCTGTCCAATTCCTGTGCAGTTATGCCATCAGTGTAAACCGTGCCTCCCTCAGGCCTCGGCCTTACTCCAGAGAATAGTGGCACTATCTCGTTGGAATATGTTATCCCTTCAGGACCGTTGAAGATCCTGAATACCCGCAACGCGTCAGCTGCGTCCTCTGACCTCTCCGATTCCCTGAGCAACAAGTTCTTTATGCTGAGAGAGTCAGGATGATCCTGCACAAGGAAAATATCGTCAACTATGCCTATTGCCCTGAGCAGCTTTGGAAGTGCCTTCCTGTATCCTTCTTCAAGGCCGCTTATATCCGGCTCAAATACGTGCACCCTCAGTTTCTCCGGAGCAAGGTATGTGTCTTTCAACCCCTTAGCATCATAGTTTATCCTGGGCATAACAGTCATCTGTCTGAATTGCATCGGACTATCATGATATATAAAGCTTTATCCATCCATGTAGTTGTAAACCTCTATTGGGTGCGGATATGCAGCTATGTTCCTGCACTCCTCTCTCTTCAGGTCTATGTATGTCTGCAGCAGCGCACTGTTGAATACTGGCTTCAAGAACTCGCTGTTTGATTCAAGCTCGTCGAGCGCCTCGTTAAGGCTTCTTGGTATTTCTTTGATGTCCAGCTTCTTCCTCTTTTCTGCGCTCATATGCCATATGTTCTCATCAACCACCGGCTCTCCCGGCTCAGTCCTCCTCTTGAGGCCATCTAGCGCAGCCATGAGTATTGCAGAGAATGCAAGATACGGATTGCAGGTCGGGTCAGGAGCCCTGTACTCTATTCTCTTGGCATTCTCGATCCCCTTGTAGTATGTTGGTACTCTGACAACTGCGCTCCTGTTTGACTTGCTCCATGCAAGGTATACTGGCGCTTCGTATCCTGGTATGAGCCTGTGATAGCTGTTCACAGTGGGCGACACTATCGCGGACAGGGCCCTGGCATGCTTCAGCACTCCGCCTATCATGTACCTTCCCTCCTTGCTTATCTCTGCGTAGCTATCTGCCTTGTCATACATCACGTTCTTCCCCCTGGTAGTCCAGAGGCTGAAGTGCGTGTGCATTCCTGTACCGTTGTCACCAAACAGCGGCTTAGGCATGAAGGTCGCGAGCATTCCATGTGCATGCGCTACGTTCTTGACAACGTACTTTAGCGTCTGCAATTTGTCTGCCGTATCAACGAGCGTGGAATACCTGAAGTTAATCTCACTCTGCCCTGCCGTAGCTACTTCGTGGTGCGCTGCCTCTATCTCGAACCCGAAGTTGTCGGAAAGCAGCGTGACCATCTCCCTCCTTATGTCTCCAAGCTGATCTACTGGCTCGGCAGGATAATAACCCTCCTTGTGCCTTATTTGAAACTTGCCGGTGTCTTCCCAGGGCGCTTCCCTTGCATGTATTCTGTATCCTATACCAGCGCTTGGAGTGGATACATCAAGGTTTACTGCATCAAATATGAAGAATTCGGGCTCAGGGCCGAAGTAGCTTACATACCCAAGTCCCTTCTGGTACTCTTCTGCCTTCTCAGCTATGCCTCTTGGATCCCTCTCAAATCTCCCTGCTCCGGCTCCCCTGTGCACCTTTGCAAGAATTCGTGCAGTTCCGGGAGACCATGGTATTAGCCTTGCAGACTCTGGTATTGGGAAGAGTACCATGTCGCTCTCGAATATCTCAGTGAAGCCCTTTATGCTGCTACCGTCCAGCTTTCCAAATCCCTGTGAGAATCCGCTCCTGTCGAATTGCTTTGCAGGCACAGTTATGTGTTGCAGCCGGCCGAACAGGTCGGTGAACTGGAGGTCCACCCACTTCACTTTGCTCGACTTCAGCAGCCTTATCGCGTCATCAACTTTATCTTCTGCCATATCAAATCACATTTTTCACAATTCATATTTTAGCGGTATCATAAAAACGGCAACGCAAGGAATATTCCTGTATGCCGCGCTAAGGATTTGTATTATTATTGCCCTTCCTGTTCTTCACTGCCTGTATTATTATCTCCTTGTCAGACTTCCTTATTTTGTAGCTATTGGCTATCAATTCGGCATACTTCTCGTTGCCTATCTCCAGCTCATTCTCGAATATGAGCAAGCCTATGTTATAGTAGAGGTTCTTGCTCATGCCTCCATTGCGTCTTGCATCCTGCGCTCTGAAGAAGTAGCCCTCCCAGAGCGGACACGAATTCATAATGCTGTCTCCCTGCTTCTTAAGTTCCTCTCTCCCATTCTTCGAAGCATCGGTGCGTCCAGGCTGCCTGCCACTGTCAGGAGACATGTCCCGCTCTATATCGTCTGCCTGCGCCCTGAGCGCCTGTGCGTTCTCCATGAACTTGTATGATACATCCTCTATATCCAGCGCACGCATCCTCAGCTCCTCCACCATGGCATGCTTTATGTACTGCTCCGGAAGGCCGAACTTCACTGCAACATCATATGCGAGCTTGGGGTTCCTCTCATTGAGCAACTTGTCGTACCACTCCATCGCCGAGCTAACTACCTTCTCCTTGCCCAGCCTTCCCTTGCATGCCACAAATGTGGCCATGTCATACCTCTCCTCCTCCACCAGAGTGTCATAATCCTTAGAATATCTCTTGCCGAACAGCCTTCCTATCATAGTACCTATCTTAATCATACATAAAGCTTTTAATTCCTAATCTACAAGAATCCCGTCGCAGCCCGAACCCTCAGATAAGTAATATAAACCTAAATTGCCAAAGAATATCTGATACTGATGGCTATTACTAAGAGCGCCAAGGGAAACAAGGACGAGAGACTCCTCATACTTGCCGTGGATGTTGACAACGACCTGTACAGGAAGACGAAGATATCTGGGCCTCTAACTGGTAGGCTGCAGATTCTCAATGCGGCCAAAGAGCTTGCTCTAGCAGATCCCCAGGATCCCGATTCAAATACAATGTTCTACGCTGTAAACTATTATGATAAGCTTAAGGACCAGGGATATCTGGTTAACGTCGCCACCATCACAGGATCTGAACTAG
>JAJYVC010000052.1 GCA_021792235.1 Microcaldota archaeon
GTCAGTCAAACGACTTCATGCACAAACTTCCGCAAAAGTTAGCAAAGGGAGGATTCACGTCATTCGCAGTAGAGGCACTGAGGATCCAGAACATGGAAAGAAACCATGGGAAAGCTCCTAACCTTTAGTTAGGAGAGGATGTCACAATAACGGCATTGGCAGGAGTCATAATGCAGTACACTAAATTCGTAGCTGTAGCTTTACTTATAGTTAGCATTGTTGTATTGGCCGTTGATAGATATGTGAAAAACAAGCACTTGAAATAGGGTCAGAACAGCATAACCAATTGCGTGTGGCAGTCGCTCTACGGCCTGAAAGCCGTGCGACTTCCCTGCCACCAGCTCACGGAGTTCACTCGCACTTTGTGAATCCGCACTCCTTGCACACGAAGCAACCATTCTCATTAATCAGGGAATTCTCCTTGCATGAAGGACACTTCTCAGGGTGTATGTAGCTGCCCTCATGCACCATAGAAGGTATAGGCATCTGCTTGCCCATGCTTGTCGGTTCGGGTTTCAGCAGCGCTGCTGCTGAAGAAGGGTTCACCAATCCTGCCATTATCTCCAAGGCCTTGCCTATGCCGTCAGGCACACTGTACACTTTCATTCCCCTGTCCCAGACTATAGATGAGCTTGATTTGATCCCCTTCAGGCTAGCAACAACCTCCTCGACGCTTCCCCCCAGCTGCAGATACTTGCTTATCAGCCTGCCTATCGCTTCGGTGTAGCTCTTCTCCTCGTTGCCGCTCTTGCCAAGATTTATGAAAACCTCCTTTATAGATACGGCATCGAAGTTCGCAGTCACGTAGAGCGCGCCTTCCGGCATCTTCACTTTCATGGTCTGTCCTGTAAGTATCCTGTCCCTGCTCCAACTGATAGGAATAGTCTCCTCCGCTTCAGGAGGCCTGAGCCTCCTCTCCTGCTCCTCATCAGTTATGAGTATTCCTTCCCGTGAGCCCTCCCTGTAGACCGTTATGCCCTTGCATCCGGCTTCCCACGCTTGGAAGTAGACCTTTCCTACCTCTTCAACTGTTGCCTCACGTGGCAGGTTAACGGTTGACGATATTGCGCTGTCTATATGCTTCTGTATCGTGCCCTGCAGCCTTACCCTGAAGTCGGGCTTAATCCTGTGCGCCGGAACGAAGAAATCAGGAAGGTCGTGCTCCTCGGCCACGTTGAACAGCTTCATGTATTCGAGTGCAAGCGGATGGTACACCTTGAAATACTCCTGGCTCAGCGACTCGGATCTCCTCGTGTAGCTGAAAGCAAATATAGGCTCTACTCCGCTCGATGTGCCCGCTAGCACAGATACGCTCCCTGTAGGCGGCACGGTAAGTATGCAAACATTCCTCAGGCCACTGCTTTCTATCTTTGCTCTTATGTTCTCTGGCAGGGTCTGCACGAATGGCATTGAGAGGTGTTTCTTTGCGTCAAACATTGGGAATGAACCCTTCTCCTTAGCAATCTCCATGCTCTCGTCGTATGCGGTAAGCTTTATTCTATCGAACAGGTCGTCCACAGTGGCGAGGCCCTTGTCGCTATCATATTTTATCTTAAGCTTGACCAGCATGTCCCCAAGCCCGGTTATGCCGACTCCAATCCTTCTGCTCTTCAGTGAGGTTTCTGCCTGCTGCTGGAGAGGGTGTCTGTCCCTGTTGTAGTCAAGGACATCGTCAAGGAATCTCACCGAGTATCTTACTGCTTTCTCAAGTCCCTGCCAATCTATAGACGCATTGTCGCTGAACTGGTTCAGCACGAAAGCTGACAGGTTCACATTGCCCAGATCGCAGGCATTGTATGGATCAAGAGGCTGCTCAGAGCAAGGGTTCGTGCTAAGCACCTCCATGCCATTGTACTCACTAGGCGAATACTTCTTCACAGTGTCCCAGAATATAAGCCCAGGTTCTGCCCAATCGCGTGCAGATTTCACCAGTTCGTCCCATATCTCCCTTGCCTTCACAGTCCTCTCTATCCTGCCCACAACCTTGTTCTCGAACCTAAGCGTGAAATCCTTATCGCTCTTCACCGCATTCATGAACTCGTCAGTGATCCTTACGCTTATGTTTGCATACCTTACGTTTGCAAGATTTCTCTTCACCGTTATGAACTGCATTATGTCTGGATGGTCTACACTCATGGTTATCATGAGCGCCCCCCTCCTTCCGTTCTGGCCTATCGTGTGCGTCGTCTCGCTGAACAGGTTCATGAAAGACACTGCTCCGCTGGAAACTATCGCAGAGTTGTTAACCGGAGCCCTAGCGGGCCTGAGTATGCTTATATCAGTGCCTACTCCACCACCGTAGCTGTATGTCCTTCCTGCCTCCTTGCACCAGTCGAATATCGCCTCAAGTGTATCATTCTTTATAGGCACAACGTAACAGTTAAGAAGAGTAGCTCTCCTCTTCTGCCCGGCCCCGAACAGAATCCTGCCACCCGGAAGGAACCTAAAATCTCCAAGCAGCCATCTGAACTTTTCGCTCCACTCCCTCCTCTTGCCCTCAGTTACCTCAACACTCGCTATCTCTTTTGAAACTCTGTCCCACATCTGCGAAGGCAGGGTTTCGACAATGTTCCCAGATTCGTCCTTAAGTGCATATTTCTCAAAGAAAACCCGCGCACGTATCTCGTCACCCCTGAAGAAATCAAGCGTCTCTTTTGGTATCACTACCTGTGCTATCTGATCCTGCATATCAACTTTTTCAACTGCCTTTGCATCATTCTTATTATCCTCCATATAAATCGCCTCGACACAACATGTTGTATATCGACTGGTCACCCAATACCAAGTGTAGTATGACAAGGTATTTAAACCGGTTCTCTGGTTCGGGTTGCCGAACCTCCACTCAAACTCCCAAAAGCATTTTTAAATATGCTGTGCAAGTGCCCAAATATTATGACTGATCCATATGCCGCAATATTTTTAAATCAGAACAACTGACCAACAAGCGAATTACATGAGGCTTTCTTCTAGGGTTGCTGAAAACAAAAGCAGGATGGTAATACCTTCCTTCGGATTCATGGGTGAGATGGCAAGCGGGAAGAATACTTATGCTGACAGGCTGAGGGACCGCATGCATGAAGATCTTGGTATAAGCCCTCTGCGCGTGTCATTTTCATCAAAGATAATTGAGATAGCCACGGACCTTTTTGGCATGGAAGGCAAGGACAGGCACTATCTCGGCGAGGTAGGCAGCAAGATGCGCGAGATAGATCCTGCAGTGTGGGCCAACTGTGTCATCAGGGAAATAGAGAGAAACGGATCGCCGCCGTTCCTGGCAGATGGACTACGTTTTTCCTTTGATGATGCGCAAATGAGGCAGAAGTTTCCCGAGTTCCTCGTGGTCAGGATAACTGCAGACGAAGCGCAGAGGATGGAGGCCTACAAGAGAACGTACGGCAGGTATCCGACAAAATCCGAGCTTAACAACAGGGGCGAAGGCGACATGGAGAATATAAGGGAAGACATAACTCTCTTCAATGATTATAGCGATGGAAACAGGGAAGAGCAGCTTGGCCGCATAGTTGCATCGATAAAGGACGGATCAATAGCTGGCCTTTTGAGGTCATGACTGCTAGAGAACAGTGGAGAGGATGTCCGAAGTCGTTTCGCGCCTCCTTATCAACACATACTTTCCATCCTTCTTTATGAGCACCTCCGCAGGCCTAGGCCTAGAATTGTACTGGCTGCTCATTCCATAGACATATGCGCCCGCATTGAATATTGCAATAATGTCCCCATCCTCTGCCTTCGGCAACTTCCTGTCCTTGGCAATTATGTCTGTATTCTCACATATCTCTCCCGTCAGGCTTGCCTTTTCTATGCCAGGCCTGTCAACCTTGTTGGCTATGGCGACTTCATGATATGCTCCGTACAATGACGGCCTGATAAGTATGTTCATGCCTACGTCAGTGCCAATGAAAGTCACCGAATACCTCTTTACGTGGTTTACTGTCCCAAGGAGCACAGCAGAATCCGCAACTATATACCTTCCAGGCTCCATCATAAGTGCTGGCGCCCTATCCCAGTGCTCTGCGCACTTCTTCCTGAACACGTCCGCAACGAGCCTGGCAGTCTTATCTATGTCCAATCCCTTTTCCGTTGGCCTGTAAGGCACACCAAGCCCGCCACCTATGTTAATGAAATCAAACTCGATCCCCGCTTGCTTCGATATCCTGCCAGCGGCATCGAGTATCTTCGACGTTATGATCGCAAAATATTCTGGTTCCAAGACATTTGATCCTGCCATCATGTGTATCCCGAACCGCTTTGCACCCTTTCTCACAGCACGCTCGTATGCACCGGCAATGGCATCTTGCGGAATCCCAAATTTTGCTTTAGGTCCAGCCGTGATTATGCTGGGAAACTCTCCCCTGCCGAATCCCGGATTTAGTCTGAATGAGACTATGTCCGGGATGCCATATCTGGATAGCAAGTCAAACTGACCTGTATCGTCGAAGTTGATGGCAACGTGTCGGTCCAGCGCGTACTTCAATTCACTTACGGAGGCATAGTTGGGCGAAAACAGTATGTCCCTTGCCTTGATGCCTGCCATTAGCGCAATATCTATCTCTGCTGCAGAAGATGCATCTGCCCCGAAACCTTCTCCAGCGACTATAGACACGATCCTTGGATTGGAGTTGCTCTTCACGGCATACTTGAACAATACCTTGCCATAGTGTCTCTCGAATGCCGTGCGCAATCTGTTGCAGTTATCCACTATGCGGTTTTCTGAGGTGACTATAAGCGGCGTGCCGTACTTCTTGGCCAGTCCCACCAGACTAACTCCGTCCATAAGAAGGTTTCCTCTAGCCGATTCAAAAGGTCCGGAAAGTTTCATGCTAATTGCCTTGCAGAGGGCCTAAGCCGGGAGTCGAACCCGGTCCAAGGGATCCACAGTCCCCTATGCGAGCCGTTACACCACCAAGGCCGCAAAGCATTATCTATATGAAAAGCTGGTTTAAATAAACTAAGCTTACTTGTGGCGAATGCTATTTGCACACAAGCATTTTAAACAGCCCCTAAGAACTAATCATGGATCTGATGCTAAGCTATGCGCTGCTTGCTGCGCTGATGTATGCCATACCTCTTGTTCTAGCCGATTCGCTAAGCAAGAGGATGGTGCGCAAGGTAGGTGCGTACAGGCTAGGAACCATAATGCTTGCAATAGGATTCATACCTGCAATAATAGCTGCCGTAATTGTTGGCGTAGACCCTATCTCCATGTATTCTGCCTCCTTAGCAGTTATTACGGGGTTTGCCATATCTGTAGGATATGTTCTTTTCTACAAAACAATGGAAACCGAACAGATATCAAATTCAATCGCACTCTCGGAGCTCTCTGCTGCCACATTCGTGATATTCGGGTTCGTAGTGTTCGGCGAATCGATAGGCCTCATCGGAGCGATTGGTGTAATCACTGTGTTCATAGGGGCAGGTCTTGTTGCAATAACAGAGGAATTGAAGTTCAACAGGAAGCTCATACCGGCTACTGCCGCATTCATAGTATGGGCAGCCGGCTTCATAGTGTTTGCATACTCCATAAAAACATCAGGAACATTTGCAATGCCGCTTATCATAGTAAAGCTTACGGCTCTGCTGTCCTTCGCCTTTGTCGCGCGGTTTGCAGGTTTCCGCAAACCTAGCGAAAAACTGCGCAGCCACGCCACTGGCATAATAACGACCGGGCTCTTCGACGGCACGGGCACAGCAGCATTCGGATTAGTCACAATGCTTGCCGCAATCGGACTCACAGGGGTTATCAACGCAGTGACCCCTGTCCTTGCCGCCATAATAGGGTACAGGTATTACAAGGAAAGATTCACAAAGCTTCAGCTAACCGGGTTCATAATAATGGTGGCAGGGGCGTTAGTCGTGAGCGTTGCATGAGTCCAGAAACAGTCGACATCCTCCTCGTGCTAAAACAGGAGTCCTCTTCAGTGATTGCTTATGCGTGCTCCTAAAGTATGTTCTAGGTTCTGCGATCCGGTTTGCAATGCCTGCCGTGTATATGATTCCTGAGCCTTGAAAGCCATACCGATTTCTTGGCCAACCCAGCATATTAAATATCACTGCTGGAGATAAGAAGTTCCGATGCAAATGGCATTCAAGCGCAGGGATCAGGGCGTAGCAAGAGCAAACAGCATAGACATAAAGGAGGAAATGTTCAATAGGGCAGTTGACATACTGAAGACGAATTCTACAAGCAATGGCATAAGAGCTGCAGCAACAGTATACAATCAGGTCTGGAGCAGGGATTCATTCATAACCTTCCTCGGCGCAAATCTCCTCGGGGACCAGAAACTTCTTGATGCGGCTAAGAATACCTTGATTACCCTTGGCAAAGCTGCCTCGCCCATGGGCATGATACCTGTAAACTATGATCTAGACAGGAAGGAGAGGCGGCTGTTCCATGCCGGTGCAACAGATGCGCCATCATGGTACATATTGGGGCTTGCAAATCTCTACAGCGTAACGCAGGATAGCGACTTACTCGGAATGCCTCTGGATTGTGCTATGGATGCGTACCGATGGCTGAGATATCAGGACACCAACGGTGCAATACTTATAGACAGCATGCCTGGCAGCGACTGGATGGATTCGTCAGTGCAGAGGCAGGGAAAGGTGCTGTACAACAATCTCCTCTTCCTGATGGCCACAAAATGCATAAACAACCTGTGCGACGCGTCAGGCAAAGACCTAGACGCGCACAGTGGCAGCCAGCCCATCCGGATAGATTTCGATTACCTGAAGTCAAAGCTTAACAGGGTATTTGATCCTACAGAAAAGGAGATCCGCTCAGGTGACTGGCCAAATTACCACGATTTCGACAAGGACTACTTCTCTAATCCTCCGAAAGGCCGGATGCCTTTCTATCCCCAATTCATAACAATGGATTATGTGGACATGCATTTCGATTCGTTGTCCAACATGATGTCAATACTTTTCGATGTGGCCCGGCCAGAAATGGCAAGAAACATAATGTCCTATGTTGATTCAAACAATCTTGCAAAACCTTACCCTATAAGGGTGCTTGATCCGGTGGTGGTTCCAGGGGACAGGTATTACAAGCATGAATACAACGCAGGCAAGCCTGATTACTGGAGGAATGACGCATACTGCTACCACAACGGAGGAGTATGGCCGTTTGTCGGCGGATTCTATGTGATGGCAAGGCAGAAGATGGGTTATTCAGATGCCTCACGGGCTCTTGAGGACCTTGCAATAGCAAACTCAATGAAAAGAAATCCATCGGAGCACGGATTCAACGAATGGTTTCACGGCCGCACCTTTGAATTGAGCGGACAGGACGGCCAGTCATGGAATGCTGGTCTGTATGTTGCAGCATACCTCTACGCAAAAGGCGCGGACCCATTCAAGTTCCTCAAATAATCGCCATCCCCGAAGCAGAGCATGCTTTATATATCACAACCCTGCACTTAGGAGTAGATTCCATGTTTACGAAATTAAGATCCGCACATGAAGTCAGGGAGGCAGT
>JAJYVC010000053.1 GCA_021792235.1 Microcaldota archaeon
TACCTGCCGCGTATTCGGCTACATGCTTCTACTACCTTGCAGTGAAGTACAATGATACGACATACTGCAGCTACATAGAAAACACTACGCTGAACACGGCATGCGTAGGCGACATAGAGGGACTGTACCCTACCACGACCAACACGAGTGGTTGAATGCTCGGCATAGTATCATGCACAAAACACGGAATATCCAAGGACAGACGATACTTCGTGATGCGCATGGAAGGAGAGGCAGGCACCGATTTTATCGAGGTACGGGCCGAGTTCAAGGCAGGAGAGTTCGTGCAGTATGGGAGCGCAGAAATCAAGGCAGAGGATAAACCAGGAGTTACAGTGCAAGAGGCAATTGATCGCGCAGAAGGCCTTGCTAGGCAGTATGTGAAGGGTGATGCATACAGGACTGGGAACGATGAAGTGGATGCGCTGACAGGAAAGATGTGGAACAGGTTGCAGGATGCGGCACGCCTGCTCGTGCGGAAGCTGGAACTGTCCGCACCGATAATAGTCAGGTTCCACAACGATGCTGATGGATCCGGAGGGGCATACTCACTGTACCTGTCCGTGAAGGATTTTGCTTCGGGAAACTCCCTGAAGCCCAACCTGGTATGGCTGATGCAGAGGGGAGTCTCGTACACTGCCACGGACTCTGAGAATGACGCCTTGATAGCCAATGGCTACAGCTGCATAGACAAGCCACTTCTTATGCTCATAGATTTCGGCACTAACCTGGAGAGCAATCCAGGTCTCAAGGGCGCCAGGGACAGGTTTGACATCATTTGGCTTGACCACCACCCCCTGGTGAAGGGATTTGCAGGGGAAGCATTGGAGCACTATATCAATACTTGGCAGTTCGGCGGCGACTCCAACTACACCGCAGGCCTGCTCACCTCTGCCCTATGCAAGGGCTTCTCTCACGCCGACACGTCAGAGTTCGAGGGGGCATCGCTCATAGGGGACTACAGCAAATATGCAACAGCAAAGGGCCAGGACATGTCAGCACTGCTGGATTTCATAACAAGCGACCTGCAGGCGATATACGGACCGGGCAAGTCAAACATAACGCCGCAGGAGATAGAATCGATAATAGGCGATAAGGACAGGTCGACGGAGCTGCTTGAATACGCCAACATAAAGCTGGAGGAGGCCATAGACAGGGGACTGAAGTCGATAAAGAGGTACTCGGCGGGAAGCGGCTGCATAGCGCTTCTCGATTTCGAGAATGCTAGGTCAGAGGATTCAAAATATCCGCTTCCAGGCCGCTTTGCCTCGAAGCTGCTGGACCGCCTTGGAGAATCCGGCATGAAGAATGCAGTACTGGTTGTCAGGGTTGGATCCTACCTCCTAATGAGGGCAGACAGGGAACTGTGCAGGAGGGTCAGCCTGCTGGAAGTGATAGAGGAGATGAAGAGCCGCTATCCAGACGAGATATCAGGAGGCGGTGGACACAGGTGCGCAGGAAGCATAAAGCTCTGGAACAAGGATGCTGGCAAGGAGATGGCAAACAGGCTCATAGGAGTCATAAAACCAAGGCTGGAGGCGTTGGAATAGGCATTCTGCAATTGATATTGGTAGCTAGACGCCGTGGAACCAGAATCCCTTGTCCTTCTCTTTCTTACCCTTCCCCATTATCCTGTCCTTCAGCGTCAGCTTCTTGGGCTGCTCAGCGAAGTTGCGCTTAGTGCCCATACCTAACAGTTCAGGGTGCTGGTCAATATACGAGTCCTGGAACTTGAGGAACTTGGTGTACTTTGCCTGGGCAACCTCCTTCTGCTTCCTGTCCCATTCAGGCTTCATCTGCTTCCATTGCTCCCTTGAATAGCCATACGGCGCGTGTTCCCTTATAGATGCAGGCTCAAACTGGTACTTGTATATCTCCTCGAAATAATCGACATCCCTTTCGGCTATGCTGCCCGGGTTTACGCCGACGCCTTCCTTTGAAAGGAACTCTATGAGCTGCTGCCTGCTTATCTTGTCCTTCCTGTTCATGGACTCAGGAGGATTGTATGTGATTATTATCCTGCTCCTTATGAACTCCACCTTTGCCTTGAGCACAGAGTCTAGTAGAAGGAGCCGGTATTGTAATCTTGCGCTGTGCTCTATGTCCTTGAGATCGGATGGATTAAGGCCAGAGAAGGTTACCTCCTTTATAATCTTGTACGGAACCCTGTACTTCTTGCCATTGTACTCGACCATGTCGTCGTATTCGGCTTCATCAGTATTAAGGTCCTTCAGGAAACCGTTCTCCTGTGGAGCGCTTTCGCGTCTATCCATGCTTTATTACCCGATATGCTGCCTTTAGGCGCCGCAGCCGCAGTTTCCGCAGCCGCAGCCGCTTCCTTCGGCGTCTTCAGTCTTGCCGCAGGCGCATGCGTCATCCTCTTTGTGCTCCTTTGCAGGCGCTGCCACGACCTTTGGCTGCGAAGCGGAAAGAGAGGCTGTCCTTGCAGCGTATTTCCTTCCAGTAATTGCAGCCATGGCCTTAGCCTCTGCCCTGTTCACCGGAAGCGAGAAGTAGTCTATCATCTTGCTGTACGTCTTTTGGTATGCCTCGGTAGACTCTATCTCCTTTATGTTCCTTACATATTTATCGGCCCCGTAGTTCCAGTCGTTATGCATGTTCTTCCATTCCTTTGAAGGTATGGCATACTGTCTCTGTATCTTGTCCCTGTACACCTCAGGGAAGACATTGAACGTGCAGAATGGAAGCACCCTGCCATCAGGCATGGCGTAGTGAATGTCGCACTTCTCCACCCTCTTTATATCGTATGTGTACTCGTCCTGGAAGTGCATCATTCCCAAAAAGAGCGACCTTAGCTGGAACTTGCCCATTGTGGCGAAGTCGTGCTTGAACACCACAGACATGAGAAGCTTGGAGAAGTTCACTGACTTCGGCTGCTTCTCTGAATCTATGTACCTCTTTATGCCAGCCACGGCCTTGAGTGCTATATACTTTCTCTGCAGCTTCGACTTGCCGTCCATCTCGTTCACTGCATTCTGGAGATGCTCTAGCAATCCTGTCGCATCAACGAACCTTGTGAGAGGCACTATCTTGCCGTCAGGATCCTGGAATATGTATGCTCCGGCTCCACATGCGAAGTGTATTGAAAGGTCGTACTTGTACTCCCCTGTCAATGCCTCTATGAACCTGTTTATTCCTCCCACATAAGGCACCGAGAACCAGTCCTCCTTTGTTATTACACCATCTGTCTGCTCCTCTATGAGCTTGATTGCGCCGGGTATTGATATCCTCTGCTTCTCCCTTAGCCTGGACGGCATCCTTCCCACCAGTGAAACCGGCTGGAAGTTTACTGCGCGTATTATGTCGCTGTTGTTTAGAGCGAAGTTGATTATGTTGCCTAGCTCGTGGTCGTTTATTGTTCTTATCACTGTAGGCACTAGCACTATTCCAAGGTTGGCCTTCCTGCATGCATCAAGCGTGGCAGGAACTTCCCAGTGGTTCTTAGGATTTGCCCTCTTTGAGACACCGTCGTAGCTCATGTAGAGGCAGCTCACTCCGGAATGCCTAAGCTTCATGGCGAGTTCAGGGTTTGCGCCTATGTTTATTCCTGTGGTATTTAGCTGTATCTGGTCAAATCCTGCCTTCTTGGCCATCTGCACTATGTCGACAAGGTCTTCCCTCATGGTTGGCTCTCCACCAGTTATCTGCAGCGCGTTGGCAGGTATGGGCTTTTGTCCCCTGAGTACACCGAATATCCTGTCTATCTCATCCTTCGTAGGCTCGTATATTGCCTCTCCCTCCTTTGCGTAGAAGAAACAGTACCAGCAGCTGAGATGGCACCTGTTCGTTATGACCACGTTTGCAAGGCCGGTGTGTGACTTGTGCCTTTCGCATATTCCGCAGTCGAACGGGCAGTTCTCCCCTTTGTTGACGTAGTTCGGGTTGTCAAATCCCCTTCCGTAATAATTGTAATTCTTCATCTTTATGTACATGTCATAGTCTTCCCAGTACTTCTCCACTGTCATTCCGTGCTCCGGGCAGTTCTTCCTTATCATCACGTTCTCCCGGTCCTTGTATATTGTTCCATCGACTATGAGCTTGCATTCAGGACACACTGTCTTGGTCCTTTCCAGTACAGGCATATGTTCCATTTCTTCGGTAGTCCTGTGATATGGGGCAAGTATGGGATTGCTTGAGTAATCCTCCATCCTTACCTCTGTCTTCACTGCCGATATTGCACTCTTGTTTTCATTTGCCACACAACACACCATTAAGCATGATTCTATAACTCTGTTTTAAAACGCAGATATTTAAAGCTTCTTAAAAGCCTTTTTATTATGATAAAATATAGCCATTTGACGTAATCTTATAGAGGAGTGCTTAATTTTGCATTAGTCATATGACGAATTATGCTAAAGTTAGACTTCCGACTGGGGACATTTTTAGTAGTGCGTTGGCAAAAACCAGATCTCATGCCCGCGCACTATACCGGATCATTCCAAGATCCTCAAATTATATTATGAAATAAATAGTATATACGGCTTTCCCGATACCACGACATATGGCAATATGCAGGCTCAGCCACCTGGTGAAGCGCCGTGGAGTTCTATGCTGCGCCTTAGCACCTTGAGCGCTTCCTTGCCCCTCCCCAACGGCTGAATTGCATCCTTTATCCTCTTGGCCAGAAGATCGGCCATCTCTAGATTACCCCAGGTCTTTGCATGACCTATCAGGTCTGCAGCTTGCCTGTCCCTTACAGTCATGTCGGCTCCGTTGTCCAGCAGCAGGACGGCCATGCCAAGGTTGTTGCGCCATACTGCATATACCAACGCGTTGTTGCCCTTGCCGTCCTTCGCATTTACCTCTGCCCCAAGGTCTATTAGCAGTTTTGCTATCTCGATCCTAGAGTTCCTTGCGGCATACATCAAAGGAGTCCATCCCAGTGCATTAGAGTAATTGACGTCGGCACCCTTTGCGAGGAGCTCGATTATAGGATCAATTCTATCGCACTGGCGTATCTCATATATCAGCTGGTCGCTAAGCGACTTGACCGGCTCTGCGGATTTTTCAGCCCTGCCAGGTTCACTAGATTTAGAAGCGTTGGCCTTGTGCATGCAGTCTTCATTTATCTGGCATATTTATTCGTTTGCTACGAAAAATAAGTTCAAGACCTGAGTCTCCTTCAGCCTACATCAGCAATAGCGACCTGGGCAGTTTTAACCCTGGTTGCAAACATGGGCATCTTGGGGATGCTACTGCCGTCTCTGCCGCTTTCCGTGCCAGTTGCCGTCATGCCTAAAGTCTCCCCTGCCCTGCCTCTGCTGCCCTCTGCCGACATGCTGGTTGTTCTGTCGCCCGGGCTTTGGCGGCCTGTTCGACTGCCTCTTTATAGTCTCCTCAAGCTGTTCCTTCAGCTTGTCGGCTATGAAATTCTTCGATATGCCGTCTGCCCTTGCCGCTATGGCAAGCTTGGCGCCATATGCCCTTGCTATCCTGCCCCGGTCGAACCTGCCTGCGTTGCCAACCTGCTGCAGCTTGAATATCGAGCCGTACTTCGGCGATTTTGAACCGAACTTGATGTGCTTGAACAGCGCCTTTTCTGCGCCTAGCAGCTGTATTGTGCCAGCGGGCATCAGGGCAAGCTTCTCGAGCGATCCTGCCCTTGCAAGCAGCTCTGCTGCGACCTTGTAGTCTATCAAGTAGGTTATGTTCGGCATGAGCTTCTTTGTAGATGCCTCTAGATACTTGTCCAGCTTGTCCTCAGTCTCGACTATGTGCAGCTCAAGCTGCGCAAGAGCCTTGAGCTGCTCGTATTCCTCGCCGCTGGGCTCCCTGCCTATGCTTCTTGATGCCAGTGCAAGAACCTGGTCCGCTGCGCCTCCGAGCAGCTCAGTAACGGCCGGCCTGTCTGCGGACTTCTTGTCCATGCCGAACCTTTCGATGAACTTAGCGTAGCTTATAGGGTTCGAGAGCCTAAGTTCGGGGAAGAATATGCCGTACCACTCCTCAAGCTTCTCGTGCACAAGGTTCCTGGTCTTCTCCAGCTCGTTGTACGATGCTATCGCCTGTGCTATGGAGTGCTCCGTTCCTGCGTATGCGCTGCCAACGTTCAATTTCGCAAGGCTGAGCAGCCTATTCCTCTTCTCTTCAGGTGTCTCCTTCACTGAACCACATTTCCTTTTGCAATATATTATAATGAGAATCAATATAAGCATTGATTAATTGGAGCATGTACGGGCGTTTGATTGGTGGGCCCTGTCTCGGACTTATTTGTGGTGCACTGAAGATTCAAGGCCCTTCCTTGACGCATATAGCTTGAGTGCTATTGCTGCTACGATTATTATGACTACGGCTGTTGCGGCATAAGGCAGTGCGCTAGAAGGCTGCTGTGAAGATGCCGTTGAGAACACCGCCAGGGATCCACTCCTGTTTATAGAGACAGTTATGGTGCACACATTTGAATCAACAGAATAGTTGTTGAGCTTTTGCCATGTCCCATTTGATGAAATGTACGGCGCTATGGAGTTTGCAGGCAGGCTGCAGGGATACTTCAGTTTAGCGTCGACTCTTGCAAGGGGCTTGTCTGAAGAGATGTTTATTGCAGCAACAGTATGAACGCCGCTAGGCACAACAACATAGTTGGTTATGTTCGATATGGTAACGTTTACCTGCGTTGGTTCTGAGAAGACCGAGTACACATCCAAGCTTGCGTTCATGTTCGTGAAGTTTATTACCGCCGGCAGATATTTCGACGAGTTGATCCCGATTACTGCGACGTTTACGCTCCTGTTCAGCGGAGGTATGGGCTGTATTGTCACAGGTATCACCGTGGTAGTTGAGGTGCTAGTGTTCTGCACTGTGGTTGGAGCGATGGTTGTCACAGGAATCGAGGTGGTGCTCTGGGTCGATGTGGACGATGAGGTTATCCGAGAGGTTACTGGCTGCGTGCCAGGTGACACTCCTGATCCTCCCGAACCGCTTATTGGCTGAACTGATGACTGCTCTATGTAAACCGTTGCACTGGCGCACGCAGAGGTGGGTGGAGTAGCCGCGTTTGTGACCTCAACGCTGTACAAGCTTGTGGTACCTGGATTTGCATTGTATGCAGATGACGTGGCACCGGATATCTCGGATGATGGGCTGCACGAGCCGCCATTATACCATTGGTACGTGAACGGCGGACTTACCCCCACCAATATGTTTGCGGTAAGCGAAGCGTACTGCCCGTTGCTTATCTGCAGGCTTGTTAGAGTGGC
>JAJYVC010000054.1 GCA_021792235.1 Microcaldota archaeon
TTGGTTTCTTCCCGTTTGCTTGGAGTACAGCGTTGTCAATATCCCTTCCGGAAAGGTGCACATAAGTTGCAGCCATCTTGCTATCTCCAGTCCATCCGAAGAACATCTTCAGCTGTTGCTCAGTCAACTTATTTGCATAATTGCTTGCCCTGCTGTGCCTGAAGAGGTGGGGGTATATTCGTTTATCTATCCCCGCCTTCTTGGCTATCTTCTTCAGCTGCTGCCGTATTCCATCAGAAGTTACTATCTTGCCTGAGTTACTCCATGTGCCTGTTGTAAGCCATAGATCATCATTTGGCTTCATATTCTTCACTGAGTTGATGTACTGCACAACATAAGGCACGCTGAACATTATGGGTACCCTCCTCATGCCTGTTTTGCCGTTTACAGTGACATGCGCTGGTTCTGAAGCAGTATCAACGTCCTTCTTTCTCAGAGTTGAAAGCTCTCCTATCCTCATTCCTGTATCATAAAGCAAGGCTACAAGCGCCTTGTCCCTCAGGCTGCCTGCAGCATCCAGTAATTTCAAAACTTCATCTTCGCTTAGGAGATCCTCAGGCAGCATCCTATTCTTAGCGCCGCTTGTCTTTATCCATGCAATCTGCTTTGGATAATATATATCTTCACCGAGGAAGTGCTTGTAGAATACCTTTATCATGACCTTTATCTTGCGCTTCTCATCGCCTGACAGGTCAAGGTTGTTTATTTTTGCAATGGCGCGCTCCAATTCAGGTCTTTCAGCTTTAAGCAGATCGACATCTCCTCCAATCGCTTTAAGGAATTTTTCATACTGATAAACATACTTTTCGACGGTTCTTTGGTGTGCGCCCTTTGCCTGAAGGAAAACTATGAGGTCTTCTATATATTTTTTGTTATTTTTGGCTATCTTTGAGTCATTTTTTACCCTTTCAAGCACCTTTTTGGCACTTCTGGTCAGGTCTGGCATAATAACATATTAAGGTAAAACTATATAAATCTTAGTGGACGGGCTTTCATATTGAATAGAATAGCCCCGAGAGGGATTCGAACCCTCGACTTCCAGTTTACGAAACTGGCGCTCTACCAGGCTGAGCTAACGGGGCGCAGTTATTAATAAATAAGTATCATAAGTTATAAACATACTCTTAATGGTTTTTATGGCAGACGGCATGGCTCCTCAGGGCAATCCACCTCAGAATGGCGGGAATCCGAATCCGCAGGCACCAAGCAACCCTTCCAGCGCACCCAATCCAACTCCGCAGCCATCACCAAGTCAGCAACCTCCTCAACCTCCTCAGCCGCCCCAAACCCAGCAGCCGCAGCCTTCATCTACAGCGCCAAAACCAATAATCTCGCAAAGCATGCAGAATGAATACAACACCGACAGGATCGTAGGCATGGCGAAGATCGCGGTGATTGCGATAGTGGCAGTAGTGGTAATCTTCTTTGTTTACAACTATGTAGCCAACCGGCCGGCGCCTGTAACTACTTCAACTACTTCAATTGCCACTTCGTTCAATGTGAATTCATGCATGCAGATATCCACTCCAGGCACATATTACATACAGAACAACATAACAACATCGGCTACAAACGGCGCATGTCTTTCCATAACCGCAAGCAACGTGCGAATAATAGGTAACAGCCATGGCATAATAGGAAACGGGCCGTTCACACTGCAGGGACCCGACTCGTACGGCATACTGATAGGATATGCGCAGACAGGAATTGTGATAAGCAACTTGACCATAGCCAAGTTCTCTTACGGCATATCGCTGAACAACTCAAACAGCGACCAGCTAAACAACGTGACGATAATAAATTCAACGGTGTCAGGCATAAAACTCTACGACTCCAGCTATAACCAGATGAATGGCGTTAAGGTGAAGAGTTCAGTAAGCCAGCCTGCAGTGAACATAACGCTAGGAAAGTACAACAATATATCAAGGAGCTCCATAGAGTACAACCTATATTCTGGAATAGCGCTGTCAAACAGTACAGGTAACAGGATATCCAATACAACAATGGTGGGCAATCCTGTAGATCTGGCATGCTCTGGAACGTCTACGTACAGCATATCCAACAAGTTCATGTCATCGTCCTGCTTTGAGAATACAAACTGCAACTTCGCATACTGCTCGGACCAGAACAATCAATCGAGAGTAAGCGGCATAAGTCTTGAAAGCCCCATAAGCACATGCGGAAGCATAAACCAGGGAGGCCTATACACCCTATCAGGCGATCTCAACCTTGCCGACTACATGAACATAACGCTTTCGCAGGGCCGATCGGCACCATGCATACTGATAAATGCGTCTAACGTGTACCTTTCGTGCAACGGGCACAACATAGTCAACTCCCATTATGGCATATATGCTAGCAAGGGCCTGTTCAATGTCACTGTTGCCGATTGCAACTTCAATAATGACACGTACGGCATATACCTTGACAACATGCTCAAGTTTGGGCTCAATACCATAAGTGCAGTGGGCAACACATACGGCCTGTACATAATGTCTTCCACTGATGGAAACATGACGAACATAGAGGCCGATAGGAATTCCTATGGAACGTACATAAACGGCACCACCTACGCCACGCTCTACAACTTCCACGTAACGAACAACATATATGGAATATCAATTGACAATTCCACAGACGTATATCTGAGCGGAGGCACAACCATATCAAATTCTGGTACGGACCTATACTGCTCCGCCAGCACCTACAACTCCACTCTGCTTTCAGTGCAGGACAGCACCTGCGGAAGCAGCGACTGCCAATGGGCCCAGCAGGTCTGCCCGATAAAACATCTGCCCACTCTGTCCGTTTACCCGGTGAGCAGATGCACCACCATAAGCGCGCCAGGAGAATATGCGCTGGAAGGGCCACTTCTTGACCAGCAGCAAGGCACATGCTTCAGGATAACGGCGAGCTACGTGGTATTTACATGCAAGAACAACACCATAATATCTGTCAACGGCGGAGGCACGGCATTCAACATGTCCGGGGTCAGCAACGTTACAGTGGAGGACTGTGGGACCACAGGATTCACTAGCGGCTTCGTTATAAAGAACACGAAGGGCACGATACTCAATTCGACTTCGGCTGCAAAGGCAGCTGACGGGTTCAACATATCAAACAGCTCCAGCGCATTCCTTTCCAATGATGTTGCAACAGGCTTCTCAGACTACGGGTTCCTACTCTCAGGCACGAATGGGAGCACGCTAGCAGGTAACCATGCCTCATCGCCGGTCGGCAACTCCAGCTTCATGCTTTCGCACGCGTTCCACAACACGCTGAGAAATAACACTGCAAACTTCACCGACTACGGATATCACATAACAAATTCAAGCAGTAACTGGCTGTATAACAATTCTGCTACATCATCAAAGGCATACGGTTTCTACTGCGATCAGTATTCGGGAGGCATATTATCGCAGGGCGGCAGGGTCAACTACGGAGTGACCAAGGCAAACTGCCTGTGGCTTGTGGAGCTGCCATTTGCCTCAGCGCAGCAGGTGTGCAGGTACATGAATACGCCAGACCAGATACTATTAACCCAGGACATGCTCTACTCGTATGGCGACAAGTGCTTTACAATCTACTCCAACTCCAGCAGCGCTGCATCAGGCACGACAATAAACTGCGAAGGCCACACAATATACGCAACCCACGGCGGTTCGTTCATCACATCCTACAACAGCAGCGCAACAGTAGAGAACTGCATACTCATAGGTTTCACCAATCCAATAGAGTTTATCTCCAAGACGAAGGTGTCAGGAATAGCAGTGATAAACAATACCATAGTAAATACGGCAAACACCTCAATCTACATAGATCAGGCCCAAAATTCGAAGATACTCTACAACAACATAACCAATTCTACCAACGGCATATGGATTGACAGGTTCAATGGCAGCTATGTCGAGCATAACCTGGTTGACATGGCGGTGAATGGCATATACATAAACAACAGCGAGTCAACCTACATACTCAACAACACAGTCAACGGTACAGTATCCGGAGTGAAGGCTGACAATTCGCAGCTCATATCCCTTGAGAACAACAATGTAACAAATTCCAGAACCTGAGCGCACATTATAAATATTTCAAAGTGCAGGTATGGTCATGCCCAAAATAGCTATAGCCGAAGTAGTGATGGCACTGAAGGGTTGCGTAGATCCGGAGATAGGGATTAACATAGTTGATCTAGGGCTCATACAGGGCATAGACATAGATGAAAGCAACAACGTCAAGGTAAAGCTGACAATGACTAGCCCCATGTGCCCAGTGACAAGTGTCATACTTGCCGACGCGCAGCTCAGGGTAGAGCATCTTCACGACATAGGCAACGTGGACCTCGATCTTGTGTGGGATCCTGCCTGGACTCCCGAGATGATAAGCGAGGAGGCAAGGATGAACATGAACATCTAGATGCCATCGAGCCAAAGTCTACGGCCTAGTCACCTCTTTTTGTGCGGTTTCGATGATTTCTTTACGTAAAGGTATAGTTCGGCATCCTTGCTGGCCGATTTCATTACGGAATTTATAAGGAAGTTCTGCTGCTCTGACCACTCCTTGTTAGTGTGGGACATCATGTAGTCTGCCCAGAACCTTACGAATCTGAGCCCCTCAGTCATGTTACGCCTACTTGATGCCATACTTAACCATCTCGCCGTATATTCTTAATCCTTTTGCGATGCTTTCCATGCGTTTCCTGTCCAGCCTGTCTTTGAACAGCCTGTAGAGGTGTACTGCATCTTCTATATCCTTATCGCTTCCAAGCCAGAGTTAATAAAGATAGCATGCCCTTCCGTACCATTACGGGACGGATAAGGGCCAGCAATAAATAGCCGGTCTTTGCTTGCTCAGTTGTTCTTCTCAAGCTCCTTTATCCTCTCCTTGACTCCTTCGGCCTCCTTCTCGAGGCGCTCCTTGTACTCCTTGAGGATCTCCAGCTTCTCATCCTTCGTGAGGAAGCTCCTCATCCCGTATCCGCATCCGCAGTTTCCATCCATTTCATCACCAAGTATAGTATATCATATACATATATTTAAATATATAGGATGTCTTATATTTATGCTGGTAAAATGGCACACTCATGCGGCTGCGACATGCGCGGATTCCTATCATTCCAGATACTCTGGCTGCTCTCAAAATCGGAGCTCTGCGGCGAGGAGCTTGCAGTGGAGATAGAGAAGAGGCGAGGCGAGAAGCCCAAGCCCGGCACGCTCTATCCGGCTCTCAAGGACCTTAGCGAGAAGGGTCTAGTGAAGGGAAGGAAGTCTGGAAAGACGGTAAGCTATGTGCTTACCGACGATGGCATGGCGGCGGTAAAGGAGGCCAAGGCATACTTCATAAGATCCTTCGGTGACATACTTGCAAGGTGAGGCCTGTTCTATCTCTTCGTTCTAATCCCGTCGTAACGCACCTTGAGCACTCCTAGCAGTATGCCAAGGCAGAACAGCGCGCCGTTGCTAAGTATTATGGGAAGCGAGGAGTCCATTATCCCGTATATGAGCCAGAGCATTATGCCTAAGAAGAATCCGAACATCCAGAGTCCTGACAGGTCCCTTGCAGATCTCTTCTTGTGAACCTTCATGATCTGCGGAATGAATGCCAGCGTGGTAAGCGTACCTGCTACAAGCCCTATGAGTTCAACGTAATCTGTGTACATGACAGACTATGGCTGCCGCCCAATATAAATACGTAGCACCGGATCGCATACTTGAGGAATAGCTGCCTGTCCTTGTCTCTCATTTCATGCCCTGCATTATCCTCTCTGCCTTTTCCTTATCTACTTTGTCAATAGCTATGTCCCTGGAGAATAGCGCATAATCCCCAATGACTATCCAGTCAAGCCTTGATCTGTGCGTCTGTTTCTTCCCTTATACTAAACAATCTGCCCTTCCTCTTCAATTCCTATTTCTCTGCTTACAGGGCCCTAACACACTAACCAGAAGACTAATTTGTTACAGCTTATTTATAGCTTTCCGGTCTACAGAGTTGCCTGTTGGCATCTTATCGCGCAGTTTGGGCAGTCCCACGCATTTTCCTCGCCGCTTGCAACTCCATGGGCATAGCACATGTACTGGCCGCATCCAGGACAGTAGAGCACAGGGCCGGAAAGAGGATGCCTTCCGCACACGCTGCACCTGTATGCGTCCTCTGTATCTCCCTTATACTGCTTCTTTGCATCAGCAGTCCCGTTGTCGCTGTACGCGTCTTTTAGGTATTTGACTAGCCTTTTGAATATTCCCATATTCCTATCAATTTCATATTAGCATTACAATATTTTAATGGTTTGTGTGCGTCAGGAACCAGGAAGTTGACCAATAGACACAAATCGAATACAGCAATGTTAAGTAACGAAGTAGTAAAAGGGTCTTGACAAGGAAAATGCACTGCAGCTTTCATACAGATGAAATAAAATATAACCTTTTGAGATCAAATGTCAACTCCCTAAAGTCTAACAAAACAAATCCTTATAAATTATGTTGAGTAAATGATTTCGGTATGTGGTATGGTGCGCAATAACATACTAGTTCTATCGTCTCTGTTGTTCATAATAGTCGCAGGCATTGCAAACGCGCAGCTCGTTGCAACTTCTTCCCCGAGGCCAATTTCCAAATAGAACAATCATCCTCGTCTTCGTCTACGACTACAGTGCCGCGGACACAACCAGTGCAGGGATCCGGAGGCTCATCTGCTGCAGGAGTGCAAGGATACACCTCGCAGCCAACCACCGCGCCAACCACATCGGTAGTGCAATCCACTTCTCCAACA
>JAJYVC010000055.1 GCA_021792235.1 Microcaldota archaeon
GCAGACTATATTGGGGTTTCCGAGCACCATGTACCTGTCCCTTGGAGAATATTACGATTCTCCATCAAGCTCGATATCAGTGCAATGGATTCGCACAAGGGCGTATCCTCCTGGGGGAGTCATGCCGACAGCGAGCTATGGAGCAGTAAGCAGCGTCACGCTGCCTTACTACTCAACTATAGTACTTGATAACTCGCAGTCTAGCGCTACTCCTGCGCCGTTCCAGCAGCTAGTGAACATAAACAGCAACACGTACTCCAAGTTCATAGAACCTGGATGGCTTAACGTAGAATTCACAACAGGACCTGCAGGCACAGGCACTGTGCTTTATGCATGGCTTGAGAGCGGAAACACAAATACTGCAACTTCTACCAACATCTGGGTAAAAGTACCAAATGGTCTTCCTTCCGGGTTAAGCCAGATCTACATGGATTACCTGCCGAGCAACGCTTATTACGACTCGTCAGTAAATCCATCAGGCACCACCGGATGGGCTCCGCAGCTGAGCACAAACTACGGCGAAAATGACAATGGGGCGCAAGTATTCAACTACTACCAGAACTTTGCAGGCAGCTCACTTCCCGCAGGATGGAGCACTTCTGGAGGACCTTCATACTCGGTAAATGACGGACTTACAATAACTGGGGGAGGAAGCGCGGATGATTACATAGCATCAACTAGCACATACAGCCAGCCAATTGCAGTCGATTACTATGGAACTCTTAGCGCAGCTAGCGGTTGCTGGACTGAAGGAGGATTGATAACCTCGGCATCGAACAACTATGGAACGTTCGTACAGGCAGCTGGGGGAGCGGATATATTCGGGCAGCAGAATGGCGCAAGCGGGTACAGCAGCTCTGGCACACTGCTCTCAGGAACATCTGGCACTGGAGTATGGACGGTAATGGCGCTTAGCGGCACTACGTCTGACTATCAGTACAATTATGGAACTATACAGGCTGTTACTTCAGATGCGCCAACATATCCTCTAAATCTGGGCGCCTTCAAGAGTTCTGCTGGATGCAGCTCATTGTCACCATCAGCATTTGTTCAGTGGATGAGGACCAGAGCCCTGCCGCCAAACGGAGTGATGCCTGCAGCATCGGTCAGCACTGCGATACAGTGAAGTCATATACCGCTGAGCACAGGCAGCTGAACGGCTATCTTTGCTGCGGATTCTGAAAGGGCTTTGCTTTCATCAGAAGAAAGTGGCATTGTCTCTATAGTCTCAATTCCTCCTTTGCCAACAGCTATTGGCACTCCAAGGAATGTTCCCTTTATTCCGTATTCCCCTTCAAGGTATACTGAACAGGGTATTACCTTCTTTCTATCATTCAGTATTGAATCGATTATGCTCACAACTGATGACGCAGGAGCATAGAAGGCGCTTGATCCTTCAAGCTTTATTATTTCAGCCCCACCGTCTCTAGCCCTTGACACTATGCTCTGAAGCCTCTCCGGACCGATGAGTTTTGAAACTGGATATCCATTAACTGTAGTTGCCGATATGACCGGCACCATTGAGTCACCATGGCTGCCAAGTATCATTGTCTTAATCTCCTTTGGAGTTACCTTCAACTCCTCTGCTATGAATGCAGTAAGCCTTGCCGAATCGAGTGCGCCTGCCATGCCAATGACCCTCTTCCTGTCGAATCCGGTCTTCTTCATGACCAAGTAGGCCATGGCGTCAAGCGGATTGCTTACTACTATGACTATGCTGTTAGGTGCATGTTGCTTTATCTGTTCTGCTATTGCAGAAACAATCTGCGCGTTCGTCTTGAGGAGATCGTCGCGCGACATGCCTTCCTTCCTCTGGGCGCCTGCAGTAACCACCACTATGTCGCTTCCAGATATCTTGCTGTAATCTCCGGTACCGACTATGTTCACATCAGAGCCTTCTATGGGCAGGCTCTCTCTGATGTCAAGTGCTACACCCTGTGCTATGCCCTCTGTCCTGTTGACAAGCACAATGTCCGCAAGCCCCTTGAGAGCAAGCAGGTGAGCTGTTGTTGCACCAACCTTGCCTGCGCCTATCACGCTAACCTTCCTTCTCATCAAATCTACCCATACTGTTTAGTATGAAAACTATATTTACCATGCTATGTCTGCTTTTTAGGGCAGTATAAACATGGAACTGGTGGGAGGATATATCACGCGTAAATCTTTTTTGGGTTATGCTTAAATCCTTTTTCAGCCATATCTATTCTGGGATTAGTATGACAGAGGCTGCAGGACAACGCGTGAGCAGCGGGCTTGAAGGCGTTTACATAGCAGAAAGCACCATATGCAAGGTTGACGGACAGCAGGGAAGGCTGTATTACAGGGGATATCCTATAGACGCATTGTCTAAGAATTCTGACTTCGAAGAGGTAGCATACCTCCTGCTTTACGGGAAGCTGCCCAACAGGCAGGAGCTTGATGGGATAAGGAAGCAGATGGCTGAGGCCAGAGACCTGCCCAGAGGAGTTATCAGTATAATAACGGAGATGTCGGGCAAGGCAGATCCCATGGACATACTTCGAACTGCAGCGTCTTCGCTTTCCGCATACGATCCGGAGGTTTCAGATCAATCTCCTGAAGCCAATCTGAGGAAGAGCATACGCATTATATCAAGGGTGTCGAGCATAGTCGCCACCATAGGCCGGATAAATGAGGGTGGAAGCTATGTTGCTCCTGACAAGTCGATGGGCCATGAGGAAAACTTCCTATACATGCTCAACGGCAAGAAGCCCACCGAGAGGCAGCTTGAGATAATGAAGGACATGTTCATAATACACGCAGAGCACAGCTCGAACGCATCTACATTCGGCACTATGGTTGCCGGATCGACGCTTGCGGATATCTATTCGGCCATAACTGCAGGCATATCTGTGCTCAAAGGTCCTCTGCATGGAGGCGCAGACGAAGCTGCACTCAGGATGATGAAGGAGATAGGCAGCCCGAATAATACAGAATCTTACATAGAAGGCGCACTCGCAGGAAAGAAGAAGATAATGGGCTTCGGACACAGAGTATACAAGACGTACGATCCACGCGCTAGGATAATAAAGGAGTATCTGGTGAATCTGCAGCCTGATGCATCTGATGAGGTAAAGAGATACACGGAGATAGCGTTAAGGGCAGAGAAGCTGATGGTTGATAAGCTGGGGCAATCTCACGGGATATGGCCCAATGTGGATTTCTTCGCAGGCCCTGTGTATGTAGCAGCAGGCATCCCAGTGGAGCTCTTCACCCCAATATTCGCGGCAAGCAGGTCTGCAGGATGGTGCGCGCACATGCTCGAATACTGGAAGAACAACAAGCTATTCAGGCCGCTTGAGGTGTACAGCGGCGACATAGACCTTGAGTATGTTCCTATAGAGAACAGGAAATGACGCTCGTGATGCCATGGCAAAAAAGAGTGCGAGGAGTAAGGGAGGATGGCTTTCACCTACTGAAGACCATATGCGCAGCTTTCTCAGCGACCCGCTTAGGTTCCCTGTGATAGACTTCAGCAAGATGTTCTACAACACCATGCCTGACGTGGACATAATAGACGAAGGTGACAGCATAAAGGTGAGGATAGACCTGCCCGGAATACAGAAGGAGGATATCAAGCTGCACGTTGACGGCAACTGGATAACGGTAAGTGCGCGGTCTAGGGCTGACAAGAAGAGGGAGTGGGGCAACTATTACTTCAGGGAGAGGTCATCTAAAGGATACTATAGACGCATATCGCTCCCAGTAGAGGTGGATGACAAGTCCGTGCATGCTAGGATGGACAACGGAACGCTTGAAGTGGACCTCAACAAAGCAAGAAGGAGGAAGCACGGCGAAGTGCGCATACGATAAATGCAGTGAGCTGATGGGCTGGGATAGATCTAAGGAATCGCTTGTGTCTGAACTTAGCCTTGGTGACGGAGGCGATGTGACATATTACTCGCTACCTAAGCTCGAAGACCTTGGATATAACATATCCGGACTACCATTTTCGATACGGGTTGTCCTTGAGTCGCTGATAAGGAACCTTGATGACACAGAAGTCACAGCTGAGGATGTGGAGGCTCTGGCCAGATGGAAGGCGAAGAGCCCTGAGGACAGGGACATACCGTTCAAGGTTTCCAGAGTTCTGATGCAAGATTTCACAGGAGTACCTGCAGTTGTCGACCTTGCAGCGATAAGGCAGTATTTTGTATCTAAAGGCCGCAGAGCTAACAGAATACAGCCGCTCATACCTGTCAACCTGATAATAGATCATTCTGTGCAGGTAGACTCTTTCAATTCCCCGAAATCATTGGAAATAAACCAGGAGAAGGAAGTTCAAAGGAACAGGGAGAGGTATGCTCTACTCAAGTGGGCTAGCGGTGCGTTCAACAACTTCACAGTATTCCCGCCTTCCGCAGGCATATGCCACCAGGTGAATCTTGAGTACCTGGCCACATGTGTCACCTTATCAGAGTCAGGAGGCAGGAAGGTGGCATTTCCTGACACGCTTGTCGGAACAGATTCGCACACAACTATGATAGACGGACTCGGAGTCGTAGGATTCGGAGTAGGGGGGATAGAGGCGGAGGCAGCACTTCTGGGCCAGGCTGTGGCTCTTACAACGCCCAAGGTGCTTGGAGTCAAGCTTACAGGAAAGCTCTCGGAAGGCGTTACCGCTACTGATTTTGCGCTTACACTGACAAAGATACTTAGGGACAAGGGAGTAGTGAATATGTTCGTTGAGTTCTTCGGCGAAGGCCTTAGCTACCTCTCACTTCCTGACAGGGCAACACTATCGAACATGTGCCCGGAATACGGGGCAACTATAGCAATATTCCCTGTCGATGAAGAGACGTTCAAATATATGGAGATGACAGGCAGGAGGAGGGAGCAGGTTGACCTCGTCAGAAAGTACTATGAAGCGCAGAAAATGCTCAATATAGATTACAGCAAGGTCGAGTACAGCGATGTGATAGAAGTTGACCTTGGAGACATAGCGCCGTGTGTGTCTGGTCCGAAGCTACCAAAGCAGGAGATACCGCTAGACAGCATAAGGGACAACTTCATGGATGCATTCATGCACATAGATGGCGTGCAGGCCGATGAACGCACAAATATCAAGGATTACTCTAGGTGGTCAGCAGAGAGTATAGCTGCAGGAAGGGAACCGCCAAAAAACATGAAGATGCACAAGGATCTGCGCAGGATCCGTATAAAGTACGATGACGGATACGAGACAGATTTGTCAGATGGAGATGTGGTTATATCTTCTATAACAAGCTGCACGAATACAAGCAACCCTTCGGTAATGATAGGTGCAGGCATACTTGCAAGGAAGGCCATTGAGAAGGGCCTAAAGGTCAACACAAGAAAGGTAAAGACGAGCCTTGGCCCTGGATCAAGAGTAGTTATGAGGTATCTTGAACGAGCAGGACTTGTGGAGCCTCTTGCTAAGCTTGGATATGGTCTTGTTGGATACGGGTGCATTACGTGCATAGGCAACAGCGGGCCGCTCATAGATAAGCAGAGTGATGCAATAAACAGCAATGATATTGTAGTTGCATCGGTCCTCTCAGGCAACAGGAACTACGAGGCACGGATACACAGAGATGTCAGGGCTAACTACCTTATGTCACCCCCGCTACTCATAGCGTTCGGGATAGCTGGGACTGTGCTCAAGGACCTGACCAAGGAGCCGCTGGCAAAGAACGACAAGGGAGAGGATGTGTACCTAAAGGATATATGGCCGTCCAGAGAGGAGATAAACGCGGCTGTGGCAAAGGCTGTAAGCAGGGAGCTCTTCGAGAAGGAGTACGGCCACGGGATAACTGATGTCAATCCTTACTGGAACGGTCTTGCAACGCCGAAGGGAGAGGTGTATGAATGGGAGAAGGACAGCACGTACATAAGGCTGCCTCCGTTCTTCGATGGCTTTGATCCATCAGTGAAGAGAAAGGTTGCCCCTATAAACGGAGCCAGGGTTCTTGCACTGTTCGGAGATTCCGTATCTACGGACCATATATCTCCGGCAGGTGCGATAGGCAAGGACAGCCCTGCAGGCAGATACCTACTTCAACACGGGGTTGAGCAAAAGGACTTCAACACCTACGGCACGCGCAGAGGGAACCATGAAGTCATGATGCGCGGAACCTTCGCAAACAACAGGATAAAGAACCTAATGATGAATGGAAAGGAGGGTGGATTCACAGTGCACCAGCCTGACGGAATGGAGATGAGCATATATGATGCAGCGATGCAGTACAGGAAGGAGGGAGTTCCATTGATAGTGATTGCAGGCACGGAGTACGGATCCGGCAGCTCGAGGGATTGGGCAGCCAAAGGACCTTCGCTGCTTGGAGTCAAGGCAGTGATTGCAAAAGGATATGAAAGAATACATAGGAGCAACCTTATAGGAATGGGTGTTATGCCCCTGCAGTTCAAGCAGGATGAAGGCGCCGATTCGCTGATGATCGACTGCAGCAAGGCTGTGGACATAGAACTTTATGAGGGCATAAGGCCGAAGGGAAGGGTAACGATAAGATACACGAAAACCGATGGCTCTGTAGCAGAAACTGAGGTGACAGTGCGCATAGACACTGCAATAGAGATGGACTATTATATGTCAGGTGGCATACTGAATTATGTAATAAGACGGCTAATGAAGGGTGAATGAATGGCAACAGGAAAGGCGTGGAACGTGGCGATAC
>JAJYVC010000056.1 GCA_021792235.1 Microcaldota archaeon
GAAGCCTGTGGTGTATATCAATCCACCATATCCTACAGAAGAGCTTGTGGAGATGGTAACGCCGTTATTCTGAGTTATGGTAACACCGGAGGGTGTTACCTGCGTATACCCCGAGTTTATCGTTTTTCCAGCGAAGTTGTCGTAGAAGTTGAATACCTCGGCGCCGTTGTCATATTCGCCGTACGTGCTGCTGAGCTGCGGAGCCTCCCCGGTAGGTCCGGAAGCAGACATGACGTTTGAAGCCATCATGTCCATGTATATGGTTAGGCTGCCGTCTGCAGGAAGGCCATTGGGCAGATTTACCCATACGTTGGTATTGGTTACGGTATTGCTTGGGTTGCTCTCCACCCACGCCTGCAGCAGCGTGCCTGTGCCATCGGCACCTGTCGTGAACTCAACATTGCTCCACTGGCCGTTTATGTACTGATTGTAGCTTGCGCTGTCAACAGTTATCAGCTGCTGGAATGGAGCAGGAGTAGCACTTACCTGCGAGTTTGTCAAGGTTATCGGCACATAGTATTCAACAAGGGTGCACGTAGGTGAAAGAGGGCCAGTACTGGATGCTGTCTGTGGATAGGCTCTCACCCTGAACCACTGCACAGTTATTGGATTTGAAGTAGTGCAAGTGGAGCCGCAATAAGCAGCAGATATACCAACATAACCAGATGTTTCCGATTGCCTGTTTTCAGCTGTATAAGGTGTTGGAGTAAGGGAAGTGAGTATCCCACTATTTATTCCATATCCTGAATAGAGATTACCGCTCCATGTGCCTGCATTATCAGTTACCTGCATGGTGTACGGCGTTGATGTGGATCCTTGATATCCGTTGTTTTGAGCCCATGCCACTCCATCATTAAGGAAAGATAAAAATCCGGCCCCATTCGACGACTGTTGCCCAACAAATCTGTATCCGAATATATCTCCTCCGGACGGGGTTCCGTCTGCAATTATGCCTGCTCGCGCAACGTCCTGGCCACCGTATGAAAATGCCTCCTCAAGAACATAACTCCCTGACACCGAATAGGATGTTCCCTCTATAACTGCCGCAGGGCCTCCGCCGTAGGAGCCCGAAGTGGATGTTTGCTGCAGATATCCATTAGCAGTTGACCATGAACCTCCAATGAATGTAAATGAATTCCATCCGCCTGGGCCTCCGCCGCCATATTGATTGAATACCAGAGCTCCGTTGTCATATTTACCGTACGTGCTGCTGAGCTGCGGAGCCTCCCCGGTAGGTCCGGAAGCAGACATGACGTTTGTTGGCATGAAGTTCATGTACACTGTAGTTGAGCTGTGTGGAGAGATTGCAGACGTGAGCTTAAGCCATATCAGCGTGGATATTGCAGTGTTGGTCGCTCCGCTCTCAACCCATGCCTCTATGGCCTTTCCTCCCTCGTAAGCAGGTTTGCCTGAAGTGAATTCAACGTTCTGCCATCCAGAATTTATCTCGTTTGCACCGGCATAGGATGCGCTGTCAACAATTACATTGGCCTGATATGGAACCGGGGTAGGTGAGTTGCCATTATTCACAATGTTTATGGGCACATAATACTCGGGTATTGTTGTAGTGGATGATCCGGAACCTGCGAGCACTGTCGTCACGGGCTGCTGGGTCGCATATACAAGGAATGTTCCCGTGTAGTTCTCACTTATGAATCCACAGGTCTGGGGAGCGAACTCACCCACGCCCGAATTGCAGGAATCAGCATTGAGCACATACTGGCCATTTACAGATCTGCCCAGATTGAACGCGGAGCCTAAATGGACTGCGCATATAGTATTTCCGCCCGGATTGACTATGGTGTTGCCTATAGGATATTTCTGGTTCGTTGTACATGCTCCGTAGGTAGTTTGGCCGTTTATGACCACGTTGACGGAGATTATGTTTGCAGGAGAGCTGCCGGAGTTTGAGAAGTAAAGGAGCACGTTGGCTGTGCTTGATGATGCAAGAGCGTTGGCTATGTAGTATTGGGCTGCGTAGCAGCGTATGCTTCCGAAGGAATTGCATGCGCCTGGTTCGACCTGCGATGTCGGTATGCTGAAATATACGATTACGACAAGAACTATAGCTACAAGGGCTATCATAAAGCTATAAGTAGTCATCATCTCAAGCGCTGATTGAAGCTTCTTGTTCCCTGCCATCCAACTCCTTTTATAAATAACGAGATTAAATTTATATTAGGTTGCGTGCATGAATGACTTTTCAGGTATGAGAAGCAGGAGGAGTCTCGGCCAGGTATTCCTGGTAAATGACAAGGTAGCATCTATAGAGGCGGCGCACGCGACCGGAAAGACGGTGCTTGAGATAGGACCGGGACAGGGAATTCTCACCAGAGCGCTGTGCTCTGAGGCAAAGAAGGTGATCGCTGTGGAGAAGGATTTCTCCCTTTACACGATACTCAAGCATGAGAGGATTGCCAAAAACCTTGTGCTCATAAACAAGGATTTCCTTGACATAACAGATTCGGAGATAGGGCTTGGGAAGATAGACATAGTCATATCGAACATACCTTATTACCTATCTAGCAGCGTGATAGGATGGCTGGCTGAAAAGAATATGCAGGCAGTGCTGTGCCTGCAGAAGGAGTTCGTAGAGCATATGCTCGCTGAGCCTGACACCCCAAGCTATTCTAAGCTAAGCGTGTTCACCTCGTTGTTATTCCGTGTGACTAAGATAATCAGCGTGCCTAAAGGCAGCTTCAGGCCAATACCCAAGGTTGATTCTGTTGTGATATACATGAAGCCGACGCGCAAGCCGCTTGGCAAAGAGGAGTCTAGGCTCATGGGCCTAATAATGCAGCACAAGAAGAAGACGGTGAGGAACGCCATAATAGACTCAAGAGCGCAGCTTGGCATTGATAAGGAAGCCGCATCTGCACTGGCAGATAAAGCACCTTACTCTGACCAGAGGGTCTTTAAGCTTACTCCGGACAGGATACTTGAGATAGCGGACGGGCTTAGAGCAATGATGAGCAGGCCTAGAAGGAGTACCTGACCTCTCCGTCCTGCTTGAGTATTATGCCATTCTTGACGTTCTCAAGGAATTTTTCCTCCGCTGCCTTGGACCCCTCCCTGCCAAGGAGCTGCCTGTAGTGGATAGGCGCTATCTTCTCGGCCTTTATCGACTTGGATGCCAGTATTACTTCGTTGACGTCCATAACGTATGTGCCGCCCATAGGAAGCAGCGCTAGTCCCGTCACTATCCTCTTCATCTCGTTTATGAAGTCGGTATCCCCGGCATGGTACACCTTTATGCCGTTTATGTTAAGCACATAGCCAACCCATCCGTTCTCCTTTGGGTGGTAATGCACCCTGTTCTCCACGACATTGTAGGCAGGGACGGTGTCAAAACTTATTCCTTTGAATGAATATCGCTTGTCTGGCTCAACCCCTACGATGTCCCCTACGGGGACCTTGCTGACGCTGTCTTTTGGCACATATATCCTTGTCTTAGAATCAGCTATTAGCTTCAGGTCCTGGGGGCTGAGATGGTCGGAATGAGGATGGGTTATGAGTATGATGTCTGCATGCTCCTTAGTATTTCCAACGTTGAACGGGTCTATGTACAGGTTTTTGCCGTTCAGGGTCATCAGGAAGCTGGCGTGGCCGAGCCATTTGATGAATTCAAGATCCATGATTATATCTGGCACAGCAATATTTTAAGCTTGCTTATTCAATCTCTAATTATGTTCATACTAGGCGGCACTGCCAGCAACGGCATTGACATACACGTCTCAAGGGTGCTTGGAGCAGATCTGGGCAAGGTGGAGACCACCAAGTTCCCTGACGGTGAGATAAAGGTCAAGGTGCCTGAGATAAGCGACAACCACGTAGTCATAGTCCAGTCCACATATTACCCGCAGGAAAAGAACCTGTTTGAGCTGCTCCTGACGGCACATGCACTCAGGGACATGAATGCGGATATCACTGCAGTGATACCGTATCTCGCATACGCCAGGCAGAACCGCAGCTTCTACCAGGGAGAAGCGATCAGCATAAATGCGGTGATGGACCTGCTCAAGGCTGCAGGAGTCACCTCGCTTGTTACAGTCAATCCGCATAGGAGCGGGCCACTCAGGTATTTTGGCAGCAGGATTGCGATAACAAACGCCGAAAGTACGCTGGCGAAATGGGTTGGTAAGAAGCTTTCAAATCCCATGGTGCTTGCACCTGACAAGGGAAGCCTTGACATGGCAAAGGGAGTAGCTGAGATGATGAAATGCGACTACTCCTATCTTGAAAAGCATAGGGATACGTATGGCACAGTTAGCATAAGAATGACGCACGGAGGGAATTTCAAAGGCAAGGAAGTAGTCATATTTGATGATATAATAAGCACTGGAAGCACCATAGAGCAGGCTGCAAGATACGCCTATTCCGAAGGGGCCGCATCAGTTTCGGCAGCAGGCATCCACCTAGTTATGGCAGACGATGCTGTAGGGAAGCTAAAGAATGCTGGCGTGGATAGGATATTCGGCACCAACACAATACCGTGCGAGAAGGCTGACGTAGTCGACATATCTGAGGACATAGCAGAAAGTATAAGGCATGTTGCTGAAATTAGATGACTTTCAGTATTTAATTCATTTCTGCGTGAGTATGAATTCGCTGGGCTCTTTTTTGTCAAGTATGCAGTATCCTAAGCGCTCGAATTGCACGGTTTCGTGCTCCTCCAGCCTGCCGGCATATCCCTCAGCATATCCCCTTAATCTGCCGAGGCTGCTTGGATCGAAATTTCCATGTTCGTCAAGAGGATTCTTTGGCACAAGCATGACCGACTTGATATAATCCGTGCCTGGAACCCATTGGATCACCTTTCCGCCTCGCCCTGGTTCCGAATGCTCGGCTAGAATAGAACTGCCATCATTTGACAGCACTCTGATACTCATAAGATCTTTTAGTCTGACTGCGTCTCCTGCCTTCAGGCCTGTAGCGTCCTGGGCTGCTATGAAGAGCGAATCGCCAATATCATACTCCCTTGACCCTAGATCCTTTGATGGATGCAGCCGGAGGCTCACGTGCCTGTGCTTCGCGCCATTGACAATAACCTTCACAGGATCTGCAACGAAAAAGAGGTGCTTTGACACTGGGTCTATGATTTTCTTGTTTTCAGCAAGAAGAGCATCTATGCTTACTGTGCTGTCGGTCTTCGTCATGCCAAGCCTGAGCACGAAGTTCTTTATGGCTTCTGGCATTATACCGCGCTTCCTTAGCGCCGCTATGGTGACAAGTCTTGGATCGTCGAAGCCGCCTATGGCGCCGCTCTTTATGAGCGCATTGAGCTCCCTTTTGTGCGTTATGTTGTCCTTTATAACAAGTCTTGAAAATGAATGAATCCTAGGAACCCTGAGGTTGAGCTTTTCAAGTATTCTTCTGGCAAGATCGTCGCGAAGCTCGAATTCCTTGCTGCGCAGCACATCGGTAACCCCATGAATTGAGTCCATTATCGGCGTGTTGAGATCATATGTAGGCCATACCCTGTACTTTGATCCATGCCTGTAGTGAGGTATGTCCTTTATCCTGAGCAATGTCGGATCCCTCAGTGCGGTATTTTCTGAAGTCATGTCGCCCTTGAACCTTATTATCGCCTCGTTCTCCTTGTATCCTCCGTCCAGCATCTTGTCGAATTCGCCGAGGTTCGAATCTGGCGTTGATGAGCGGTGTGGGCAGTCCTTTTTGTTGAAGCGATCCTCCTTTATCCTTTCTGCATTGCATCTGCATGCGTATGCGTGTCCATTCGCAATCAAGTCCCTTGCGTATACGTAGATCTTATCTATGTAATCGCTGGCGTAGTATTCCTCGTCGAATCTTACCCCAAGCCATCCTAGCACATCGTGGAATCCGTCCACGAACTCCTGGCTGTCCTTCTCCGGATTCGTGTCATCGAAGTAGAGGAACATCTTTCCCTTGTACTTTTCGGCAAAGGCGCTTTCAAGGAACACCGCCTTCGCATGCCCTATGTGCATGTGCCCATTTGGTGCTGGAGGATACCTTGTCGTGAAATTGCCCTCAGTTGCTCCATCAAGTTCCATTTTAGGCTTCGAGGTCTTCTCGGATTTTACTGCCTCCTCCGTCTCGAACTCCTCTAAATACTTTGAGTATTCGGACAGCAGGAAATCGGGTTCCAGGGAGTTTACCTCGGCGACTATCTTCGCGACCTCCTTTGCAAGCGACTTGATATCTGATTTATGCTCTGGATACAGGGCAATTATCTTGTTGAGCACTGTGCCTTCATGCGCCTTGCCGTAGTCAGTGGCGTTTTTCAGCGCGTATTTCCTTATGGCCGCCGCCACTTCGCTGCTTATTGACATGTTATCTACTCAACACCGTGATTTCTATTGGTCCGTAGATCGTGGCGTTGGCTGTGACAAGAGTGGACAGTTTCAATCTTACATGCGAGCCAATCCCATACGATATTGGCAACACGATAGTGGCGTTGGCCTGGGTCCGGGGCACTATGACCGCTATATTCTGGGCACCTACCGTAAAGTTTGCAGCTGCAG
>JAJYVC010000005.1 GCA_021792235.1 Microcaldota archaeon
AGTGACGAGGTATTACGCTACCTAAAGAGAGTCAGAGTTACTCCCGCTCTTTGCTAGGGCTTAGTCCCATTGAACTGGGGTTTCGCTGACTAGCGGTGAGCAGGCGTCACCCACTGTACTAAGCCTTACGGCTGTGCGGTGAGTTGTGTTTTTGATAAACAGTCGTTCTTCCCTTGATAATGCTATCTGCGGTTACCAACCGCAGACATGGCTTATAGAAAACATACGCCACTATTTTGCCGATTTCCCTAACCCGGGTTATCCTGACACCCCTTGGCTTTTTCAGCCAGCAGCACCTGTACTGGATCTAGGTACGAATTGGTACGATCGTTGCGGATTCCCTTTTCACTGGCTCAAGAATTCGGGCATTGTCAGATCATTTAGCCGCTTCTCCTCATAATGAGACTCCGCGGCCATTTGCTCCTGCTTGCAGCCCTATCCTCAAACTTCAGAAATCCACCTTGTGTTGCCACGCCTACGTACCAAGCGCATGAATATTAACATGCTTCCCTTTTGCACACGAGTAATTGGCTGTGTGCTTAGGATCGGCTAACTCCCAGCTGACGATCATTGCAAGGAAAACCTTGTGCTTCCGGGGTATGGGATTCACACCCATATATGCTGTTACTAATACCAGGATTTTCTCTGCTGCACAGTCCACTTGAGCGCAGGCCCAAGCTTCTAGCCGTGCAGCACGCCCTCCTACCCATTATTTGATAATGCCGAGGTTTCGGTACTTGATTTAGCCCCGTCCATCTTCGGAAAGCAATGCCTCAATCGGTACGCTATGACGCGTTTTTTAAAGGGTGGCTGCTTCTGAGCCTACCTCCCGACTGTCTAAGACACTGCCGTCCTTTGATACACTTAATCAAGATTTAGGGACCTTAACCTCGGATACTGCCTTTACAGCATCGCGACGCTAGCTTACCCAACGTCGCCGACTCCCAGAGTCTACGCAGAACACGCATTCGGAGTTTGAGAGGAAAGTGGCCTCTTTCGAAGCCAAACTTCCCAATCGGTAGCTCTACCTCGTGTTCGAGCTCGTCTGAGGCTATCCTAAAGATACTTCGGAGGGGACCCGCTATTGCCAAGTTCGAAAGGTCTATCGCCCCTACCCGCAGCTCACCCAACAGGACATGCCATGACAGGTTGCGGACCTCCATCGAGTGTAAACTCAACTTCGTCCTGGCCGCGCGTAGTTCACATTGGCTTCGGGTCGAATCGCAGTGACTCAAGGCACTTTCGTGCCCAGCACCTCATTGCTTGCGTGCTCTCGCTTTCACTTCGCGTTAGCTCGCCACTGCGATGCACTCCCTGGCTCTTGCTTCGAGAAGAATGACAAAACACTAGTCCAGCCCCGTCGCTCATGGCTTTCGCCATTTCGCTTCCAGGACCTTCATTCCTTCCGCGCCTTGCCTTCTCGTAACCACCTAGTTTCAGATCTATTTCAATCCCACACGTGTGGGTTCTTTTCAGCTTTCACTCGCGCTACTTGTTCGCTATCGGTCTCTAATCAATATTTAGGATTGGGGTTTAATTCCCCGTCTTCGTTCGACATATCAAAGCCGAACTACTCACATCTACAAAGACTCACTCTGCTTAGCCTACGAGGCTGTCACTCTCTTTGGCTGCTCTTTCCAGAGCATTCGGCAGGCATCATGAGTTCTAGCGTAGCCCACACCTCCTTCATTTCGCAATGAAGGATTCAGTTTGTCCTCTTCCGGTTTCACTCGTGTTACTTACGGAATCGCATAAGCTTTCTTTTCCTGCATGTACTAAGATATTTCAGTTCCACGCGTACGCTCGCACCTCTATTAAAGGTGCACATTTCGGAAATCCCGAGTTCAAAGGTTGACTTGCACCTACCTCGGGCTTATCGCAGCTTGCCACGTCCTTCGTCGCTATTAGAGCCTAGCCATCCCCTAGGTGGCTTAAAAATTGTTACTACAGCTTGCTTCTCCTCAAATCAATTGCAATCAATGCAATATCACTAGTTTTTCATGACCGTCGCATATAGCGGTGGGATAGCCTAAGCCATCTCATATGCCAATCATCAAGCAGAAAACCGCTCTCAAAGAACATAAGCCACTATAAGCTCATGCCGGCCATAAATGCACCAAAATAGATTAGCCAAAAAGGTTTATAAACCAGACTCCTTTTTATGTTCACTGGAAGACTATCCCAAGCCTGCTAGAAAAGGTGTAAACCAATCTAGAAACTCTGGCAAGTCGCTACCAGACTCCCTTCTGCGAATGACCGTCTTCGCTCCTCAAAGAGCTCTTCAGCCAGTCTGGACCGAGACTTCTGTACTCTACCTTCCTTTTCGCTCTTTTAGCAGCCTCAATTCCCTGTTCCATCCCCTTAATTATCCCAAGATCAGTATACATGGCCGTTGTTGCATCCAACCTTTTCAATAATGCCAGCCCTGCGGCAATCCCCCTTTGCCTTTCCAGCGGCGAATTATCGTCTAAAATACCTGACTGGGTATAGAAAAGATGCGATGCATACGGGATCTCGTCACGCAACAGGCTATCCCTAACACAAGCCCTTGCATACCTGGTGTTTCTTACAGTCTCTTCCTGTGTTGGTGCCGAATACTGGGATTCTATGCCAACAAAACGGCCATTATCCCCAGATCCCCTACCCTTTTGAAGAATCCAATGAATCACTTTGGATTCTGTGTGATATTTATGGCTATCTTCTAACCAGCCAACTCACTCGAGCAATATCGGGTCCGTGCTTCCGTCCCTGTGAAGCGCCCTAAGCGCAGCCCTAGCTGCTACGTCAAGGTATCTCTCCCTTTCCGCGCCTTCGACTGCATCCGAATGCGCTATTGCGTTTGCAGCGGCAAGCCTGTAAAACTCCAATGCCGCTATCCTGCTAGTTCCGCTCCGCATGCCCTCATTAGCAGCAGCCAAGGCCCTGTCCAATGGTATCCTCTGGTCAGGACAGAAGCGTCGTGCCTCGAAAAGCGCGTATTCCCTGAGATCATAGTAATGTCCTGATTTTATTGTTGCCATGATATCTCCTGCAGGTAGGATAAGCGAACCCCCTTATAAATGGACGTTGTGGCATTCGTCAATCATTGAAGTGTCGGCCCACTGCGCAAGCTACTGTTAACTTTTGTGTGCAGTTAGTCCCTCCTGAGTATAGGCAGCGAGCTCTCGAATTCGTTCCTGTAGTACCTCTGTGCCTCCTCATAGCGCCTCTCAGCGTCTTCAGGCGTCTTCACCACTCTTACATCTTCTATTTCCTGAGCCGTAACCGAGCTCCCTCCAACTCCTGACCTTAGCGTGTTTATCGAGATGAGCAGCGCATATTTGCTGATGCTGCCGCTTATCTTCCTGCTGCCCTCAAGCCCCTTTGCATCGTTCATGGCAGAATAGGCAAGCCACCATATGCCTGTCACTGCTCTCGGATCCTCCACATCGGCAACGCTCACATTGTCTCTTCTCAGTACCTCCCTTATTCCTGGTATGTGTGTAGCGCCAGTCATAAGCACCAAGCTTCCATCATCCTTGCCAAGCAGCTCCTCTATTTGTCTCGCCATCTCCAGATTCCTTATTTCCATGACGTCGTAGTGCGCTATCAGGTGCGATTTTATGGCAAGCGCAACCTTTCCAAACGGCTCCGCGCCAGCTATGGCTTTCCACACTCTCTCCTCTCTTTCAGCCTCCCTAAGCGCAGCTGCAACGAATGCATCCCCAAGCCTTCCATGCCCTGCTGCATTGTGGTCTATGTCTATCGGGTACACTCCAGAAACAAGCCCGATCCTCTGCGCCCTGTCAAGCTCAAGCATGTTGCATATTATGTTCTCAAGGAAACTCTCGTTCAGGTTAGACTCCCTGAGAAAGGACTCTATGGCAGGCTCAAGACCGCTTCCGGACTTTCCTATTACGCTCCTGAAAAATTCCCGCGACTGCTCATTGTTCGGGAATTCGTACGCTACCATTCCCACGCCCCTGGCGCCCACCACTTCCAGATCCCTGCGTACCCTCACATACTCATTTGCGTCATCGTGATTTAGAGGTACCGAATAAACCATGTTCCTAGGCATTTTCTCAATACGGATTCGTAAAATTTTGATATTTAAGGTTTTTCTTCAAAAATACGGTGCAGCGGTCAGTACTCAATAAAACCTAAATAAAAATAAAGAAAAAGAAAAAAGCCAAGGAGATTATCTCCTTGACCTTCTTGACATCCTTCCTCTCCTGTTCATCTTTGTCCTGGCGACGTATCCTGACTTGTCTATGAAGTACAGGTAACCTTCCTGCCTAGAGACTTTCTCTTCAGTTACCCTAGCCTTCCTCCCTCTTGGATTGTTCTTCATAGGAGTCTTCCAGACACGCCCATCCTTACCAAGGAAGTAAAGATAGCCATCCTCTCTCTGGACGCGTTCACGTCCTACTCTTTCAGCCATTTAATCACGATAATATTACTACCCATATATTTTTATATTAATCGTCGTACCACCGACATTAAAATACACGCATGCACAGGATTGGAGCATCTGATTTAAATAGATAAGCAGGGAAAATCCTATTGTGATGCAATGATTGAGATCAAGCTATTCAAGAATTATGACCTTAAGGGATACACTCTAATAGATGCCTTCCCAGGGGTAGGGCTTGTCGGGCCGATGGCAGGAAGCTACATAATAGAGAAGCTCAAGATGGAGTACATTGGTTACATAGACAGCAATGAGTTTCCACCGATAGCGGCGATACATTACGGAGTGCCGATGTTCCCATCAAGAGTCTATAAGGATGACAGGTACAAGCTCATCATAGCTATTTCCGAGTTCGTTATACCTGCTGCGTCGGTGTTCGAGCTGTCAAGAGAGCTGCTAGCATTTGTAAGGAAGAACGGCCTTTCAAAGACCATATCTATAAGCGGAATGCCTTCCCAGAAGCCTTCTGGTGTGGCATACATAACATCGCCAGACCCTTCAGTGATAAAGAAGGCCATGAAGCTAGGCCTCAAGACAATATCAGAAGGCGTGGTGGCAGGAGTTGGCGCAGTGCTAATGACAAACTCAAGCCAGTTCAATGTAGAATCAATGAACATACTAGTCGAAGTCAACCCGCAAATAATGGATCCAAAATATGCTGAAATAGCAATACTCGGACTCAATAAGCTTATAGACATAGACGTAGACCTAAAGGACCTAGAGGAGGAGTCAAAAATTGTAGAGGCCAAGATGCGCGACATGCTCAAGAAAGTCAAGGAAACACCCGAGCATTACAACAAAGCCGCCGAAGCTACTGGTCCGTCAATGTATGCGTGATTGGTCAACTTCAATGGTAGTGAGCCTAAGCCCTCCTAAGCAGTTCCTTTGCTGCGTCTACTTTGGCGGCAACTGTTTCCTTCACATTTTCCAGTTTGTATGACAGTTCCCGTGGGTCAGGTTTCCACGTAAACACAAGCGAATCATTGCCTCTCTCAGCGGAAAGACGTCCCAAAACGCCGCCAACTGCTATTCCTCCGAAGACAGCTCTGGTAGCTCCGTATACTACCTGCTTGTTGGATCCGTTCCTCGCGCCGCTCACTGCTTGCACTATGCCGCTGCCGACCCCTATGAGGCCGATGGTTGCATCGAGTGTTTTGCGCTCGTTAGGTTCAAGCACCTTCCTCACATTGCTCTGCGCAGTGCCGGCTACGCTTGACGTGACTGAATTTGCAATGAACATACCTACTTTTGCCGGCCTTGCAGCATCGTGCATATTCCTGCGTACATGAATAAGCACCTCTGTTGCCAACTGCCCTGCAATTGCCGCAGTGCTCAGTATTACCTTAGAATTCTTCATTCTCTCCACATTGTTTAGGTTAACAGTGATTGCCATAAATCCACAAGGCTCTTGAGAGCAAACTGATATATAAAATATGATGGCAGTAGGCTTTTAAGTCTGCATTGGCATAATGCTACCATGCAGGGGTGGCAGAGTCTGGTCTGGTTCTTCAGCCACAGAAAAACGCGCAGGACTTAAGATCCTGTGGCTTAGCGCCTTCGTGAGTTCAAATCTCACCCCCTGCAAATCCGATTTGCTACGTCAAGCAAGGATTCGGAAATTCAGCACTCAAATTTTCAAAGACCGAAGATCAGGGGCGTAAGGCAACTTTATAGTCTGACCACGCACAGCCTAAGGCATTATGCAATAACAACCTTTGCCAAGAAGACCAACGGCAATCCGGTGCTGACAAGCAGGTTTGCAAGATACAGCGATCAAAGTACTACCATGACCTACATAAACACAAGAAAGGAGGAGCTTTACAGGGAGATATCCAACGCCTTCGATTTATCTCAGGCGGCAAACCTTAAGAACTCGTTGTCATCAAGTCATCTGCCGCGATAGTTGAATATCCTGTCGTAGTCCTCATGGCTTATTATGTCAAGCACGTCAAGCCATATAGAAAGTATCTCAACTTCGGTATTCTCACGGTGCGGCTGCTTGAGTGTGTATATCCTCCGCCAGCCTCCTGAAAGGTTGACTTTCCACAGGTTCGTAACGTCGTATTCTAAGATGTACTTCCTGTCTATCCTGTCCTTCGGTATATGTATGCCAAAGTCGTAATCACGCTTGATTATGCCTACTTTGTCCTCTATTGACCTGAACAGTGTTTGGTTGAAAGAGTTTTCCACGCCTTTCTTGCGTTCCGCATCAACTATCTTCTTGAGCGCAAGGTAGGCTTCCTTGGCGTCTCCGGAGCTTTATCGAAACACGCTTATCGGTCAAGCCTACCTAAGGAAATCTAGGTCAGGTTTCAACAGATACTTGCCAGGGAATCCAAAATGGGTCATAACCAAAAAGAGCCTCCTTTAAGCCGCGCGTAGCTAGGACTTTGACCATTTGTCTATCAATGCAACAGCCGCAAGCTTCGGATCCGGAGCTGCCAAAACCGACGATATTACTGCGATTCCGTCAGCACCAAGCTTCTTTATCATGTGCACATGCTCATACTTTATGCCCCCTATGGCATATATGGGCAGTGAAACTGCTCCCCTTATACGTTCGAACTCGCCGAAGGAGACGGGCTTAGCATCAGTTTTCGTATCCGTAGCGAACATCGTCCCAACACCAAGATAGTCTGCACCGTCTTTCTGCGCCTTCAATGCCTCTTCAATATTCGTAGCAGACACTCCTATTATGCCCTTAAACTTCTTTTTGGCCTCGGTGAGCTGTATGTCCTCTTGGCCTATGTGGAGACCGTCCGCTTTTGACGAAATTGCAATGTCCACATGGTCGTTGACTATGAACAATGCGCCATAAGAACTGCACAACTTCTTAATGGCTATGGCTTCCTCCAGGTCCGGAGATACCTTCTCTCTATATTGTATAATTCTTATTCCTGCATCAAGGAATATCTTTGCGCTTTCAAGGTGCGTCTGGCCAAAACCTTCGGACGTTATGCCATATATGCCTTTGGGTAGCACTTTTACAGAGTGCATCACGTCCTTAAGGTCGCGTATGTGCTCCCTTCCCCCTTTTCCTGCCTTTAATCTGTCCATGAAATCAAAAATCCTCATAGTGCTTATATACCATTGCGAAATGTACGTCATTATGCGAATCAGTCGCTTATGAAGTGCTCATATCCTCGTTTTCTGATATATATCCTTTTCGAACCACTCACAAGAACATTTCTGCGCCCCTTGAGCGTTCCTATTCTGGTTATTTTTATGTTCTTTGCGGCGGCCTTCCTTTTTAAACCGTCAAGCACCTTCTCATCGACTGAAAACATTAGCTGGTAATCTCCTCCAAAATTCAAGCACATCTGCTCAATGCTTATTCCCTGTCTTTTGTTGACCACGCGTGCTTCTTCTGACACAGGTATTGAAGCATAGTCTATCTCAAATCCTACCCCAAGAGACCTATTGAGCTGGTATACTGAAGAGTATACTCCATCAGACAGGTCTGTGGCCGCTCTAATTCCATTCGCTGAAAGAAACATGCCTTCCCTGATTTTTGGTTCAACATCCAGGAGCATAGCCGCACCTTTTTGAGGGCTCATTCTAAGATAGTAGTATCCTGCCGCATTCCTTCCGAGCTCGCCGGTAACGCATAATGCCTCTCCTTCCTTCATATTTAACTTACACATCATTCTAGATCTTTCAACTTCGCCTATAGCTATGCCTGTCAATGCAAATTCCCTGCCTTTCTTTAGATCCCCTCCTATTACCTTTGCGCCATAGCTGTCAAGGCATCTTCTCACACCTTTTTCGAATGCTATCAGGTACTTTGTATCAAATCCCGCAGGAATTATAATGGAAGACATGAAGTACAAAGGCCGTCCGCCCATTGCTGCGATGTCACTGAGGTTTATTGCTGCAAAAAAATATCCTGCATCTTCAGGTTTCGCGCCATTAGGTATATGTGTGCTCTGCGTTATCGAATCATTTGTTATGAGAACTCTCCTTCTGCCTAAGTCAAAGAATGCAGAATCACTCTCAGCCCATGCATAATCGTAGGCTCTCCTAACTACATCTATGAGTCTCCTTTCGCCTAGCTTCCAAGCCTCCATAGCAGCCTCATATGAATACGCGCTTGAATTTATATATTACTGCGCAGAATCTTCTATTATGCCTCTGTAGCTCAGTGGTAGAGCGCGTCCTTGGTAAGGACGAGGCCGCGAGTTCAATCCTCGCCGGAGGCTTCAGGGCTTAACAGCATAATACTTATTAACTTATTACAAGAACGTATAGGTATAGATACTGTAAAATTCAACGTGCAAAGCAGCGATGCTGCTTCAAAGGCCGAATTGTTCGTCAGGATAGCCCATAATAAGCAGCATAGTGCTCTTCATATTCGAAATCATAGCGGCTATATACTTTGTAGTAGAAGGTCTCGTGATATTTATCGCCGGAAAGAGGCAGGCAGGAACCAACAGCATAATAAAGAAGTTCGTGATCTATGTTATAGAGTTTACAGCTACATACTCATGCTTACAGAGACCAGGAGCTTAATAGTTCCTGAATGAGCCCTTTATTTATTCTGAGATCTTCCTTCGTCTTGGCCCATCTGTGCGTGCCATATCAACAAAACTATCTATTAATATGCAAAATTGCAAATGCTTTTATATATCTAGCTATAAGAGGAGAATGATCCATATGCCCGAACCAAGGCAAAGGCCCGGACTTCAGAAATCAACTGCTGAAAAAATAAGCGCTACTCTTGGCAAGACATTCACAATAATACTGAATGCAGATGCACATAGTAGCAAGGAATGGCGTTCTGTGTTCAGTTCAGATGACTTCATGCCCAAAGGGTGCGATGTCTTTCCCAAAAGAGATGATTACGGCAACGAAGTGAAAATGCAGGTATTCTGGTTCTCTCCTGTGTCAGAGGGCAGTTTCAGCATAAGAATGGAACATGTAGCAGATGGCAAGCAGCCTACAGAAGTGAAGACGTTCGAAGTTATGGTGTCAAGGCCGCAAGAAGCCTCATCCTGAAGCAAAATCCAGCATCTCCTTTGTTCTGTCTATGCCTATAGATACTATAAGTTTTCCCATCCTAGGTCCCTTCTCTTTGCCTATAAGTGCAGTATATATTGATGAGAAGAGTGTATTAGGGTCGATTCCAATGCCTTTTGCAGTCTCATAAACGAGATTATGCACCTCAAGCTCAGTCATCCCTTGCCTAAGCCTCGAGGCAAAATCTCTCACAGCTTCCTTATTTGACTCTATCCTGGTATTCTTTATAGAGAAATCGTATCTGTCAGGAGCAAATCCCTTTGCAAGCCAATGCTCTATGTACTTGGAGAGATATTCAGTGCCTTCAGGATCGCCAAGCATTTTGCCTACCCTATCCCAGTCCCTAGTTATCTGGTAATTGAGCAGCATGTCCACGAAAGATGATTTCCATGGGAGTGATCTTACGGCAACCCTGAATGCCAGCATCTTCTTCTCATCAGCCCTGTTTTCCGGAGCCTTCAATGCGGCTATCCTCTCAAGGTCATTATACAGCACTATGAGCTTGTCCCCGGTAAGGTCTATGTTCTTGTCCTTCTGCACGTCTGGCTCTATGAGCGCATATTTCAGCATCTCCGGCGGTATAAGTCTGCTCAACTCCAATGCGCTCATTCCTATCCCCTTGGACTTGGACGGCTTCTGGCCATTTATGAAAATGAAGCCGTACTTGAACAATATCGGAGGCTCCCTGCCAAGTATTTCTCTGTGTATTGCCATTGAAGTATCTGCGCTTCCGCCTCTTGTCATATGATCTATGCCGCTTCCTTCTATGCTAGAGCTGAATAATGCCTGCTCCGAGGGCCAGTGAAGCCTCCATTGGAGCTTGTATTTATGATCCGAAAGCTTTGCCCTCCCTACGTATGTGCATCCTCTCGTGTACTTCACATCCCTGTCGCATGCATATTCATATTCTGTATCATTATGCCAAGTTACTCTCGTAGTCGCAACCTTGCCGCATTTCTGGCATATCGGCATTATCGGGCTCCAATCCTTAAGTGCAGATATCTCCTTCAGCGATGTCCTGGCGACAACCTCCTTAACCAGGTCTTCTCTCTTTAAATACAAGGTAGCGTACTTGTCGAATTTCCCCTCGCCGTAGAGCTCGTCAGCACTTATTACATTTATGTCCACACTGAGCCATTCCATCAGATCCTTCGCCATAGAGAGATAATGATCACCGAATGATTTATGGCAATTTTCAGGATCCTTTACTGCCGAAAGAGGCTTCCCGAGGTCTGGCGTAAGAATATCAGAATACTTCTGCATCTCTACAGGTATGCCGTCAAACGCATCCATTATGTTTCCTATGAAACTGAATTCTGCATCCAGGCCATTCTCCTTGAGAATCGCGGATAGCACATACGGATATAGGAATTCGCACACTGTGCCAAGATGGGCCGGACCACTAGTAGTCATCTCTGCAGTTATTGAATACGGGGATTTCTTCTCGCCAGTAAGCCTGTCAATAAGTATCTCTGTCCAGTGCTTGCCTCTCATCTCCTCTTTTGATTTTTTTTCCATACGCCCAACTACCAGCAACTGGATTTATTGAAGCTTTCCGAAAGTGGCCACGGGGAATTGCATGCCTGGTGGATAGTCTCTTTGCCTTATCCAGTATATCGGTCCAAGGGTCGTCGAGCCGCCCTGATTCTCGATCCCTATTGTCTGCGGGAGAACTAGCGCATTGAATGACAGGTTTATTCTTTCTGCATAGTTGACCGTGGCCGAAGCGTTATTGGGTTCAAGGCTTGGAACAAAGATCGAGTATATTTCGGGCTTGCCGAATTTAAGCCCCTGAGCATACTTTGCCTGGCAGTAGCTGTCTATCGTTTGCAGGCCGCTGTATCCCGGCCCATAGAAAGATCCTATGTCTATCAGGTTGCATGCATTATTCGAAGAGGCAGGAACAAGGCCTATGTCCTGGTAATGCGGCTGCGTCGAGTTGCTCAGAGTGCCGTAGAAGTCCACTACGCCCCTTCCGAACGTCTGCAGTGAAAGCAGGGCGCTGTATCCGTTGTTCTGCTTGGACGTCGAAGGTCCTATCAACAGTCCGTCATCGATTGTTATTGGATTTGATGAAAAAGAAGAGTAATCGGTCCACAGATTCCTGTTTAGTGTTCTCCCGGAGAAGTTGTCATAGAAGTTGAATACGTGTCCCCCGTTGTCATACTCGGCGTATACTGGACTGAGCTGCGGGGCTTCACCTGTAGGCCCATTGCGCGACATCACTCCGAAGTCCATGAAATCCATGTACACTACTGTAGAATTATGTGCCGTAATCCCGGAAGGTAACTTAAGCCACACTACGGTGGCGCTTGAAGATGATGTTGCATTGCTCTCCACCCACGCTTCCACCACTGTTCCAGATCCTTCAGGGCCCGTAGTGAACTCCACATTGCTCCAATCTGGGTTCATATATTTACTGTATTTAGAACTGTTTACAATTATCATGTCCTGGAATCCAGAAGGAAGTGATTCCGACTGCATGTTCGTTATTGTTATTGGAATAGAATAGATCGGCGTCGTCCTTATTGTTGTCGTGCTTCCTTGCGTTGTCATGGCAGTTGCAGGGGTGTTTGAAGGTAAAGTATTATGCGTCACTGCGTTAGAACTTGTCGAATTCGAAGCTACTGGATTAGATAGGCTGTTCGATGCCGGACCGCGCATGAATGCCGGCTTGTTGTTGAACAGGAATATGTATGCAAGGGCCACTATTATGAAAAGTGCAATAATTATTATTCCCCCAAGCTTGCTACCATTCGCCATCTCATAACCCGTTCAAATCCAGACGCTTCCCGAACAGACTAAACTAGAAGCCGAAATTTATAAGCTTTGTGCGCATCATCGGGCCTGGAGGGATTTGAACCCCCGACTTAAAGGTTAAAAGCCTTCCACTCTAGCCAAACTGAGTTACAGGCCCGCAGCAGATATGACATACCATGCCAGATTTATTAATGCTTTATGCAAAGCTATACTGTTTATGGAAAACTCGCCGCTTGGAAGCAAAAGCAGTATAGTGACATTCCTGGCCTCTGACGGACTAAAGCTCAGCGGCATCCTTTCATCAAGTCCAAGAAGCGGCAGATTATGCCTGATATTCATCCATGGCCTGAATGGCAGCGCCTTCTCCCACTTAGCACTTCACCTGGCAAGTCACACGGCGAGTGGCACATCTGTATTCTCAATTAACAGTCGCGGCCACGATATTGTGTCGGGATTCTCAAAGCGCACTGGCAAACTGTGGAAAAGGAAGAGGATAGGTGCCAGCCTCGAGAGGTTCGAGGATTCGGTTTTCGACATAAAGGGCGCGATAGCAGCCCTTTCTGGCCTAGGTTTCAGGCGCTTCATACTGTGCGGGCATAGCACCGGGTGCCAGAAGGCCCTCAACTATCAGTACAAGACAAAGGACCGCAGAGTTAAGGGCCTCGTGCTTCTTGCTCCAACAGATGACTACAATCTAGACGTCAAGCGACTAGGTAGGGATTATGGGCATGTATTATCCGAATGCAGGAAGATGATCAGGAAAGGTTGCAGGGACATGCCTGCTCCAAAAGGCCAAGGTATGTCTGCACAGAGGCTGGACTCAATACTAAATCCAAGAAGAGTCGAAGGCAGGCTGTTCAACTACAATGGTGAATTAAGGGAATTCAGATCCATAACGGTGCCAATTCTCGCAGTATTTGGCAGTAATGAGGAGTATGCTCTTAAGGCGCCTTCGGAGTATCTAAGGATACTAGAGGATGCTACCTCATCAGAAAAGTTCGCGTCGCTACTTATAGAAGGGGCAACACACTCATTTGATGGGAAAGAGAAGGAACTCATTGCAAATGTGATGGAGTGGGTCGCCGGCCTATAGCTGCGAAGCTGGCATATTCTGGTCGGCTGCAGGAGGATTAAATGTGGTAATGTAATGAGAATTCAACTGCTTTTAGTGTCCCAATTCTCTGTCGAATCGCTCCTTGTCGAAGTCGATCCCTAGCCTGCTGGAAATGTAAGCGGCATCAGATCTGGCTATGGCAAGAGACGATGATGCACCAGGCGAAGGCGAAATATCAAATACAGCATTGTCCTTCCGTATTCTCTCCTCTCCTATGTTCAACGTCATTTTCTTACGGTCCACTATCCGTGGACTTATTCCACCATAGCCTTTTGCAGGAGAGATATCTGAGTATTCTAGTGCAGGCACTATCTTCCTGACCTCATTATTTAGGAAAAGTTTCTTTCCGATCAGTGGCATATGGTATGACATGTGCCTGGATATGAGTCCAAATAGACCATACTTGCTGAGTATCTTCAGCGATACTGGCATTATTGCCGCACCAGAAGTCTTTACATAGTCAATTGGTTTTGGTCTGCCCTTTTCCAAGCCTATCGGCAGGTATATGACTGGTCCGAATCTGGTTATGGTGCTGTTGTTCATGTCCGGATCCCCATGTACTGCAGCAAAAGGCATCTTCCCCAGCTGCACCCTGTATACCTTTCCATTAAGTACCCTTCTTGACTTGAAGAATCCGCCGCCGGTAGCTATTATTGATAGATTATCTGCAAGTCCGAGCCGCTTCGCAAAAAGGAGGCTGTATGCTCCTGCAGCAAACACCGCTGCCTTGCATTCTATCTTCGCGCTTCCAGATCTTAGCACATATTCATCTCCATCCTCCTCCACAGATCCTATCTCAGTATCAAACAATACGTCCACGCACGTTCCACGTCTCCTAGACGCATACTTCGACCTTCTTATGAAGGAATCAGCAAGCTTGCCGTAGTCAACCATATATCCAGTATTGGATCTGTACACTTCGATTCTTTCGGCGGCCTTCCTGCCTCTTATCAAATTTGGTTCAATCTCTTTGACATAATCCAACCTCAACTTTTCAAGGCCTCCGTAGAGTCCGTGTGCAAAAGATCCGTACCATCGATCAGCATACTCTATCTCCTCCTCGCCAACCGCAAGGAGGAGCTTCTGGCATCTCCTTATGATCTTGCCGGCGTGAGCGCCAGTATTTTCGCAGTATCTAAGCACAAGCCTCGCAGCATCGTTGGTTCTCTTTGCCTTCGCTTCAGTGTAATTCGTTTCCACATCTCCGAAGTGCAGTGTCTGTGAGTTGCTCTTCCCGTCCGAATTAAGCTCGGCAGCCGCACTACGCCTCTCAACTAGCACCAGCCTTTTTGCATCGGTATAATTGCTGAGTACGTACAGGATCGCCGTGCCTATAATGCCCCCGCCTACTATCGCAACATCATATTTGTGCGTGCCTGCCATGAAGCTCTATGCCCGCTATAACTTTTACATATAGCTTTTTATCATTAATCACAAGTAAATGTATCAGGGCATGCGCATATGATGAAGATATTGGTCCTCGAGCCTCAGTATTTCGATGCAGCCTCCATAAAGAAGCTCAAGACGATAGGCGTAGTTACCGCAAAGCGAATGAAGAGGAACGAGCTGCTCAAAGAGGTAAAAGATTTTGACATTCTTGTAGTAAGGATAGAGACAAAGCTTGATAAGGAACTGCTCTCAAGAGCCCCGCGGCTTAAGGCTATAGGATCCGCAACAACAGGCCTAAATCACATAGATGTAGGCTATGCAAAGAATCGCAATATAGCTATATTCAACCTGCACGGCGCACATACTATACCAACAGCCCAGCACACAATGGCACTGATGCTCTCCCTTACGAGGAACATCCCGTGGGCGCATATCAGTCTGAGCCGCGGGGAATGGAAGAGGTACAGGTTCATAGGCACCCAGCTGGACGGTAAGACCCTAGGCATAATAGGTCTGGGAAAGATAGGCAGCACTGTGTGCGAGTATGCCAAGGCCTTTGGGATGAATGTAATATACTATGATCCATACGTCGATTCAAAAGCCGCACGTAGAGTAAGCCTGAATACCTTGCTGAGATCATCTGATATCATTACCATACACGCCGCCCTTAACAGGACTAGTTCGAATGAGCTAAACAAGAAGGAGATATCTCTGATTAAAAGAGGTGCATACCTGATAAACACGGCGAGGGCAGAGATAATAGATTACAGGTCGATGCTTAAGGCTCTTAAGAGCGGAAGGCTCGCCGGTGCCGCCATGGATGTATTCATGCACGAACCGATCTCAGACCATGAGAAGGCGCTTCTTGAATATGCCAAGCGCAATGCCAACTTAATAATAACTCCGCATCTGGGCGCATCTACCAAAGAAGCAATGCATCATGCAGGAATGGAGATTGCATGTGATCTGGCTAAGGCCTTCGGAAGGAACAGGAAATAGCGCAGAGAATTCAAAGGAATTTACCTTCTCTTCTTAGGCGCCTGCTTGCGCCGTGTGTTGGTAAGCACCATATGGAAGTTGCTGTCGTATCCCAGCGCCTGCTTGAACGCATCGTGGTCAAGCGTTATTGTGCTGTCTGAGTATGGGTCATTTATGTAGAAAGCATCCTTGTCATATCCTTTTACGACAACCCAGTGGGGGGATGAATCAAGATAAGGATTCAATGCGTTTGCATCTATGAGAACTATCGGTATGTGGCTCGTGGAAAGCGCCTTCTTTATCGAATTCACTGAAACGTTGCTTATGAATTCTTCATCAACCTTGGCATCCTCTGCCTTCTTCTTTATTTCATTCCACGCTGCTCTGAGCGTATCAAGGTTCACATTCTCATAAACAGCAAGCTTCTTGTCATACCCTTCGTCCTTTGTGTTGCTTAGTATCTTAACCCTGCCTCCCCTTTTTGCTATTGAATAGGCAAGTCCATACTTGGATCCGTGCCACACGCTGCCGTTTACTGCTTCCTGCCATATGCTGTACTCCTCCTCCTTCTTCATCTTGAAATCTGCATTGACATGCTTAAGCACCATCATGGCGCATGCGGCGGAGCTTGTGAACTCCTCTGTCTGCGGATAATGCTCAAGTTCAAATAGAACCTTTTCCTTCAACTTTGCCTTGGGCTGCGCAGACTGCTTCCTTGCAGCCGGCGTCCGAAGCCTCTTCCTAGACTCTTTTCCAGTTGCCTTCCTCTGAGGCTTCCTTATGACTCTCCCATGCCTGTTGCGCTTTTTCAAAGATTTTGCCATAAAATCACGTTCTATTGCCTGTTTTTAAATACGATGGTGCAGGGAGAGAGATTTGTTCAGATTTCTATTGAACTCCCGCAGGCCTAAGCCAACGGATCTTGAGTCCGCCGCGTTTGACCGAGCTCCGCCATCCCTGCACACCTAGTACTTATAAACTCTTATATTTAAAGTTTCATACAAATATATTGGGCCTGATTATAGGGAATTAACTCATATATAATACTTGCTATGCGTCAGAGCTGATTACCGATGGATATTGCGCGCATTACCGACGACAAATTCATGATAAAAAAGGATGCATCACCAGGCATGAATGCAAACGTCGTATTATATGCAAGCAAGCTTCTTCTTGACAGGATGAGCAAGGATCACACGATGCAGCAGGCGGTCAATGCGGCAACACTGCCTGGCCTTTCAGGAGATGTGCTAGTGATGCCAGATGGCCATGAGGGATACGGGTTTCCGATAGGCGGCGTCATGGCGTTCGATTCTGAAAATGGCATAGTTTCGCCAGGCGCTGTCGGTTTTGACGTGAATTGCGGGGTCAGGCTGATAAAGACGAATCTAAAGGAGGATGAAGTAAGGAAGAAAATCGCTCAGCTCTCCGATACGCTCTTCAAGAACATACCGAGTGGGGTGGGAAGCAAACTTCAGCTAGGCCTCACGCAGAAGGACCTGGAGAAAGTCGCTGAGCAAGGAGTACAATATATGATAGACAAGGGATTCGGTGCGAAGGAGGATCTGTGGAGAATAGAAGAGAATGGCGCGATGGAAAATGCGGATTTCTCAAAAGTCAGCAAGGAGGCAAAATCTAGAGGGCTTCATGAGCTTGGGACATTGGGTGCAGGCAACCACTTTCTGGAAGTGCAGAAAGTCGACAGGATATTATCAGAACAAACTGCAAAGGCCTATGGCCTCTACAAGGATCAGATAGTAGTGATGGTGCACACCGGCTCTAGAGGCTTCGGCCACCAAATATGCAGCGATTACCTAAGGTCGCTTACCGAGTATCAGAAGAGGAACAGCATACGCCTTGTAGATCAGGAATTGAGCTACGCGAGGATAGGGGACAAAGAAGCTGACGATTATCTCTGCGCGATGAAATGTGCAGTGAACTACGCGTTCGCCAACAGGCAGATAATAACAAACTCGATAAGGAGAAGCTTCGAAGAGACTTTTGGCAGGAGCTCTGACAGCATGGGCATGGAGATATTGTATGATCTCTCACACAACATAGCGAAGCTTGAGGAGCACGAAATCGGCGGCCGGAGAAGGAAAGTATACGTTCACAGAAAAGGAGCCACGCGGGCATTCGCGAAGGGCAGGGAGGAGATACCCAAGCAGTATAGGGAGGTTGGCCAACCTGTCCTTATACCTGGAAGCATGGGGACTGCAAGCTATGTGCTATGCGGCGAGGAGGGTGCCATGAAGGAGACGTTCGGGTCTTCGTGTCACGGCGCAGGCAGGTTGATGTCAAGACACCAGGCACTTAGGGAGATACCTGCCAGCCGCACATTCGATTCGCTCAGCAGCAAGGGCATATCAATAAGGATAAGGACGAGAAAACTTGTCAGCGAGGAGGCAGAGTGGACCTACAAGGATATAGATGAAGTTGTGCGCGTGGTAGAGTCTAACAAGATAGCCAAGGCGGTATCAAGGAATGTACCTATAGCTGTTATTAAGGGATAAGTGGCATTATATTCTGTGCGATCAGGTGCAGCTGAATGAAGCAATGGTGGAAGGAAGCTACCGTGTATGAGATATATGTAAGAAGCTTCAAGGATTCGACGGGAGACGGGCTTGGAGATATAGGAGGGATCATATCAAAACTCGGATACCTCAAGAAGCTTGGTGTAGATGTGATATGGCTCACACCAATATACGAATCACCAGAAGCCGATAACGGATATGACATAAGTAACTACCTGCGCATAAGCCCCAAATTCGGAACAATGAAAATGTTCGACAGGCTCCTCAAGGAAACTCATAAGAGGGGCATGAGGTTGATAATGGACGGAGTGTTCAATCATACGTCAGATGAACACAGTTGGTTCCTCGAATCAAAGAAGTCTAGGACAAACAAATACCGTGATTATTACTTCTGGCGCAACGGGCAAAAAGACAGGGAGCCCAATAACTGGGTGTCATTCTTCGGGGGGTCCGTATGGGAATACGACAAGGACACTAGGCAGTATTATCTTCACATATTCAGCAAGAAGCAGCCCGACTTAAACTGGGACAACAAAGCAGTGAGGGAGGAGATATATGCAATAATGAAGTGGTGGCTTGACAAGGGCATCGATGGGTTCAGATTCGATGTAATAAACTTCATATCAAAAACACGCAGCCTGCGTGATGCAAATCCCAGTCGCGGAAAGAAATATGCAGATGGCAGCAAATACTACAAGAATGGCCCTAACATAAACAAATATCTCAAAGAGATGAATATGAGAGTCCTGTCAAAATACGATATTATGACTGTAGGAGAAACTGCAGCAAACATCGAAGACATAAATGCAACTAGGCTGTATGTGGACTCGAGGAGGCACGAGCTTAACATGGTCTTCCATGAGAACAACGAGATACACAGCGACAAGAAGACTGCAGAAATCGCAACGTTGCTGGATAAAAGGCACGACAAGTTCAAGTGGACTCTACCCAATCTTAAGAGGACAATAACTGCGTGGCAGGAAGGTCTGGGCGACTATTGCTGGGACACTGCATACCTTGGCAATCACGACTATCCAAGGATAGTGTCCCGTTTCGGAGATGACAAGAAGTACAGGACAGAATCTGCGAAAATGCTTGCCACTCTCATATTCACCCTAAGGGGAACACCATTCATCTATCAGGGCGATGAGATAGGAATGACCAACGGCGACTTCAAGTCAATAAACGACTATGTAGACATAGGCGCAATAAATATGTACAATGAATATTTGTCACGCCACAAGAACGGCCGCGCATATGCGCTCAAGATATTAAGGAAGATAAGCAGGGACAATGCGCGCACGCCAATGCAATGGGACGATTCAAGGAATGCTGGATTCAGCAAGAGGAAGCCATGGATAAAAGTCAATTCCAACTACCGTACCGTAAACGTCGAGGCCGCGCTCAAGGACAAGAACTCGATTTTCTACTACTACAAGAAGCTTATAGAAATACGCAAGGGCAGCAATACTATGATGTATGGTAAATATAGGCAGGTGCTTGATAAGCATCCAGACATATTCGCCTATACGCGTAGCCTTGGTTCTGAAAAGATTCTGGTGCTTCTGAACTTCAAGGGCAAGGCCACCAAGTTCAAGCAGCATAGGGATGTGCTTCTCAATGGGGCAGAGCTCATAATAGGAAACTACCCCGAATCAGAAAACAAATATGAGCTCAGGCCTTACGAAGCTGCAGTATACGTTATATGCTCGAGGCATTCCTGATGTCCCTGAGCCTTATTCCTGCGTAAAGCGCAGCAGGCATGTTGGACCTGGGCGCTAGCTGGTCAAGCATATTTATCGCACCGTCAAGATCGCCATGCTTCGCTGCGCTTATTGCTAGGTAATAAAGTATGTTGGATAGGCCGTAGGTGACTCCCTCGTCTATGTACTTATCGGAAAGCTTTTTGCCGCCGTTCACCATCCAGACAGTGTTAGCATAGAACTTCACCATATCCATATTCTGCCTCCCGCCGATCTCCGCAAGTGTCTTCTGCGCATGGTCGAGCCTATTCAGCTTGACATTGGCCATGAATTTTATGAAGAGGAGATGGTCTTCAGGATTCGGGCTGGCATTTATTATCTTCAGGGACTTGAACAAGAACTCCTTCGATTTCGATATGAGCGCAACAGCGTTGTACTTGTTCCTCTGCACCTCATCACTCCTTTTTTCTGCGTTGCTGTACATGAATCCTCCAAGATTGTAATCTACGCCATAATAAGTATGGTCAGAGAAGAACCTGTAGAAGCTCGATGCGCCATAAAGGAAGCACGGGTCATTGGTAGCTGCAAGCGAATCTGCCGCAGCGGCACCATCTACCCACCTTCCTGAAGCAGCACTGCTCTGCATCAGCCCAAGGTTGTTCTCTATATCTCTGTTGCCATGCACAACGTCCTTGTCCCTTGAAGAAACATACGCCTCACAGAAATTGCATACTGACTCGTTGGCGCCTGACAGGGAGTAAACTTTGTTTCCGCAGCACCTGCAGATGAGGCCTGATGAGCTTATGGAGTCTAGCAGTCTCATATAGGACGCAGATTTCATATGAAGGCAACTCTCTAACCAATACGGTATATGTGGCAAAATATTTATACCAGTATACAGCTTCAGTCGTGGAATCTCTCCCTAGACTCTATCTCAATGCCGATCTGGTATATGTACTTCTCAAACACTTTGTGAAATGACACAAACAATACTATGCCAAACAGTACAATGAATATGCCGTATACGTCTATGCGGTAAAGTATGAATGCGAGCATTGCACCTATTGCAGGCGGATGCTCGCTGTGCGTAGTGTATAGAAGCGTCGACATTATGAACATCATGATTCCTGTTGCAAGCGGTAATCCTGCTAGGGCAGCCAGGACGTATCCGATTGGTCCAAGAACTATCGCTATGATATAGCTCTTTGCAAATCGGCCGATATTTGCAGCCCTCGAGTGCGGTATCATGAACAGCAGGAACGCGCTGGACCCGAACGATGCAAACAAAAGCACGGATGAACTGGATGAGAAAAGATCGTAATTTAGGAGTGTAAGCGTCCCGTATAATACTGCCACTATTATGGCGGTGATGAGCGCAGGAACTATTGTAAGCCTTAAAAGGGATTTCCTCTTCCTGGAAACGCGCATGTATGTAAATCATGATTCAGGTTAAAATATGCAATGGTTGGCCAGGAAATCTGACTCATTTAAAGACTGGCGGATTGGTCAAATTGCAATGTATTCCGCAAACCTGATTGCAGACCTAGAACATACTTCGGGACATGCAACAGCAGTGCTGGGGAAGCCTCGTATCTTAGCCTGCAGATGATGTCACAAAATCTCCTATTTCTTCCTAAGGACCACAAAGAGGTGCATCTTGTGGTAGGGCTCTATGTCTATTTCCTGTACTATGTCGAATTTTGACGACACAGAAGCAAGGAACTCTACAAACACTTTTTTTGGATTTCTGGAGACATCTATGCTCTGCGACTTTATTGCCACATAAGCGTATCCTCCTTTTTTTAGCATTTCAGAGTTTTTCAACAGTATCTGGTCCTGGTCCCGTGCTGCTACGTCTTGATATATACAGTCTACCATACCTACGTCCTCTCCGTATGATTCAGTATTGCGTGCGTCCTGCAGTATAGGGAGCATATTGGATCTTGTTTCGCAGACCTTAAGCAGGTCGCGCATGCTCCTCTCAGAAACTTCTATGCAGTATACTTGACCTTTTTCAGCCACTATGTCGCTTATGTGGCTGGACGTAGTGCCCGTGGCCGCGCCAAGATAAAGCACATGTGACCCGTTCCTTATGCTAAGTTTCTCAAGCCCATTAACTATCGCCGCGGCTAGTTTGCTCCTGTAAGGTGTCCAAAGCCTGTACTGCTTGCCATCACATTCGACAAGGTCCTCATTATAAACCTTCACTCCACTGGCAAGGTTGACAGTAGCCAGCTTACCATCTATTCTGAAGACTCCATCAAACAGCCTCTCCACTTTCATGCAAGCCCTATATAGCTCTCTGCACTAACTTTAATAGCGTTTGCCGGCAAACCTTATATGATTGAGATGCAGCCTCCAATCCCAATAGCAAGGCTGGTTATGGATGTACTGAAGCTCAGCAGGGAATCCGGAGGATACAGGGAGTTCATCTCTAAATTCGGCGAATATGTACAGACCAATCTCGGGATAAATGAGGTCATAGTAAAGGACGGTTCGCAGAGCCAGCAGTTCAGTCCAATAGAGGAGACTGCGCTGAATACGAACAAACCCTACACAGAGAATGGTCTTAGTGGGTATTCTGCTACTGAACTCATAGAGTACAGCAACAGGGGATACAAGTGCTGTGCAATACTACCAATATCAAAGGACGGCAAGGTCTTCGGCACCATCACGATGCTGTCAAAAGATGAAGCAGGCTTCGCGCCTGATCACAGTACTCTCTTCTCCATCGCCTCGGAGATAGTAAGCAGCGAAGCAGGATCCAAATACGAGCGTGATAAGAGCTTCAATGTTGCCAAGTACTTTGATGCATCGTTCAGCAACATGATGCCGCAATTGCTGATTAGTTCTGAAGGCAGCATAATCAGGGCAAACAAGCCTGCGCTAAATTGCTTTGACAGGAACCAAAAAGAGCTTTACGGTGCAAAGCTCTCCGACATATTCGAACTCGACAAGCAATCCGTCGAACTACTTAACAAGGGCAGCATCATAGAGGCAGGGTTGAAGGCGGATCAGGGAAAGTCTTTTGAGATATCTCCTAGCAGGATAAATGAAAGCCTGCTGCACCTTATGATAAACGAGACGAGCAAGGCAAAGGAAGCCGAAGAGAGATCCAAATTGATTGATCGGAGCAACGATCAGGTATTTATGACTCTTGACAAGGACCTTAGCATATCCTGGATAAGCAGCGCCTCCAACTCAATGTTCGGTATAAATGGAGACCTGCTGGTTGGAAAGCGGTTCACTGATTTCATTAAAGTGCCTACCACCATCTCCGATATAATGCAAAAGCTCTCAGGCACCAGGTATTATGGTCAGATAACCCTAAGTTTTGGGAACGATGCCGAGCTTAACGCCAATCTTTCCGCATACAAGAGTTCAGGCCGCATATACTGCATAATATCCAAGGATTACGAGCGCATACTCAGGTTCGCGCAAGGAATGACTGATGATGTGATAGGGCTGTCAAATGACCCGATGATAGAGATAGACAAATTGGGTTACATTGTCTCCCACAACAGTGCCGCAGAAACCCTATTCAAGCTTGGAAATGGCACGGAGGGCACACAGATATATTCCCTCTGCGCGGATGACGAGAGCCGGGCAAAGATAGCCACTTCGCTTTCTGTCGCAGCAAACAACGGCTACATAAGGGATGTTTACGTCAACATGATTGAACTCAAGGATCGCACCGAAGTGCCGTGTGTGCAGACCGTAAAGGCGATCCTTGACGCTAATGGAAGAGCCTCAAAATTCCTGCTTATGAGTAAGGAGCTTTTGACAAAGAGAAGAATAGAGCAGATTGAGGATGCCAAGGAAAGGGCCGAGGACGAAGTAAAGAAGTTCAAGGCGGAAAGCGAGCTCAAGTCCCAGTTCATTTACAACATATCTCACGATCTAAAGACGCCAATAACCAACATAATGGGTTTCTCAAAGCTGCTGCTTACTGATGGCTCAGATACGCTGTCAAAGGAGCAGAAGGATTACATCCAGATAATATATGATGAATCAGAAAGGTTCCTAGAGCTTGTGAAACAGGTCCTCGATGTGGCGAAGCTGCAGTCTGGAATAGTCAAATTAGATCTGCAGCAGGTGAATTTCAACGAGATAAAGAACAATCCGAGCATAAAGTCCCTTGCAGAAGCCTGCCAGAACAAAGGTCTCGAGTTCTCGTGGGTGGTTGACTACGATGTGCCCGAGATCACCGCGGATCCAAACAGGGTAATACAGGTGTTTTCAAATCTGATAGGCAATGCGATAAAGTTCACCGAGAAGGGCAGCATAAGCATAAGGGTGTCAAGGAAGAAGGGCAGCGTCAGCGTTGACGTATCGGACACCGGAATAGGTATAAGCAAGTCAGATATACCTAAGATATTCAAGAAGTTTTACCAGTTGAAGCGTGGTCTGATAAAGCAGGAGGGATCAGGGACGGGTCTGGGGCTGTCAATAGTCAGTGAGATAGTGCATCTGCACCACGGCCAGGTACGTGTGGTTGATTCTGATGTAGGAAAGGGAACCACATTTAGGTTCACGCTGCCCATAAAGCCCAAGATACCGAAAAAGACCCTGAAGTACAACAAGGCTGAGCACCAGGCCGATGCCATCTAGCGGTTCAAACGCCGAATATGGTGCATTTGTCAGTGCCCTGGCTGATAGTGGTATAGTTTTCAAGCACTGCGCTATAGCTCCTTCCGAAATCGCCGTTGAACACAGAAGTTGTAGTATAGTTGCCTGTCATATTGTACTCTACTGTGGCAAAGTGCCTGTTGCCTGAAGGAACTACTTCGGTATATGTTATGTTGTAGATATTGTTGCCAAGGCTCTGCGCGCTGCTAGTCACGTATTCCGGCGCGACTAGGCTTGCATTCTGGAATGTAAGGCTCCCGGAAGGTGTGGTACCGTACATTGCAGCGAATTCAATATCGTACGTCTGCTGGGTGCATTCGCTGTGCTGTTTAATGAATATGCCGCTGAAACCTGTTATCACCTTGCCAACTGCAGTACCGTTCGCGCTTATTATTGCCTGCGCGGTAAGGTTCACATTCAATGCTGTGGTGGTAGAAACCGCCACTGTCGTGGTGCTTGCAGCCACTGTCGTAGTGGCTTCAATCGTGGTAGCAGCCGCTGTTGTCTGCGCACCTGTTGGCGCCACCGTTCCCTCAGGCCGTATCATTTTTACCCCACTGCTGACCTTCACGCCGAAACTTGACGGCAGGTAAGTGAGGTTAAGCGTTGCGCTATCGCCCGACACGGAAACCAGCGATATGCCAAGGTCCGCAGTCGATGAGCCTATTAAGCTGACATTCGCAGACTGGCCCGTAGAAAGCTGGACTACTGCCATGTCATTCAAGAGAATGGGCGTCCTGCCTATGTAAACCACAGAGTTGGAGCCTGACACCGACTCTACCATAACCGACGATAAGTTGGAGTCGCCGGCAAGATGAAAGCTATATGTGGAATTTCTGGAAAGCGACAGCGTTTTTGACGTGGAGAGTGTCGGCGCACCGCCCGAAAGCAGCAGCGCAACTGCTGCTATTACTACTATTATGACTATAACTGCCAAAACAGCATATCCCAGCTTCATACTACCAGCTACAGCATATAGGGCGGATAATAAGCTTTTATAGTTTGTGATAAAACCTCGGCACAGGCTTGTATTAGGGCCCAAGGCCCCGATAGTATTTTAATTTTAGCACATAATACTTACTTATGTCAACCAATGCAATGCGGCTTTATGCAGCAGTTACAATCCTGTTCCTCGCCGCAGTATCAAATGCAACCTACCTTAATGTGCTGGGCCCGTCAAGTGCGGTCCTCCAGAACGGCCAGAGCATATACTTGGGCAAGGTGGGACCTGGCGAAAGCTTCTATTTAGAGGCATCCGCAAGCACAACCAACGCTACTGGGTTCGCCATAAACATAGGGTGGGACCGGCTCGAGGCAGCGAGCCTGCCGACGGGATGGTATTCTCAGCCTTCGTTACTGTACGAGAATCCAATGAAAATGAAGGTCACTGTGCCTTCCACAGCCCAGAACGGTACGTACAACCTGACCATAGCGGCCATAAACGTGGGAAATTATTCCAAGCTGGGAAACTTCACGTTCAGCGCGTATGTGAATGTGACTCCAAACGTATTCAACCTCTCTGTAACTCCATCCTCAATACAGTCTGGGGTTGACGAGCCCACAAACCTGTACATATCAATAAACAACACAGGAATATCTGATGATCCGTTCAGCATAAGCATATCCGGCCTGCCTGCCTGGGATGTCAAAGAGCAAGTCGTAGCACTCCACGAAACCCAGAGCACTTACGTATACCCTGTATATGTGAATGAATCCGGGAGCTACCGTTTCAATGTCACCGTAGTTTCAACAACCAGCCCGGTAATAGCCAGAAACGCGCCAGTAAGCCTTGTCGCACAGCCTAGCCTACTTAACGATTACAGCGCTGTAGGCCAGGGAATAATACTTTCCCCTGTAATATTCTACCCGTCATACGACATAATGCTCTTCCTGTCACACGTCTACAGCGCATTATTCGGCTGAGCAGGAGGTTCAAATGAAGAGCAGACACAGGCAAGCAAGCAAGGTCATGTACGTCAGGCTCAGATCACTAGATGACCTGGCAAGGTATGTGTGCAATTACGATTATACCAGCTCTGCTCTGCTTTCGGCGAAGCACGGAAAGGAGTACAGGATAATGGCAATAGGGGAAAAGATTGGCAGCATCCGCCTTGCATATTATGTGAGCTCAGTAAAGCCAGAAACTGTGATAAGCTATACATATCCGTCTTCAGCCTACCAGAAGGAGAACTCTCATTTCATGGAAGGCAGCTTGCAGGAGCAGTCAAGCTATATGCGGATAATAAGGGCAAGCTCGCTGAGCCTGAGGAGCTCTGGCAGAGTCAAGGTGTCGAGCACAGTAATGTTGTCAAGTGCAAGCGACTTGGTGACTGCGGTGCTGCTCAACGGCGCAGGTAGCGATTCGATACCCTACCTATACTCCTTTGACTACAAGGGCAGCAAGGTCTTGTGTGCGTTCGACATAATCGATGGTCTATCGGACGACAGCAGCATATTGTACTGTGCCGTCGCTGCCAAAGGTCAGTCAGGAAATTTCGCAAGGTATAAATATAGTGAGAACAAGATTGATTTTACGGACCACATGGGCGAGCATTCATATATGTACGCCAAGATAATAAATCTCGCCGGGCCGTTTCCGTTCTTCAAAATGCCCAATTAGCTCAGTGGTAGAGCGCCTGGCTGTTAACCAGGATGTCGCAGGTTCGATCCCCGCATTGGGCGTCCCATCTTTACCTAGCCAGTCAGGGCCAATTCAGCTCAGGTCCACAGGTCTGCTGTGCCTTCCGAAGAACATGCCTGCATATCTTGACAGCAGCGGCACCTGCACAATAATTGATATGAACACGACGCCCAGCACCATCGCAGTTATTGTGGAAAGCGCATATGACGAGACCACTCCTGAATACGCGAGTGTTGCAAGCAGCGCTATGGAAAGGGCACCCCTAACCCCTCCCAGTGTAGCAACGCTGCCCCATTTGCGCGGCAGTTTCCTTCCCATGCCGCTAAATGCAGTGAATATCGGATAGACAGTTATGACTCTTGCCACTAGCGTTGAGACGTACGCCACGATTATTACCGCTGATGCCTGGAAGAACAGCGATAGGTTCGTATCAAAGCCTATCAGCAGGAACGCTACTGCATTGCCTACGAATGCAGCCATCTCCCAGAACGACGTTATCGAACGCTTCACACTCTTGGTAACTGCCTTAGTTGTGCTGTTACCAAAGTAGAGCCCCACTATGGCAACGGCTATTAGGCCGGAGGCCCCAAGAGATGTGGAAAGTACATAGGAACCATAGACAGCAGCTATCGTAAGCGTAGTTCCGGCTAGCTTGTCATTCACCCTAGAATGGACCAATTTTGCCATGGCCGCGACCACGAGACCTATGGTTATGCCACCTACAAAACTATATACGAAGAACTCGGCGCCGCTCAATACCTGTGCACTATGCAAACCAGAAGAAGAAAGTATTACCGTGAATAGCACTATTGCAGTGGCGTCATTGAATGCGGCTTCCAAATCCATGAGTGTGGAGAGTTTTGAAGGCACCTTCACATACTTGAATATCTGGAGCACGGTTATGGTGTCTGTAGGCGCTATTATTGCCGCGAATAGCAGCGATGAGAACAATGAGATACCCTCAATCTTCCATACTGCAACTGCCACTACCGCTGTGGACAGCAGTACGCCAACCGTCGCAAGTACAAGTGCGGGCCTTATCACGGATCTAAGCTCGTCCCTCTTTATGTGTATCATCGCCTCGAAGATCAGAGGAGGCACCACTAGCCCCACGAAAAGGCCCGTCCCGACAAGCTGGCCATACAAGGCCCTTATCCATTGTATAGAGACCTGCAAAATACCTGAAAGAGGATACGTTCCAAGCGCAGCAGTGGATAGCACAGTCACCCCTATGCCTATGAACACCAGCACAACTGTATACGGCACCTTGAATCTCAGCGCGATAAGCTGTGCTATAAGCATCAGCATCACGAACACTGTAAGCGCAATC
>JAJYVC010000006.1 GCA_021792235.1 Microcaldota archaeon
ACCTCATCTCATCATGGTCAACCTCCGCGAATTCCCTCCCTCAGGGCACTGGACATCCAAGCTGCGCCTCTTCCAGCGGCTACCTCTACTGCATTGGTGGCGTGAATTCTGGCTACTACAGCTCAAGCGTCTACACATCGCAGATCCTCCCAGGCAACCTCATCTCATCATGGTCAACCTCCGCGAATTCCCTCCCTCAGAGCCTCGATGGGCCAAGCTGCGCCTCTTCCGGCGGCTACCTCTACTGCATGGGCGGCTATGGTTCCAGCAGCGGCTACAGCTCAAGCGTCTACACATCGCAGATCCTCCCAGGCAACCTCATCTCATCATGGTCAACCTCCGCGAATTCCCTCCCTCAGAGCCTCTACGGGCTAAGCTGCGACCAATTCGACGGCTACCTCTACTGCATGGGCGGTTACAATGGTGCCTACAGCTCAAGCGTCTACACATCGCAGATAATCCCGCCACCAACAGTTGCAGAACTGCTTTCCGGAGGCGCTATGGATCTTAAAATAAATCCTGTCAGCAGCACCAGCGCAGATGCAACATTCGGACCAACACAATATTCAATAAACAGCAAAGGAGGATATGATATATTCGGCACGTATCTGGTATCTGCATTCATGCAGGACAGCACCTCCAACAGCATAGAGATCTTCAACTCGATTACGATAAATCCTGCCTTATCATCCGCTCCATCACTTGCAGCTTCAAACACCCCATCAGTAGATGCGGGCCAGTATGAGACATTCAGCAGTTCATGGTCAGGAGGAACATCCCCGTACACTGCAAATTACCAGGTATTCAACAGCATAACCGGAGCAGTGCTTGCAAATGCGCTCTACACTGGAATAACAGGAACATCCAACACATTCCTATGGAAAGTCCCATCCCAGGATGCAGGAAATGCAATATCTGCAAACATATTCATTACAGACAGCGCCTCAACAGCAGTAACAGTAAATTCAGTAAAAATATCGGCAATCACGATAGATCCTGCGCTTTCTGTATCGATCTCCGCGTCCCCTGCACTCCCGGCATCTTTGGACGTAGGCCAGACCGAGACCTTCACAGCATCAGCATCCGGAGGCAGCGACGCCTACACCTCATACAACTTCCTTGTCTACAACTCGATAACGAACATCCTCGTAGGCAACCTTCTCACCACTACTAATGGCTTTGCATACACGATACCTTCATCGCAAAGCGGCAACACCCTCTACGCAAACGTCATAGTCACTGACAGCAATGCAAACACCGCAAACTCTGTTCACACCGGAGTGCTCACCGTCACTCCTGAGACTGTAACTCCACCTCCGCCGTGGAGTCAGACAATTCAGGGATCCGGAGGCTCATCTGCTGCAGGAGTGCAAGGATACACCTCGCAGCCAACCACCGCGCCAACCACATCGGTAGTGCAATCCACTTCTCCAACAACCACGACAACGGTACCTCAGCAATTCGTGCTAAATTCAAGATATAATATATCAGCAAATATGCCACTGAACATAAGCGTTCCAAATGCAGGTTTCTTCATAGTGCTGAAATCAAACAGCACGTCAAATGCCAGCGTAATCGTGGAGAATGTGACCGGAAAGGCGCCTCTGCCGCCTTCAGGGTTTACCCCAATAGGCAGGGAACTCAACATAAGCGTGAATACAAGTGCCAATATAACCGCCATAGTCGCACTGGCATATCCATGCTCTGTCCCAGTCTCAGAAATAGTTCCATTCATTCTGGTAAACGGCGCGTGGGCGCAGGTATCCCAATTCACTGCAAATACTGCATCATGCACCATATCTTTCAGCATGCCAAAGGATCCTGTGGTGGGCCTGTTCCAGAAGACGCAGGTGTCAACCGAAGCAACAACAGCTCCTGCTCCTGCCACTTCTGCGGTATCGCAGAACCAAACCGCCACTCCGGCGCAGCCCCAGAACACAACGGGTCCTTCATATGCTGCATGGGCGATCGTTGCAGTGATAATCATCGCAGTGGTGGCGGCATGGCTGGCCTCACGGAGAAGAAAGCACTGGTAGAGCAGTATCTCTAGGAATCAGAATAGCCTTGAAAATTGCTGTAGCTGTCCATCGGCGTCAGCCATATTAATCTAATATGCAAAGTTTATAGTATGACAACAGGCACAAAATTTATTGTCTTAGGTGGTGGGTGCTTTTGGTGCACGCAGACTTAACGTTTGGCGGTTTCAGAAGGGATACGGTTATTTATACAAGTATCATATGGCGAAATAAGCCTATTTGCGCCAACGTTGCGCCCTGTTGCGTTAAGCCTCCCATGCGGTATAAGTTGCCGAGCCGCTTGATATGCGCCCTAAATAGCGCAACTGTGCGCAGGTTTTGTTTAGTGCCTGCCTCCCTGTGGATCGGTTGGCATTCTGTCTGTGCGCAGGCACATGCGTTTAAATAAGTCAATATGAAAGTTGATAGTATGGCAGCAGGCACGAAGTCGATAGTACTCGGTGGCGGTTGTTTTTGGTGTACTCAGGCGATATTTGATATGTTTAAGGGAGTTGTCAAGACAACGCCTGGATACGCAGGAGGGCATACTAAGAATCCGACATATGAGCAGGTGTGCAGTGGCGATACAGGGCATGCCGAAGTCATAAAGGTAGACTACGATCCCGATGTGGCGAGTCTTGATAAGCTGCTGGAGATATTCTTCGCTGCACATGATCCGACATCGGTCAACCAACAAGGTGCAGATGTTGGCTCGCAGTATCGTTCCATAATACTATATGAAGATGAGAAGGACAGGAAAGTGATAGAGACTTACATAAAGGGCATCGCTGGCAACTTCAAGAAGCCCATAGCAACTGAGGTCAGGAAGCTGGACTCATTCTATCCATCTGAAGACTATCATAAGAACTACTACAAGAACAATCCTCTCCAGCCATACTGCATGTTAGTGATAAGACCTAAGGTAAGCAAGATAATGAAGGAGTTCGGCACAATGATGAAATAACTGTCTGCATATGCCTTAATATTGTTTACAAGCCAATCATATTCAGTGTTGGCCTTGCAGGACATATCAAAATATATACACAAGAATGAGACGGTGCTGATGAAGATGAGGGAGAGCTACTTCTCCTCAATAGCACCCGATACTGTTGTACTTACCGACAAGCGCGTGGTTATAATCCACAATTCCTTCTGGGGCCTCTATCTGGGTATAAATATACTTTCTCCTACCAGGGTGAGCAGCGTAATGCTCAACAACATAATGGGTACCACCAACGCCAACGGCAAGATACTGGCAACAGTGCAGATAAGGATAAGGGGATCTGGTGAGGAGTCGGAATCATCAGAGAGCGGATGGCACATCGAGGGTCTCAGGATTGCGCCTGCGCATAAACTCTCAAGCATGATCGAGGAGAGCATCCAGACCGGTAGCACAACTCCACTTGAGATAAGCCTCGATCTCGCAAAATCACTGATAGACGAGGGAAAGTCAAGCATGATCTGGCTGGGCTCAGAGCCCACCGAATACGTATCCTACATACTAGGTATACCAGTTAACAAGATAACAAGGGTGAATCCTATTGATATAAGCAGCATGGACAGGGCGGGACTCGCCGACTTCCAGGGCAAGATATTCGTGTGTTATGGTGGGAACGTCTCATCGCAGATAGCACGGCTCCTCAAGGACGACTACGAGATAAAATCGTTCGTGCTTTCTGGAGGCCTTGCAAGTGCGATAAATTCCATCAAAAGGGATAATAAGGTATCAGGAGAAAAATGATTGGTGTTGTTATGGAGGATGAAAAGGAATTCGACTGGAAGGCGAAGCTGAAGGAATGCCTCGACTCAACAACCGTAGCGGTGCTCGCAACAAGGGAGAGAGATGGTGTATGGGCAACGCCAGTCTACTTCTCATATGATGATGAATTCAACTTCTATTTCATATCCCCGAAGGGGACAAGGCACATGAATAACATAAAGTCCAATTCGAATGTTGCAATGGCCGTGTTCACCCCACTATCAGTTTCAGGCATACATCAGATAGGGGTACAGGTAAAGGGCGTGACGAGCATAGTGCCCGACAGCGAAATAGAGAAGGTCTATGCGATAAGGGCTAAGCGGCTAAGCGGAGATCTGAACTGGATATCCGAGTCTCAGGAGGGCCACTTTGTAAAGGAGCATGGCGGCATATTCGTGAAGATAACTCCCACAATGATGATATATGTTGATACAAGGTACTTCGGAGGGCAAGGCCGGCAGGTTCCTCTAGCGAAGCTTGTATGAAATACTACCTGTGCGGAAGCGGGAGTAGCTTTGATATCTTTAGCACAATTATCCTTTTCATGGACCAGTTGGACATTATGACGTCCATGTCCCTCCCCGAATAGCTCGCAAATTCGTATATTATCTGCCTGCATGTGCCGCACGGGGTGATTATGTGGCTTTTGCCACTGCTGGGCCTGCCTATTACTGCTATTGCCGTGAACTTCCTCTCACCCTGGGAATTGGCCTTGGCTATTGCCGACCTTTCGGCGCACGTGCTGTTTATGTATGAGCTGTTGGCGACATTCGCGGCGGATATAATCTCTCCAGAATCCGTGAGCAGCGCTGCGCCAACCTTGTAATGCCTGTACGGATCATAGGAATTCACTGTCACCTTCCTGGCCTCAGCGAGAAGCTTCCTGTATTTTGGTTCAAGATGGGCATAATCCGTTACTGCATAATTGTTGCTGGGATGCATGCCATTGGCCATTCTATCACTGACATATCAATTTGCCTCACAAGTGTTATAAACATTTTTTGCAGTGCGGTGGAGGCTATAGATAACTATAAATAGATGCCGACATCTTATAACTCTGTTATAAAACAGAGATATTCATGACAAACGGTTACGAGGTCGCATCAAAGGAGGTCGTGCCTGCTGCAAGGCTGGCGATAGCCAAGACCCTCAAGGAGAGATACAACATGACCGAGAGCAGCATAGCTGACATACTGGGCGTAGCACAGGCCGCGGTAAGCAAGTACGTCAACGACAAGTGCTCTGCATCTGTCGAAGAGATGTACAAGAAGATAGACAGGGCAAAGATAGATGCGTACATAGACAGGATAGCCAAGGGCGACCAGGCCAAGCTCAAGCAGTGCATCTGCTCAATATGTTTCGTGCTTAACAAGTTCGACTGCAAGTTTTCAACATTAAGTGGCAGCTCCAACTGAACGGTGTCTTTATGGTGAACGAAGGGCTGGAAGAGGTAGTTGAGAGGAAGGAATACTCCGAGAAATACGGATTTTACCAGGATGTAGCATATGACGAATTCCCAAAGGGCCTGTCAGAGGACGTGGTAAGAAAGATATCAAAAATTAAGGGAGAGCCGGAATGGATGCTGGAGAAGAGGCTTACTGGACTAAAAGTATTCCTGAGCAAGCCCATGCCGCAGTGGGGGGCAAACCTAAACAGTATAAAGTTCGAGGATTATTACTACTACATGAGCCCCACGGCCAGGACAGAGGCCAACAAGTGGGAGAACGTGCCAGATGACATAAAGCAGACGTTCGACAAGCTTGGCGTGCCTGAAGCTGAGAGGAAGTTCTTCTCCGGAGCCGAGGCGCAGTTCGACAGCTCTGTAGTTTATTCCCACGTGAACGAAGAGCTCGAGAAGCTCGGAATCATATTCACCGACACCGATACAGCACTGAAGAAGTATCCTGAGCTGATGAGAAAATACTGGGGGAAGGTGATCCCTCCCACAGACAACAAGTTTGCTGCCCTCAACACGGCAACATGGAGCGGCGGATCATTCATCTATGTGCCAAAAGGGGTGAAGGTACCGATGCCTCTCAATGCCTATTTCAGGATAAACGCAAAGAATTCCGGGCAGTTCGAAAGAACATTGATAATCGCTGACGAGGGTGCCGATGTCACGTATCTGGAAGGCTGCACGGCTCCGGTGTATGCAAGCAATGCGCTGCACTCGGCCGTCGTCGAGCTAGTGGCGCTTGAAGGTGCCCATATAAGATATGTCACGATCCAGAACTGGTCTAAGAACGTATACAACCTCGTAACACAGCGCGCTCACGTCGCTAAGAACGGCAGGGTCGAGTGGATCGATGCAAATATAGGCAGCAGGGTGAACATGAAGTATCCCAGTATATTCCTGCAGGGAAACGGAGCGAGCGGGGAAGTGCTTTCAATAGCCATTGCCGGGGACGGTCAGGTGCAGGATTCGGGTGGCAAGATATACCATCTCGCATCAAATACTACTTCTAAGATAATATCGAAGAGCGTCTCGAAGGGCAGCGGAGTCACGACGTTCCGCGGCCTTCTCAATGTCGCCAAGAATGCGGAGAATGTCAAGGCACACGTTTCCTGCGACGCGCTCCTGCTCGACGAGAATGCAAAGACGAACACATACCCTTACAACCAGATAAACAGGAACGATGCGATAATAAGCCACGAGGCCAAGGTCGGGAAGATAAGCGACGACGAGATATTCTACTTGATGTCAAGGGGTATATCCGAGGATGACGCCATAGCGATGATAGTCCTCGGGTTCATAGACGACCTGACAAAAGTGCTCCCAGTAGAATATTCCCTTGAGCTCAAGAGGCTGATAAAGCTCGACACCAGCAAGGGTGTGGGCTGAGCAGGTGCTTTGAAGTGCAGTCAAAAAAAGAGTTTATAGCTGAAGCCATATCAAGTTACAACTCGATGCCCGCCGAGACTAACGACTTATATAAGAAATACACGGTAGACATCCAACTAGATCCTGCCAGCCCTGAAACTGCCGACATAAATGCCTGCGAATCAAGGATAGAGCGGCTGTCAAGAGCCGTTACCGATAAAACAAAGATAAAATTCGATGCAATAATATCGGAGCATACTACAAAAAGCTTCAGAGACAATGTAAAGATAATCCGGGCAGAGGACGCCGATGCAGATATGCTTTCATCAAAGCTCTTCAAAAGCAATGATGACAAGCTTGCTGCGTTCTCAAATGCCTATTCCAAGTACTTCATTATTGTCGACCTTCCCGAAGGCAAGGAGGAAAGCCTAAACCTGCTTTTCATAAACTGCGCATGCCTCCCGGTTCAGGTCATGGTACGTACAGGCAGCAGATCAAAGCTTGGTATGTTCGAGCTATACCTCTCCGATTCCGACAGTAACGGAACCATGTCAGTATTGCATGAAGTCAGGGTCGGCAAGGATTCAAGGGTAGAGCTTGATGCTCTGCACAACGAAGGCACAGGATCAAACGTCGTGAATCTGTGCAAAAGCGTTATTGCAGACTGCGGCAGCTTTAGCTCCAATTTTATATACGCAGGCGGATCCACTACAAAGGCAAAGAGCATAATAGACTCTCAGGGCGTAGGGAGCAGTGCCGAAGTGTGCGAGCTTGCATTCGGCAATTCGGAGCAGAAATTCGACCTTACAACATACATGACAAATTCCAAGCCCAGAAGCCATGCAAAACTAGAGTCCGGAGCAGTGCTGGACGGAAAAGCCCACTGCATACTGAAAGGTTTTGCAAAAGTTGAAAAGGGCACAAAGGGCTGTTTCTCCAGGATAACCGAACGCGGGATACTCCTGAGCAGGGATGCGCATGTCGATGCACTTCCTGACATGGCCATAGACTATAGCAATGAGGTGAAGGCAACGCATTCTGCCGCAACATCGCCTCTTGATCCAGAACACCTCTTCTATCTCGAATCAAGGGGAATGGACGAGCCACAGGCCAGGAAGACGCTTATTACATCTTTCCTTGCAAAATACATATCTAACATAGGCAATGGAGTAGCACACGAGGCCGCCATGTCCGTCATGCTCGAGAAGCTCGAGAGCGGCAGGTTCGGCTCGATGCCTGACATGGCTGCAAGAGGAGTATGGATAAGCAGGTGAAAAAATGATACTGGAAATAAACGATCTGCATGCAGATGCAGAGCAGAGAAACGTGTTGAAAGGAGTTAACCTCAGGGTAAAGGAGGGCGAACTGCATGTGCTCATGGGCCCCAACGGCAGCGGAAAGACCACTCTTGCAAAGTCTATAATGGGCCATCCGCAGGTAAGGATAACAAAGGGTGAGATAAAGGCGGACGGAAAGGTGATAAACGATCTTCCCGTCAACGAGCGTGCCAGGCTTGGTCTTTTCCTACAGTTCCAGAATCCAATAGAGATAGAGGGCCTTGGGATAGTAAATTTTCTCAACACTGCAAGAGGGGCGCTAAACAAGGAGAAGATAAGCTACAAGGAGTTCATGGCTGAGATAAGGAGCCGCGGCGAGAGTCTCAGGCTGCGTGAGGACCTTATAGGGCGCTCGCTAAACTACGGGTTTTCCGGAGGAGAGAAGAAGAAGATGGAGATGCTGCAGATGTCTATTCTCAAGCCCAAGCTCGCAATACTGGATGAACCTGATTCAGGGCTCGACATCGACGCGGTTAAAGTGGTGGCCGAGAACATAAACGACATAAGGAAGAATACAAATGCCGGAGTGCTGCTCATAACCCATTACAGCAGGATACTGAACTACATGGAGCCTGGTTTCATACACGTCATGTCTGAGGGGAAGATCGTCAGAGAAGGCGGAAAGGAGCTGATTGAGCAGATAGAGAGGGAAGGATACCAGATAGATGGTTCGAAATGAGCGAATTTGATGTCGATAGGATAAGGGAAGACTTCCCGATACTTGGCACGAAGCCAAATGGCAAGCCTCTGGTCTTCCTGGACAGCGCATCGACATCCCAGAAGCCAAGGCAGGTCATAAAAGCCGTGAATGATTATTACGAGAACTACAACTCCAACATACATCGCGGTCTTTACAGCATATCTATGAAGTCTACTGATGCGTATATAAAGTCGAAGGAGCTTGCTGCCAAGCTCATAAACGCTGAATCATACAGGAATATCGTTTACTGCAGGAACACCACCGATGCGATAAACATAATCGCACTGTCTTATGCCGAGCCGTTGATAAAGCAGGGCGATAGGATACTCATAACTGACATGGAGCATCACAGCAACATAGTGCCATGGCTCATGCTGGCCAGGAGGAAGAAGGCCGTGCTTGAGCATGCTGCGCTTGTGGACAAATCCTTCATTGACATGGATGACTTCAGGAAGAAGCTTGAGAACAAGCCCAAGATAGTGGCCTTTACCCACGCCTCAAATGTCCTGGGTACGATAAACGATGTGAAGACGATGACAAAGCTCGCCCACGATGCTGGCGCAACAGTTATCGTAGACGCTGCGCAGTCAGTGCCGCACATGCCTATCGATGTGAAGGAGATCGATTGCGATTTCATGGCCTTCTCCAGCCACAAGATGCTCGGACCTTCAGGCATAGGCGTGCTATATGGCAAGGAGGAGCTGCTTGAGGAGACGACCCCCGCAATAGTGGGCAGCGACATGATACGCAGCGTGACATTCGAATCGGCAGACTGGAACGAGCTGCCATGGAAGTTCGAATCAGGGACGCCAAACATTGAGGGCGCGATAGGACTAGGCGCTGCCATAGAGTACCTGAACAGGATCGGCCTGGGCAGAATCAGGCAGCACGAGATGGACACCGTGAAATATGCACTCAAGCGCATAGGAGAGACCGAGGGCATGAACGTATACGGTCCAGGATCCAAGGATGTGCACAGGAAGGGAGGAGTGATATCTTTCAACATAAGCGGTGCGCACCCACATGATGTTTCAACGATATTCGACACCGAAGGAATAGCAATACGCGCCGGCCATCACTGCGCAATGCCTCTAGTCAATGGAATCTTGGGCCAAGCGGCCGTGTCAAGGATGAGCTTCTACCTGTACACAAAGCAGGAGGAGATAGACAAGGCGCTCGACGCCGTAGAGAAAGTGAAAAGGGTCCTAAGGCTTGACAAGAAGCGTTGATGCCTGCTACGAGCCTATGCTAACTGTCTTTGCCAGAATCATGACCACTATGTCCTCGAAATGTATGTGCGCCTTATTCTCCGCGGTGACGCTCAGGCCCAACGCGTTTATCTCCTCCCTGAGCGCGTTCAAATCGCCCAGAGAACTTTCAACCAGTATTATCTCTGCGCCATTGGACATGTGGTCCACCGCCTGTCCGAGGAATTTCTTTGATACCTCTATGCCTTTCTCGCCGCCGTACCACGCGCTTGCCATCTTGTCATCCTTGCCTTCCGGAAGGTAGGGGGCATTGAATATTATTATGTCAAAGCTTTCTGTTATATCGGAGAAGAGGTCGCTCTTCACCACATCGCAGTCCGCTCTCACGATGCCTGCATTCCTGCTTATGTTTGCCCTGCACAGGTCAAGCGCCCTGTCATTTATGTCAGCGAACACTACCTTTCCGACGTTGGGGTTTGTTGCGGCCACAAGGCCCAGGATCCCCGATCCGCAGCCAATATCAATGACTTTAAGCATGCCGCTGTACTTGTTGAGCTCAGCCATGACTATCTCTGCCGAGAGGAACGAATCCTCCGCAGGCTCATAGACGTCCTCTGCAGTGGTTATCTCAAGCCCGCCATACTCCATGCTCGTTTATAAGCGATAAAAAATATAAACCAGATTACCTCCGTCGTTCCACCGAGTAAAATATATACTTTTCATTAGCAGTACCTATCGCGCGTGATGCCATGTTCTTCGACGAAGTGTCAGGCTATTATGACAGGCTGGAGAACACGTCGTCAAGGCTGAGCATGGTAGACATACTCTCGGAGCTAATGTCGCATGCAAAGTCAGGCGAGATAAGGAGCTTGATATACATCACGCAGGGCATGCTTGCTCCTCCTTTCGAGGGAATGCAAATAGGAATAGCTGAGAAGTTCGCCGAATCGGCTATAGCCACCGCAAGTGGATTCTCAAAGGAGGATGTGGTATCGAGCTTTAGGAAGACCGGCGATCTTGGCCTCACTGCCCAGGAGATGATAAGGAAGGGGAAGCTCAGGCCTCTCTCAAAGCACCATTTTGAAGTAAACTACGTGCTTGAATCAATGAGGAAAATAGCCGGCACCTCTGGCACCGGAAGCCAGGATGCAAAGATAAGAATACTCGTTGAGTTGCTTGCCTCATCTACACCTCTTGAGGCAAGGTACTTGATAAGGTTTGCCCTGGGCAAGCTCAGGCTAGGTGCAGGAGATGCAACAATCCTTGAAGCACTCTCTAAATCCTATACTGGGAGCAGGGATGCAAAGGCGGATCTCGAAAATGCGTACAATATCTGCAGCGACCTGGGGAAGGTCGGAGAGGTGCTGAGCGAGAAGGGAATGCCTGGCATCAAATCCCTCAAGGTGTCGCTATTCGAGCCTATACGCCCTGCGCTTGCAGAGAGGCTGCCTACGGCCGAGCAGATACTGGAGAAGATGAAGGGGAAGTGCGCAGTGGAAAGCAAGTATGATGGACTCAGGGCGCAGGTGCACATAGACAGGAAGAAAGGCAGGGTGCACATATTTTCAAGGAACTTAGAGAATCTCACTGAAATGTTTCCTGACATAGCCAAGGCCGCGCTGTCGGAGGTGAGCGCAAGCAATGCAATACTGGAGGGAGAGGCGATATCGTATGATGAAGCGACAGGCGAGTTCAGGCCCTTTCAGGAGACGATACAGAGGAAGAGGAAGCACGGAGTCGAGGAGAAGAGCCAGGAGATGCCAGTACACCTGTTCGCATTTGATCTGATGTATTATGACGAAGAGGACTACCTCGGCAAGCCCTATGAGGAAAGGAGGAAAAAGCTCGAATCAATAATAAAAGGCAACGAACTGATAAGGCTGTCCGACAGGATCATAGCAACAACGCCTAAGCAGATGGACAAGTATTTCGAGGAAGCTGTGGAGAACGGGCTGGAGGGGATAGTCGCAAAGGACCTGAATGCGCCATACGTTGCAGGAGCCAGGAAGTTCAGCTGGATAAAGCTGAAGAGGAGCTACAAGGGCGAGCTCTCGGACACGATAGACATGGTCATACTCGGGTACTACCGTGGAAAGGGTCAGAGGACAGAGTTCGGGATGGGCGGCCTGCTCGCAGGCGTGTACAACGAGAAGAAGGATGTCTTCGAGACGCTGTCAAAGATAGGAACGGGCTTTAGCGAGAAGCAGATGCAAGACTTTAGCGATCTTCTCAAGAGGTCGCGGCTGGCAAGGAAGCCGCCAAGGGTTGAAGCGATAATAGCTCCGGATTTCTGGGTCGAGCCGGAATACGTGATAACCGTGAAGGCAGACGAAATAACAAGATCGCCGATGCACACCTGCGGTAAGGAAGGACCTGAAGAACCAGGATATGCACTCCGGTTCCCTCGTCTGGTCAGCGACGGCGTGAGGAAGGACAAAAAAGCAGAGGACGCCACAACAACAAAGGAGATACTGGAAATGTTTGGACAGCAGAAGAAGGTCAAGGTCGATCATTGATCACTAAACGTATGCACTTAATATCCATACGAAGGCCATGAAGCACAAAAATGCAAGACCTAAATCAAGGAAGGACAGGTTCCTCATCCTCGATATCGCCTTCGCCTTCGGCTTTGCGGTTATAGCCAGTATTCCAGTACTTGGATCCACATAGAACCTCTTGAGTGGTTTCTCGCCATAGAGCTGACCGCTGTCAGCCACCTTCCCTATCAGGAAAAATGGCCTGTCTGTTGGTACATAAAACATCTTAATGTAATATCCATTTGCTCTGTTGCCCGAATTGCGCCAGATCATAGACCCTCCCCCGCTTGTCCTTAGGAAAAGATCCCTTTTAGTGACTGGGTTGAGGACAAGCTTTTGGTCGTATCTGCTTATGTCGAGCCTCTGTCCGGGGCCGGAGGTATCCTCAAACGACTGTATGATGTTCTGCCTGTTTGTGATAAGCTCAAATTTATCATGCCTTATGGTATAAAGCCTGTATGGCATCTCGAACTCCGCACTGTTGTAATCACCGTAAAGATATCCGGTGCCATCAGAAAGCAGAGTCCTTATGCAGTAATAGCGAGAAGATAGTATGTAATCCTGGTCGTTTCTTCCCCCTCCGTTGAAATGAAGCTCCAGACCGTAATACGCGCACTTGCCGTCGCCTATGGGAAGGTCTAACGGAGTGCCATCCTTGTATGGAATTAAGTTTGCCTGTATCTCTACGAGTCCATCCGCAGCGCCGTCTATCTTGGATACAGGGGTGTTTGCGAAGAGCTGGTACTCTCCATATCCCTGTAGCCCGAAGTATACCGACACTGCACATGTTATCAAAAACACAGCTGCGAATACCGCGCGAGTGGGAACATACACCGCGGCGAACAGCAGTATTATCAGTACATAGACTGGATAAAGCAGCCGTCCTTCTATCCTCTTCAGGTGCCTGCCGCCAGTGCCGTCTCCAGGCTTGGCGAATTCGCTGTTCATAGGCGATAGGTCCATCTACGCACTCTCACATATCCACATTGACGGGGGCCTTCTCGTCTTCGGGCACCTGCAGGAAAGGCACCGCCTTGAAGCCAAGGTTTCCAGCTAGCAGGTTGTATGGCACCTGCTGTATCTTGGTATTCAGTGCATACACTGAGTCATTGTAGAATTCGCGCCTGTCAGCTATCTGCGTCTCTATCTCATATATGCTCGACTGGAGCTCTAGGAAGTTCTTGTCAGCCTTGAGATCAGGATAATTCTCCGCTACAGCGAATATACTTTTTAGTGCAGCGGATATCTGGTTCGACTGCTGCATCTTCTCATTAATGCTGCTGTCCTGCACAGTTGCCCACTGTGTCCTTATCTGCGTCACTTTTACCAGCACCGACTTTTCATATGCCGAATAACCCTTTACGACATCTACAAGCCTGCCTATCAGGTCATGCCTCTTCTCGAGCAGCACGTCTATGTCCGCAGAGGCCCTGCCTATTCCGTTTCTCAGGGCGACTAACGTATTGTATATTATCAGGAGCATGGCGGCAATCACCACCACCACAAATCCAGCTGCAGCCAATAGCAGCGAAAACATAAAAATCCAAAATACCTTAATCACGGAAGGCTTATTAATCTGACTAACCGCCCAACGCGGCGATCACTTCCTGAATCCTAATTCCTTAAGGAGCGCTACTGTATCCTCTCTGTCCAGGTATTCAGGTACCGCATTTATCCTGACCAGCTTGCCACCATCTAGCTCATAGACCTCCTTTCCAGAGTTGAACGCAAATTCGACCTCGAGCCCCACCCCTCCAAGTATCTTACCATTCAGCCTTACAAATACGAGTGCATCGCATTCCTGCACCATGTCAAGGTAAAAGCCCATGTCCCTTATTTTGATATCTCCCAGGTCGCCAGGATTCACTACGCGTGCACCATGCAATGAACGCTCTATGGCTGCTATGTCTGCTTTTTCCTGGTCGGTGCCATAAAGCGGCTGCGGATGTGCGAAGTATACTCTCCTTTCATCGTTTTTGCGCAGCATCCTTGCCACTGCCCGGTCAACCGTCTCGGCGTCTGTCGGGATCCTGTCAAAACCCTTGCTCAAAGGAACATTCCTGTATTCAAACACTGCCATAAGGCTCGACGCATCAAGTGCTCTTGCCTCATTTATATATCTATCTGAAGGCAGCCGCGGCAAGCAAAGAGCCATTGGAAAGGTACTTCGGGCTGCAGACGTGTTCATGCAAAATTCCTAAATCCCTCTCGCTTCAAAAGTGCTGCCTTTCCCTTCATGCCTCCCTTTCCAGAATAGCGCCCAATCCTGCCATCGCTCCTTATCACCCTATGGCAAGGTATGTCCGGCGCGAGAGGATTTCTCTTGAGTGCGCTTCCCACTGCCCTATACGCATTCGGGTGGCCTATTGCCACAGCTATCTGTTTGTATGTGCGCACCTCTCCTCTAGGTATATCTGCCGTTGCCTTGAGCACCGCCGTCTGAAAATCAGTCATATGGTGCTTCTCGAGTCTCTTCAGGAGCCTCTGTCTGCTTTTGTTATCCATAATAACCAATAGAAGCGCAGATTTATGTAATTTTTCGCTTATCTGCAGCTATCATTACATGTAATCTGAATATGTTTCATTTACTCAGGTATAAATAATAATACGAGAAGTTATGACATTTACCTATCAAAAACTTTAGAAAAGCTATTTAAACATATCCCCCCGTAGATTCTATTAGGCGATCAAATGTCAGAATTCGGAAACGATTTGGGTAGAAGCGAGGAGAGCGCAAGCGGCGCTCCACAGATAAAGATAGTGACTATAGGCGTAGGCGGAGGAGGAAACAACACCGTCAACAGGCTGCTTAAGGTGGGCGTTAAGGGAACAGAGCTCGTTGCAGTCAACACTGATGTCACTCACTTCAAGATAGTAGACGACAGGATAAAGAAGATACTTATAGGAAAGAGCATGACTAGGGGCCTTGGCGCAGGCGGAGACCCGGAGGTCGGCGCAAAAGCTGCGGAGGCCGACAGGCAGCAGCTTGAAGAGGTGCTCAGCGGTGCACAGCTCGTATTTCTCTGCGCAGGAATGGGAGGAGGAACCGGAACAGGCGCGATACCAGTCATAGCGCAGATTGCAAAGGAGCAGGGCGCGATAGTCGTAGCCATGGTAACCTATCCATTCGATCTTGAGAGAGTAAGGAAGGTCAAGGCTGAGGAGGGAATACAAAGACTCAGGAAGTTCAGCGACAGTGTGATACTGCTTGACAACAACAGGCTCGTGAAGCTTGTACCTAATCTGCCGATGAACGAGGCATTCGCAGTTGCCGATGACATACTTGCAAAGGCGATAGGAGGGCTTGTCTGGACAATAACACAGCCTAGCCTGATAAACCTCGACTTTGCAGATGTAAGGTCCATAATGGGAAGCGGAGACGTAGGATTCATCTCTGTAGGAACAGGGAAGGGCAACGACAAGGTCGGCTCTGCTGCAGAAGCAGTGCTTAAGAACAGGCTCCTTGACGTGGACTTCGAGAACGCCAAGGGCGCATTGATCCACATATCAGGAGCATCTGACCTGAGCCTCGGCGATGCGATAAAGGCCGGAGAGATAATAACCGAGAGGATGGACCCTAAGGCGAACGTGAAATGGGGTGCTAGGATTATACCAGGGTATGAGGGCCAGCTGGAGATAGTGGCAATCGTCACCGGAGTGAAGGGATCGAGCATAGTCGGCAAGTTCGCTGATGAGCCTCAGCAGATCAAGTATGGAGGCCTAGACATGATATGAGGGCTATGCCTTCATATCCTGTTTTAATATTTGGTGACCAAGTATGACAAACGAATTTGACTATGACTCGTTCACTCCGAGAATAGCCGTAGTGGGTGTGGGAGGACAGGGAAGCAACCTGGTTAACAGGCTCTTCAACTACGGGATAAAGAGCGCTGACACTATTGCGGTAAACACCGACATAGGGCATCTCAACATGATAAAGTCCAACAAGAAGCTGCTCATAGGAAGGGAGATAACCAATGGTCTTGGTGCTGGAGGATTCCCTGAGGTTGCTGCAAAATGCGCAGACGTAAGCAGGGCAGACCTTGAGAGAGTTCTTGAGGGCTATAACCTCGTGTTCGTGGCCGCAGGAATGGGAGGAGGAACAGGAACAGGCGCAGCACCGATAGTGGCCAGGGTTGCAAGGGAGCTTGGTTCCGTTGTAGTGGCCACAGTTACCTATCCATTCTCGCTTGAGAGGAGCAGGAGGTTCAAGGCTGATTGGGGCCTCGAACAGCTTAACAAGGAGGCGGACAGCACCATAGTGATAGAGAATGACAAGCTGCTTTCATACGTGCCTAACCTTCCAATAGAGCGTGCCTTTGAGGTTGTCGATAATGTCACTGGAAATGCGGTAAAGGGAATAGCTGACTGCATAACCCTTCCAAGCCTGATAAACCTGGACTTTGCTGACCTCAAGAATGTTGTAAGGAACACGGGTACAGCAGTAATCAGCTTAGGATATGGAAGAGGCACCGACAGAGTGGAGCAGGCAGTGAAATCTACAAGGTCGCACCCATTGCTTTCAGTTGACTATGAAGGCGCGAAGGGAGGGCTGATCCAGGTGGTCGGTGGCACAAGCCTGACCATAAGCGAGGCAACGCAGATAGGAGAGGGAGTCACAGAGGGTCTTGCAGGAAACGCCAACGTGATATTCGGCGCAAGAATGGTGCCTGAACTAAGAGACGAGATCCGCGTCATGTCCGTAGTGACAGGAGTCAAGGCGAAGTTCGGCGAGAAGCGCGATGAGCAGGAGAAGGCTACAGCCCTCAACATAGAGAGCATAGGCAAGCTCTACTGATTTTGCATTATGGGGCGTGTTGCGCCCCTTCATTCCTTTTTAGGAAACCAATGTTACTTGAGGCATGTAAGCGCATGAAGCTATTGATAATATCCGATCTGCATTATCCTTTAGGAAGCATGGACGAGGCAAAACGGATAATAAGGAAGGAGAGGCCGGACCATGTGGCGTTTCTCGGAGATAACATAGACACGTCTTCTGGAGCCAGTGCACTGTCATTGTACAGTAAATTCGTTGGGGAGATATCCGCATCATTCCCGCTGCGCAGGACCATTATGCTTCTGGGAGATGGGGACTACCTCTTCCAGGCAGATAGGAAAAAGATACTGAACTACGCAAACTCGCTCAAGACAATGAACAGGAACCATGTGGTGTACAGGAAGGGCAACATGGTCTTCTTCCACGGCAACGTGGAGAGGTACAGGAACCTTGAGCGGCTAGGAAAGCATGTTGTTACACTATCAGTGTCATTCGGCATGCACAGCGTCATGCCGACTCTCGTCGGCTCATATGCAAGAATTGTACTCGGCGCGAAGTGGCATGATTTTCTCTTCCTCGGGCATCTCCACTTCCTGGGAAAGTCCAGAATCAGCAGGACGACATTCTGCGGAACCCTCAACAGGCGCGCAAGATACTTCGGCAAAAGATCCCTCGGATATGTAGTAGTCGATCACGAGGACTTCACCGTAAGGTCAATGGAGGACATAAAGACCGTCGGCGCAGGCAGGTGATGCCATGATATATATTGTCATATTGCAATAATGCAAACGTACGTTATGGCCGGCAATTCAACGAAGACACTTGAATCTGGTCTGAGCGTCCTGAGAAGGCCAGAGGGATATCTTGCAGCAGGGTATCCAAGGTTCATGGGTCTTTTTGCAAGGGACGCACTCATATCATCAATGGAACTCATGCATTACGATCCGTCCGTAGCAAGAGGAACCCTGCTTGAGCTTGCAAGGCTACAGGGCCGGAGGTTCGTCAAGTCAACAAATGAGGAGCCAGGCAAGATAATACACGAGTACAATGATCCGGCATACATATCCAGGGAATGGTTCTGGATCTTCAGGCGCTACCGGCCTTGGCTGAAGCTCGGCGTGCCTTCTTATTATTCTGTAGACAGCACTCCTCTTTTCATAATCACCGCATCAGAATATTACAGACACCACAATGACCCTAAGTTCATCAGGGGTATATGGGGCAACATAGATCGCGCATCATCGTGGATTGCAGAGCACGTGATGAAGGGGGGTCTTCTCAGCTACAAGCGGATCGACGACCGGTGCGGCCTGGCATCGCAGAGCTGGAAGGACGGGCCAAGGAACTCATTCGAAGGGCTAAGGGGAAACGTTGCCGTTGTTGAGGCACAGGGGTATGCATATAGCGCACTTAAAGCTGCAGCAGAACTCGGTGATGAGATAGGGATGCAGCTAAGAGTAGACACAGAATCAGCTGCTGAAGCAGTCAAGGAATCGTACAACAGCCTCTTCTGGGACCGCGGCGCGGAATCTGCTGTTGCTGTTGCTAACGGGAAGGCCATGAAGCAGATGTCAAGCAACGTAGGGCACCTTCTCTTCACAGGAATTCTTGACAGGGTGCAGGAATCGCAAGTCATCGACCATCTATTCAGCAGATCCATGTATACAGCATACGGGATAAGGACGGAGTCCTCGGACAGCAACGGATTTGATGAGAAGTCATACCAGAATGGATCCGTATGGCCTCATGACAACTGGCTCATAGCCAAAGGTCTTAAGAGCTCTAGGGCGCATCTCTACAGGAAGATAAGGGATGCAATAATGAAGGCATATGCAGAGAAGGGCACAATCCCAGAATTCTACGGGGTCTCAGGAAGCGGAAAGCTTATACCTGACTGGAGGATGTCTGTGCCTCCATGCAATCCGCAGGCATGGTCATCAGGTGCAGTCATAAGCTTCATTATCGAGCGATAAATCCTTACCCGATGCTCTCTGCAAAACTAGTAAAGCTTTTTAAATTTGAATCTGCATGAAGTTAGCGTGGTTAGGTGCCAGATGACATAACATATGGGTCTATGAAGGACCTCAGGCCGGGCAAGTTCATACTTATAGATGGAGTGCCGTGCAGGGTGGTTGAGATAGATACATCTGCTCCAGGAAAGCATGGCGCTGCGAAGATGAGGGTCACTGCAGTGGGTATATTCGACGGCTCAAAGAAGACGCTTCTGAAGCCAAGCTCAGCTGACATAGAGGTGCCGGTTATAACCAAGAAGAAGGCCCAGGTTGTTTCAATAACAGAGAACATGGCGCAGCTGATGGACCTGGAAAGCTACGAAACTTACGAGGTTCCCATACCAGATGACCTAAAGAGCGCCGTAAAACAGGGTGCGGAGGTCGAGGTAATGGAGAGCATGAGCAAGCGCGCTATATCAAGAGTAATGGGAGGCGGATAACGCATGGAACTGAAAATAACAAGCGATAACGACAACAAGCTGCTCGGCAGGAGGGAGATAGTGGCATCCGCTACATACACTGAAAAGACGCCGAAGAGGGAGGAAGTGAAGGAAGAGCTGTGCAAGAAGCTCAGCCTCGACCCGGCACTTACTGAGGTAAGGGAAATAAGGCAGCAATACGGCCTCAGGGTCAGCGACGTAACCGCTTATGCATATGCGAACAAGGAAATAATGGACAAGCTCGTGAAGAAGAGGGGCGAGAAGGGCAAGAAGCCTGCAGCTACAAGCAGCGCGACGGCAAAGTAAGGCGATTAAAATGGCAGAAGCACCAGCAAAGAAGGAGAAGAAGGGTCCTGCATTCAAGTACACGCCAGCGGCGAAGTTCTGCCCCAAATGCGGAGCAAGGATGGCTGCCCATGCCGACAGGTTCTCGTGCGGCAGGTGCAACTACACCGAATTCAAGGGTAACAGCTCAAAAGGTAAATGAATGCCCCAGCCCAGAAGAAAGGGCGCGGACAATGGCCCATCATTCATAAGTGAAGCAAAGGCCGTAGAGGCATTGCTGCTTTTCATAGCAATATATGTTGTGGCTGCTGTAGTAACTGCATATGTGTCAAGCGTTTATTTTGGAAGCCAGTTCAGCATAAGCGGCATCTCTGCATCTCTTAAAGACATACTTGTCCAGATGCTGGTAGGTCCGCTCAGCTCAGTTGCTACTCCAATCAAATATGTTCCCATTGTGGTCTCGCTGCTGGCATTCGGAGCGATCTATGGGAAAAAGGCGCTGGATCTTTACCTCGGCGCCGCGGTATATCTCCTGTTCTACATAGTGCTAGCCGTATTGTTTACATCAATAGTGGCGGCCGCATACAACGGCAGGGCTACCGGCAGCAATTATACGTTCCTTCTGGATTTTGCAAGCCTAGTCCCACTGTCCATAGCTGCGGTTATGTACCTGTCGTTCTACAAGAAGGCCAAGACAGGGATTCTGGCAAGGGTACTTGGACTAAGCGCGAAGAGATTCTGGGGAAATGTCGCCATAGGCCTTCTGGTATTTGTAATAATACTGCTCTTTGAGCTGCTAGTTGGAATGATAGGCGTAGCGACTGGCACCCAGATAAACACAAATGCTAATGTCGTGTTTGCCGGAGCACCAGTATGGTTCCTGCTGTTCGCAGCTTTGATAGAGCCAATAAATGAGGAGATAATGTTCAGGGGTTTCCTCGCCCCAAGGATCGGCATAATACCCAGCGCACTGATATTCGGCATAGCCCATTACAGCTACATGTCCACTTTCGGAATAGAAATAATAGGGGCGTTCATATTCGGAATGATAGCGGGGTACGTCTTTAGGAGAACCAAGTCCATCTATCCTGGCATGGTGGCCCACATACTCGTTAACACCGTGGCAGTGATAGGGCTCATGGCCGCTGCATCATGAAGGGATGTGCCGTGGCAAAGAACTACAAGGTCATAATAGTGCAGCCGAGGTACCAGATAAACCTCGGGTACATAGCAAGGGTCTCGAAGAACTTCGGCATAGGCAGGCTCTTTCTGGTAAATCCGAGAACGCAGATAGGGAAGAGGGCCATAATGTTCTCCAAGCATGCCAGAGATCTGCTTGACAATGCGGTAATATGCAAGGATATAAGCTCTGCCATATCGGACTGTGATATCGTCGTAGGAACCACTGGCATACTGCACAAGGGCGCTCAGGCATCGGGCAGGGCTTACTCTGCAGATGAGGCCGTCATAAGGCTATCAAAGCTGAGGGGAAGCAAGACGATAGGGATACTTATCGGGCGGGATGACACCGGTCTGACCAAGGATGAACTTGGACGGTGCGGAATGGTCGTGCACATACCAACAAATCCAGACTATCCTGTATTGAACATATCGCATGCGCTTGGCATACTCCTCTACCTGCTGAACTCTAATGGCTTCAAGCCCCTGCCAAAAGAATTTCACGCAAGAAGGGCGCCAAGAAAGGAGACCGAACACCTGTTCAGCCTATTCGATTCATTGACTGAAAATAAAAGGATAAGAAACAAGAAAACAGTGAGGAGAGTCTTCAGGAGGCTGATATTCACTTCGCAGCCTAGCGAGCAGGAAATCCATGCACTGATAACGGCGCTGAAGTAGCTACTGCTTCCTCCTCTTTATTATCTTGACTTTTGCAGGTGTTATCAGTATCCTGTTGGCGTCTATCTGGCCTATGTCTCCATTGAGCTTCTCCACGTATGCCTTAAGCGAGGCAACTACGTTCTTTAGTGTAGTAGGCCTCTTGCTGAGCTCGCTTATGTCAAGGAGTATTATGTTCTTCCTTGATATCTCGTCCTGTATTGCCTTGACCTCGTCTTCGCTGGATATGGACACCGGCTTTACGTACATGTCTGCAGGCTCATGCAGAAGGTCCACGTTCTCCATCTCTACGGAATTCATGTATTCCTCTATGTTCATCTCTTTGCTTGATCCAAATGCCTGGCCAAGCTTGTCGAAAACTCCCATCTATATCACTAGTCGCCTTTAACGACTAGATATTCATGCGCTGCTCATTTTAATAAGGTTTTCCTTTGGTTCTTTTTATTGGAAAGCCGAATCTACGTATACAAAACCCATCACAACGCAGCCAACGCACTAAAGATGCCGTAGTACTGCGTCGTAAACCGTACGCAAACTCGAGCAGCAGTCAATCTCCGCATCCGCAGAATCTGCACCTGCAGTTCTCTATATCGTGCCTGCTGCATGTGCACTGCGGGCTTCCACTAGAAACCATGGTACCAGTCACCACTCATATCCCAACGAATAACTATTATAAGATTTTGTCGCAATCGCTGAGCACAAATACTCTGCAAGAACAAAGCGTCCACAAGCCGCTGCATTAAGTCCCTCCTGTTACCTGCGCTATTATCTTGCCTGCAGTCTCCTTGCCGAACATCGACTTCATTGCCTCCTGCGCCTCTGGTTTCCTTATGTCATGCGCCTTCCGTATGCCGTTGTTGAACATCATCCTGGCCCTAATGCGTCCTACCTGCTCCAGTCTTATCAGGTCCATGAGCTCCTTCCTTATGCCGTACTTGACCCTTATCCTCATCTCCAGCAGCTTCACCGCATTGATCCTTGAAAGCTTGGCCAGCTCCATAGCCGAATACAATAGCCAATCTGCATTCGTCACCTTGACAAACAGCGCGCCAGGCGTTGTCCTGTAATCCTTCATTATCTCCCTCTCTACCTTCTCCGATATCCACTCGTTGAGCATCAGCGCGGTGCTGAAGGGCTTTACGGGATCATAGAACATCGATTCGCTCTGGTCGTATCTAGCAATGCTGTTGTCAACCATCTCCTGGTACTCGAAATACCTCTCCTCAGCTTCCTCAGTTGCCCTTACATAAGGGCGCATCTCTGCAGTGTTGGATATCATGAAAAGCACGGAAATGTCGTCGGTTATCTTCGGCATCGAGTCGATCATCCACTTGGCAGTCAACGGGTCTATGTACAGCTCGCTCACGCGGTGCCCTATCCTTGTGGCATTGTATACGCTGCCTATCTTCTCCAGGAATCTCCATTCCTCAAGCTCTCCGAGCACGTCTCCTACCATTCTCCTGAGCTCGCCGCTGTCAGAATACTGGTATCCGTAGAAAGTGCTGTTCATGAAATCCATTATCGATTCCTCACTTGTGAGGAATCTGGTGGCCACGAATGCAAGCACGTGCGTCCTAAGAACCGGCTGTATGCCGAGCTTTGAGGTCACTGGCTCAAGATCGGAGAGTATGTACCTGTTGTACAGGTCCTGCGCCTCTGCGTTGGACTTTGCTATGATGATGGCCCTTCCGGACTTGTCGTATTTTGGCCTTCCGGCCCTCCCGAAGAGCTGCGTCACCTCGTTTATGCCGATGTAATTGCTGCCGCTGCCCTCACCATACCTTGTCAGATCCCTGACAAGCACAGTGTGCGCAGGCATGTTTATTCCCAATCCGAGCGTGCTGGTCGAGCACACTGCCTTTATCCTGTTCTCCCTGAATGCGTCCTCAATCAACTGCCTCTGCTCGTTCACCAGGCCGCTGTGGTGAAAAGCCGTCCCACTGAGCACTGTCTTGGCAAGCTTCTCGCACTGCATGGTCGGCCTTCCCAGCACTCCCAGTATCTTCTCGCTTAGCGAACTGAGGTATTTTCTGTCCTCTGTAGAAAGCGATTTCGATGCTGATGAGGCAAGCCTCTCGGCTCCTGCCTCGGCATTCCTCTTGGTGCTGTAGAACACTATTATCTGCTTCCCCTTCTTTAGCGTGTCTTCAGTAATCCTTATCTCCGGCATCCTGCTTGTGCTCTCCAGCCTGTCTTCGCGGCCAGTATCATACACAACCTTGCCATTGACCTCTATGCCTCTCTCCAGCAGCACTGGCCGGTAATCGCTCTCAACGAGTTCTGCGGACAGCCACTCCGCCAGCTCCTTAGCATTACCGACAGTAGCGCTCAGCGCGAGTATCTGCGCTCCAGGGCACAGTCTCTTGAGCTTCGATACTAGTATCTCCAGGGTGGGTCCCCTTCCCTGGTCATCCATCATGTGTACTTCGTCGACAACTATGCATCCTATTCTGTCTATCCATCCTAGCCCGTGGCGAATGAGGCTGTCGAGCTTTTCCGTAGATGCGAATATGACGTCGTAATCAGCAAGCCACCTGTCCAGCGCGTCCAGGTCTCCCACAGACATCGCCACCTTCAGGAACGGATAATCCCTCCTGAAATCCTCGTATTTTTCCCTCACCAGCGCCCTCATGGGTGCGATGTATAATGTCTTCTTCCCGTCCCATATCACTGATCTGATCATCGCCATCTCTGCTATGAGCGTCTTGCCGCTTGCTGTCGGCGCCGCTACCACGAAGTTCTTGCCGTTTGTAACCCCATATTCCACTGCTAGCTTCTGGGGCGGAGTTAGCTCTGCTATTCCTCTTTTGACGAGGGATTCGATAAGCTCGTCGGGCACCTTTCCTACTAAATCCTTTACGTTCATAAAAATCTGCATATCAGCGTATGCGGAATTTGGGGAATATATTTAAATTAGTATTCCCTGCATAATTACCAATTGCTTGAAAGGAAAATAAAAAGCTAAGGGTTTGGTTAACAACCAGGTTCTCGATGCAATGGCAACACTCTTGACACAACACGCGAAAATGAGGGCAAAGAGCAGGGAATTGCAGGTAACTGTTCCTAAGGAAAAGGAAGACAGGATTGTGGGTCTGCATGTTTTTGGCAACCTTTACGGTCTTGATCCAAAACTGGCCTCAGATCCGGTATTCCTGAAGGGATTGATCCTGAATGCAGTCAACAAGGCAAAGATGACCCTTGTGAGCATAGAGTCCAAGGCCTTCGGCGGCAAGAAGGGCGGAGTATCTGTTATAGCGCTTGTAACAGAAAGCCACATGGTTCTCCATACCTGGAATGAGTACAAGTACGCAACACTTGACATATACACCTGCGGAGAGCATTCCGACCCACATGCAGCTTTCAATTACGTGGTGCAGGAGCTTAAGCCAAAGAAGCATCAGATATTCTACGCCAACAGGAGCAGCGATTGATCACGCTGTGCCTGCGCATTCGTATGTGCAATCAGCGTGAGCTATATCAAATTGACCATTGCAAATCCGGCAGAGTTCAAAGTCTTTTAAATCTTTTTAGTCAAAATAGTCTTGTGCCTTAGTAGCTCAGTGGTAGAGCGCCGGTTTTGTAAACCGGAAGTCGGGGGTCCGATCCCCTCCTAAGGCTTCAGCTATCTTGCAGCAAGCCTTCCCTGCCTAGTTCTTCTTCCAATTCTCTGAGCTCTTTTGGGGAAGCATGCTGTGCTCTCCAATAATCCTCCTTGGCCTTCCTGTACTGCTTTATCATCTCCTTTCTAATCACAAGTGCAGACTGTGGTTTCCTTGGGGCAAGGGCGATATCAGCATCGATAAGATTGTTTCTTGCCAAGGACCTGTTTATCGATGCGAATGCAAATAGCCGCGGATCACCCTCGGCTTTTGCTTCAATTACTCCGGCCTTTTTGATTAAGACCCGCGCCTCACTGATAAGCTGTCGCGGCGTTTTTTCTATCATAAAAACACAACCATTGGTTCATGCGCGAGAATCCTTCAACATTGCGTATATCTGGTCGACAAGTTCTTCCGGTTCGCGCGAGTAGACTATACATGCCCCCTTGTCCCTTCCCAGCGGTGCAATATTTCTTACCACATCGCTGCTGCCTCCGCTTCCCTCCAGCACGCCTATTATCTTTCCTTCGTCGAATGCGACAGTGAATTCGTTCAGGGTGCCCATTGCGCCTCCCACCATCGCAACAGCATCGGCGCTCCTTATCAGTATGACATTTCTTCCCTTTATGCCGAATCCAGTGTACGATATGAAGTCAAACACCCCTTCCTGATCCGGCTGCTTCTTCCTGTGCTCCGAAGCAAACTCCCACGGGGAAATGCCGAATACCTTTGCGCCAGCCTTCTTTGCGGACTTTGCTGCGACAAGAGGCAGGCCCTGTCCTGCGCCTGTGACTACCTGGAAGCCTTTTTTGGCAATGGCGATGCCAAGCCTTTCTGCAAGCTGATTAGAACTATCAAGACCTTTGTCACTGCCTATAACTGCTATGGTCAACGGTTCCATAAGCGCACCTAATCCTGTTTACTTCGCCAAAGTTTATAATTTATCTGTCTCAGTGCGCTTGTTCAGAAGCAGTTATAAATTTAGCCATGTCTAATATTGGTGTGTATTCGATGGCAATAGATATGTCTTCTTCCCTTCTTTCAGAGATAGTAATAGTAGTTATAGCTCTGCTTATAGTGTATGTGATATTCAAGGTGGGAAAGGCCATAATGGCCCTTCTTGCAAACGTGATACTAGGGTTCATATCTCTTTTTGTGCTAAACACTTTCCTAAGCATTGGCATACCTTACAACATCATAACAATCGTAATAACCGCACTGCTAGGAGTCGTTGGAGTAGTCATACTTGTAATACTGAGGCTTCTGGGTATAACGATATGATGGCAGCTGCATTTAGCGCATTAGGGCTGCGCATATTCTGAGGTACACTGGCAGATATGCTGTATGTCCGCGGCCTTGCCGTTGTTGCTGTCTCATGAATAACCATTTGCATTGAAGTCCAGAGGCCACCATCCGCCGATGTGGCCGCATTGTATGGACTTACTGGCGCAGTCCAGCTCCGTATGTCTTTTTCAAGTTCTTCACGAATCGATGCACATCAGATGCACCGAACAATGCCGTGCCTATTACAAGCTCCTGCGCACCTGCGGCTACTGCCTGCCTTCCCGTATGTTCATCTATTCCTCCGTCAACTGCTATTAACGCATCAGATCCCGTCTTGTCTGCCCTCTCTCTGGCCTGCCTGATCTTTTGCAGCGACCCTTGGATGAACTTCTGTCCGCCGAATCCCGGATGCACTCCCATGATGAGCAGGGTGTCTACCCTTTGTATGTAATGCTGCGCGGCTGCGAACCTCGTTTCAGGATTTATTGCAACTCCTGCCCTTGCTCCAAACCTCCTTATGAGGCCAATGGACTTCATGACCTCTCTTCCTGTCTCGCAATGCACTATTACTATGTCAGAACCCGCATCCACGAACTCCTTAATATAACGGTGCGGATTCTCTATCATCAGGTGGGTTTCGAAAGGCAGTTTCGTCGCTTTGCGTATCGAAGCAATCATCTGCGGCCCAAAAGTTATGTTCGGAACGAAATGGCCGTCCATCACGTCTATATGTATCCTGTCGACTCCCCAGCCGTTGATTCTCCTCACGGTCCTGCGCAGCTCTCCGAAGTCCGATGCAAGAAGGGACGGCGCAATCATAATGCTCCTATTGCGCATTTTATTCCCTCGGTTCAGGTCTGTCCGACTCCCTCTCCATGCGTTCAAGCAGGTGTGACGTGGCGCTAAGCATTGAGGAGTATGACCACGCAAGGTCGTCTATAACCTTGTATCCGTTATCCACGTAGTAGTGGTCAATCACATCCGGTCTCGCCGGATTGACTATCTCCTGCTCCGGAAGCCTGCTCCCATATTTTCCTACTATATAGTCTATTATGGCCCTGGATCTCTTTATGTCGCCATTATCTGCAGCGTAAATACTGAATTCTGCGCCGACATTCAACCACCTGCCTCCACAGAAATAGATGTCGTCATGCCATCGTATTGGCAGAACATTTGACGAAAACAGGGTCCTGTCAATCTCACCTATCGTCGCAGCCTCTATCCCTTCGATCCCAAGCGACCTGTCATTTATCCCGAACAGTGTGAACAGATAAAGCTCTGCTATATCCACTCCGGCATCCTTGTAAGGCGAGTCCTGGAATGCGCCCTTCTCCCTGTACATCACCCCATCCGATATGAACTTCTTGAGGAACTCCAAGGGCCCTCCCCTGAACAGGCCGTTTTCTATGTCCCTTATCTCCGCCACGCCAATGCTTATTACGCCGTCCCTTGATAGCTCTTCGGCCATCCTGAATGCAGAGTATATTGCACCAACGTCGTATGCGTGAATGACATTGGTTTCCATCTCCCACATGTTTGCGCATTCGGTGATGTATATCTTTCCCAGATATTTGAGGAGAGTCTCCATGTTGCCGTCAAGGAACCTGCGCTCCGACTCGTACAGGCCGAATGCTTTGTGCTCCCTGTAAAGCGCATGGAGCGCAAGGGGTATGCTGTCATGTTGTATGAGCCCGCTCCTTACCTCTCCCTGCATGCTGTCATCCATCTTACCATCGCGGTAATAATTTCCA
>JAJYVC010000007.1 GCA_021792235.1 Microcaldota archaeon
TTCAATAAACCTCTTATACCTGGAGTCGCCCTTCTCTTTCATGTGAGTCGCCAAATAACTCACATTGCCGAAGGGTTAAAATCCTTCGGCATTTATATTGAATAGAGGAATTCTACAGAGCCAAAATTCCTAGATTTTAATAAACCCTCGAATAAGTGTTATGAAAATACCCTAACAAAAAGTTTATATATAAGTTACTATATATGACCTATAGGTGCTATATAATGACTGATGAAAAAGTGACCACAGTGCAACTAAACAAATCCGTAGTGAACGCCTTAAAGCGCATAAAGAAGTATCCAAGGGAGACTTATAATGAGATAATCCTGGATCTCATCAAAACAGCAGATGAGGCGAGAGAATTTGATAAATTCGTGCAGGAAGCCCAAAAGGCAAAGATGAAGGAACTCTGGGGAGAAGGAGACTATAGTGCGTGGGAGCATGCCTAAATCCGGAGATGTAATAATAGCTAGGATGCAATTCACAGATAGTAGCGACGCTAAGGTTAGACCTGCACTTGTCCTGTTCGAGGAACTTGGAAATGTTGTCATAGCAGGAATAACAACAAACTTGAAAATGAAAGGTATTCCCATAACTGTAAAAGATGGCGCAGCGCAGGAAAGCATACTTAAACTGAACTACATTTTAACCATCACAAACGAGACAATTGTAAAGACAGTATTTCACTTAAACCCCGAAAAGAAACATTTGGTTTTTGAAGAGCTTACTAATAGACTACAAGGGCTTAGGTCTTAGCCAAGCTTTCATTAGGCTATCACGTCATAAAACGTCTTTGATTTGGGTTTATATAATCGCTTGCTCGACAAAATGCCTTTCCAAGCATCACGCATAATGCAACCAAATTTCCCACCATCTTTTTAATCTTAGTGTGGTTTTAGTTAAGTGTAAAATTCTTGGAGAAGGACATGTTAGCGGTTGATGAGGAATATGAATTGGAAGTATACCAAGAGAGGCCAAAAGTTGCAGTTATATTTACTGTCTTATTTGCTACAAAATATACATAGCTTGGAGCATCAAAACTAGTTGAATTGCCTGGAGCCAACTCTGCAGGAGGGGATAAAGCGCACGTCCCTGCACCGTTGGGGAAAATTTCTACAGAATTTGCAGGAGTTATAGCGACTCCAATTGCTTGGTGACAGCCTTGTCCTAAGTATAGCGGTTCATTTCCAATGTTCTTCAAAGTTATATTAAAAATGAACTCTTTGCTTGAATTTGTAACCTCATAACGATAAAGGGGTACAATTGTGACTGATAAAATCTGTATTTGTGTAGCAGAATTTATTTGTATCGTAGTCGAATTGGAAGTAGTTAATATTGTAGAAGTTACTGCCGATGCAGGTTTCATAGATAAAAAGTAGAACACTCCCACTAAAACCAAAACAAGCACAATGACTATTACTATAACGTTGGTATTTGCCATGCTTATCCAGAATTATCTATATAACTATATTCAACCTTTAAAAATCCATGCTACGCACTCCAAACTACAAAAATTTATATAACACTTTTCGATAAAACCAAAAGAAATGAGTTTTACACATCATAAAGAGGCTATAATAAGCGTTTACACTTTCTAGGAAAGTTTTAGATCAGTTCGGCCAACAAATCATAAAGCTGTATTCTAGCAAATTATCATTGCATAAGGCACTACCATGCCATGCTAGTCAAAATCTTATCCTTCTAAATCTAACGGACTGCGGCTTTGTCTCCGTATGGTCGGTCTCTCTTATCTCTGCCATCTTATCTGCAAGGAACCTCCGCATGTCGTCTACTGTCCTTAGCGAATCCACTCTATCAACTGCCGCCCTAATATCAGATATGGAAAATTCATCCCCGCTATCTTCATAACTGCCTTCCGGCCTTGTCTCCATGGCAAAACATACTTGTCTCAGGAGGTCTGGCAGGAAGGCATCTACAGGAGCGCCATTGCTTATGGCTCTTGCTGCCAGGCAGGCTGCATAGTCCATGTTGCCCATACGTACTGTTGGGGATTCTTTATCCCTTATTATCTCCGAATTCAGGCCCCTTGCTCTGACTCCCTCCGCAATATCAGTGGCGTGGGTCGTGCCGCACACCAGCAGTATGCTGCATGGCGCGTTCTGTTCTGCCAGCTCCTTTACATTGTCGATCATTTTAAGGTTCCTGTTGTGAAGCCACGTATTCGCAGAGCTGTACTCCTGTACGCTGGCCTTGATTAGCGCATCAACGTCCCCTCCTCCGCGTATTATGTGCTCTACAGCCATTGCAGCTCCGTTGTCTATGTACTTTGAGTACTCTTTCCTATGCTCAGATGCCCGAGTATCTATAGGATATACTCTGAGTCCTTCGTCTCTGAAAACCTCCAGCATCTTCGACACTGCGGTTCTGTATCCCTTATTTATCCTCTTCGATATCTCGGCTATAGCTCCAGGATGGCCAAGGTTTAAGAACTCGCTACGCGATTCTGACCCAAGTTCAAACATTACTATAGGATTTGCATACGTTGCCTTCCAGCCCCTTATCCACTCCTGCAACTGATCTGCCTCGCTTGCGTCAGGATGTATTGATGGAAATATGAACACTGTCGTTTCCGACAAAGCCGATTCCCTTCTTACGACTTCCCTGAGACTGTCAGCATCCGATATCTCATAAAGCATGTCTAATATTCTGCCATATTGGCCAAGTTTTTCGCTGTACACTGAGCCACTTGGTTCATTGGAGGCCTTTTCATGCTCGTGCCGTGCCATATAGAGTGCATCACGTCCCTTGCCATTCTTCAGTGATGCATCAGCACCGTGCGAAAGTAGGAGCTTTACCAGCCTGTCATTGCCATAATATGCTGCAAGTATTAGCGGGGTATTGCCGTTCCCATCCCTTGCATTGACTGTCTCTGGAGATCTGGACAGAAAGGCAGATATCTCCGAAGTTGAAACTCCGGCTTTGACCATCAGAAGTAGTTTTTCAGCTTCGCGATCCTGTTCCTCCATGCATAACACCCATATGCCTTTACGTAGCCATCTTTGGCCGTTTCTTCTGGGCGGCGATACCTATGTCAACTACCTGAAGCGCGCCCTCTGAGTCAAGTTTCTGGACCTCCATGTACTTGGGCGACAACGCTTCAAGCGATTCGTTTCTGCCCCTTATCATGACTGATATAAGCTCTATCTTCTCATCTGCAAGTGCCTTCCCTATCCTGTTCTGATCAACTGTGTCAAGCCCATCCGTTATGACAATCAGGGTCGGATCAGGCTCATTTCTTCCCCTCCTTCCTGTTCGTATGTCCTCTACGCCTTTTGACAGCGCCCAATTTATGCTCGTGCCTCCACCTGACACCATGGTGCATATCTCCCTTACAGTATCGACTCTTGATTTCTTATCATAGCTTACTACTTTGAGAAGGTGGTGGACTTCCTGCCCGTGCGGATCATCATCAAAGAATCGCATGTAGAAGTCGCGCCCTTCAGCCCGCGCTTCCTCGAAAAGTTTCAGCGCCACTGCCTTCGCCCAAGCAATCTTCTCCTCATCCATGCTTCCCGACTTATCAACCAGCAGATAGATGGGTCCGAAGCTCTCCGGATTGCCCCTCAGGCTGTTTTTCAGCCTGCCTTCAAACCAGTTCATGAAGAACTCGTCATCTGAGAGCATGAAGTCGGACATATGTGCGTCAGTGATGTCGTCTCCGAACACGACATCTATCTTCTCTCCAGGCCTCTGCACCTTGTACTTTATCGTCTTTTTTATGTCTATCTTTGGCATGCCGTTTACTATGTCAAGTATGTTCTTCACACTGCTTGCCCTGGCAAGCTCCTCGAGCTCATTCTGATTTGCGCCGTCTGTCAGATCGTTACCTGTGCCTGCAAGCTTAATTATGGAATCGATGGTTTTCGCATGCTGGTTTGCTTTCTCCCCGGCCTTTACCATGGCCTTTACCACAGCATTACCCTGGGAATCGCCATCATTCCCCTTCTGTTTCCCGTTCTTCCCTCCATCTGACTTTTCGCCTTCCCCTCCTCCGCCTTCTTGCAAGATTGCCTGGAGCACCATCTGCGCACCTTCGCCGTCTTCGCCTCCCCTGTCCGACATCTCCTGCAATTCCTTTATGAAGGATGAGGCGAACTCCACGGCCACACCGCGGCTAACGACAGGGTTCCTCCTGCTCACCTTAGTCGCCTTTATTATGTCAGGGTTGTCCACGAAGTTGCTTATGATATCATGATGGATTCTGCTACCTGAGAACTCTTCAGGATCCTTGAGATTAAGATACTGTGCGAGTGCGAGGTAGTACATGTCCTCAACAAGCGCAGGTCGCACCTTCTTTCCTGTTAGCTCTTCTACTTTCCTCTGTAGTATCTTGCCCATTATTGAGACATCGACAGCCCTGTAATTCACGCTCTTTATGACTCCCTCGTCCCTTGTTTTGTCAAGCTCCTCTTCTGCTTCTCCGCCATGAGACCTCAGTATGCTAGAAATAAGCCTGCTAGCTTCACTGTTTGCCGGGTCAATTCCTAGATCCTCATAGTCAGAAGGCGTGATCACACCTGAAATTTACTGGCGCATTGCATCAGAAAGGTTCAGTCTCTGCTTCAGGCTGCCGAACTCAGGCCTATCAGAAGCCTTCAGTCCTTCCTCTATTTCGTCAAGCCCCCTTCTTGCAAGCGACCTGACCTGCTGATCGTAATCGCGAATGCCCACCAACTCCCTGAGTGTTTCAATCCCTTCGGCCATGTTCTCCAAGACATCCTCAGTGAGCGGCATGCCTGGGGTAAGCCCTCTCTTTATGCTGTCCACTGCAACTTGCACTTCCTGCATTGTCGTTCTCTGGCTGGGTATTATCTGTCTAAGCACCGCATCAACTTCGGCGACTTGGTCATCCCTTTGCGGCACGATATATCTCAAGACGCGTAGGTCACCAAATTCTGCTCTGTCCTTTCCATCTAGAAGTGCGGCTGCTATTATTGCCTTCTGCGCTCTTCCCTTGTTTCTGTCAGAGACCTCTATTCCCACTGTTCTCAGGTCGGCGAAGGTTTCTATCATAGCAGATATGACTTCACCCGTTTCTCCGTCCGCAGCAGTTATGGGTAGGACATGGTCAGCCAGCTGGTCCGAGAGCCTACGGAATTCCCTGAAGTCTGAAACGCTTATCTCGTATTCTCCAGTCTCTGGGCCATTGCTGCCGGAAATTCTGCTGAAGAAAAGCCGCCTGCGTCTTTCTTTCGCAGCATCAGTGTCGGAACTGCCAGATTTTTCTAGGTCTATCGCTCTACTTGCGCGAAGCAATTCCTCGGTCTTGCCAAGATCTCCTACTGGCTGCACAAATCCCCTTAATACGAACCGGTCATACAGCGCAGCAAGCCTTGGATCCTCAGGCACCAGGTTTGATGACCCAAGGACCGACCAGAGCGGTATGTCATATGCCACGCCATGGTCGTAGAACTTGTTTTCAAGTATCGGAGCACGAAGCGCGTTGAGCACTATGGAATTGGCCTCGAACACTTCATCCAGGATGGCGATGTTCGCTGTCAGAAGAGTGCCTTGTGTGCTTCTTACAAGCTTCCCTTCCTTTTTGAATTTTACCGGATCGAAGTGACCGAGTATCTCGTGCGCTTCTGTGTCCCTGCTAAGCTGTATGCTGAACGTGCTGCCTTCCACAAGCCTGCTCACCCGGTTGGTTATTTCAGATTTTGCAGTACCTGCATCCCCTATAAGCACTGCATTTCTTCCCATGAGCAGTGAGAGTGTAAGCAGGTATGCCTCGTTCTCCCTGTCTACCAGATTCCTTACCAGCTTGTTTTCGAATGCTCTTGCCTTCGAGGTAATCTGGTGCGCTCTATGCAGCTTCTCTCCAGCAGCATCCATAACTACGGCCATAGAAATCTTCCAATTATGCACTCGGGTCTGATTTAAAAGGTTTATCTACAATTCTTGCGCGGATCAAGTCTGTCCTAGCGAGATGTTTCCGGTCCACGTTATATAAAATCTTGGGAAATGGCTCAGCAAGGTTTATATAAATCAGAGTATAATTTACCTGCAATTCAAAGGTGCGTCAGGCCAGCAATTATCCACTTAAAACTTGCAAAGATGAGAAAATGGCAGAGCAATACGAAGAAGCAGGGCAACAGGAAGGGCAGACTCCAGGGAACGTTGTATTGGTTGGGAAGAAGCCGCCAATGAATTATGTGCTTGCAGTGGTAACCCAGTTCAACAACGGCGTCAACAACGTCAAGATAAGGGCGCGTGGAAACTCAATATCGCGTGCAGTTGATGTCGCAGAGATATCACGGAACAGGTTCATAACGGATGCAAAGGTCAATGGCATTTCAATAGGCTCTGAGGAAATCTCCAACGAGGATGGGACTAGGTCAAAGGTAAGCTCGATTGAGATAACGCTATCAAGATAGCTGCTGCCGCTTTTTTTCAGACTTCACTATATCGGTGGAGCTGATTACCCCTATGCACAGCATGGTCAGCCGGTCTTGGACTACCGGCAGCCTCCCTGCTCCATGTCGCACCATTACGCGCATGACGCTGTCGATTTCGGAATCGGCGCATACGAATGCCGGTTTTTCCATAACACGGCTCACCCTACCGGTGTAATTCGCCCCAGCGCGCAGATCCGCTCCGGTAACTATTCCACACAACCTGTTTCCGTCAAGTACTGGCATGAGGTCGATTTTCGCTGATTCCAGTAACTTCAGAGCAGACGCTATTGTTGTGGTCTTGGAGACGCCAACGAAATGTTTCTGCATCAATTCCCTTGCCTTAATCATGCGCTTACGCTATTTCATCTCTACCAAGCTTTAAATTTTATGCAGTAAGAATAATAGTGGTGTTATTCTGCCAACGCTGTACAGGTCCCACTATATAAGTCAGCTCGCTCCTGAGATGGACGGAAGCGAAGTAATTCTTGGAGGATGGGTGCACGAAGTAAGGAACATAGGCAAGATAGTGTTCATACTGCTAAGGGACCATAGCGGAATAGTGCAGGTCATAGGCAAGGAGGGTGACGTATCCGAGAACGTGATGCACTCAATGAATCTGCCTAAGGAAAGCGTTGTGATGGTTAAGGGTCGAGTGAAGAAGAATGGGGAGAGCAAGCTCGGCTTCGAGATAGTGCCTTCTGAGATCGTCAACCTCAATCCGCTTGAATCTGCAATACCATTCGAGGTGACTGGAAAGGTACCTGCAGAGATAGACGTGAGGCTGGACAACAGACACATTGATCTAAGAAGGCTAGACACTACCTCGATATTTAATATACAGTCCACAGTTTTGGGATCATTCAGGAAGACCATGGCAAAGGACGGGTTCACTGAGATAAGGACTCCGGCGCTGGTAGAAGCAGCAACAGAAGGGGGCGCCGATTTATTCAAGGTTGAGTATTTCGATAGGAAGGCGTTCCTTGCCCAGTCGCCACAGCTGTACAAGCAGCTTGCCGTCATCGGTGGCATGGACAGGGTGTTCATGGTAGTGCCAGTGTTCAGGGCCGAGAAGCACAACACAGTATTCCATCTCAACGAGATAACGCAGATGGATGCCGAGCTTGGCTTTGCGGACCATAACGACGCGATAAGGCTTCTGAAGAAGGCTGTCAAGAATATAATAAAGGATGTGGTATATTCAAACGAACAGGATCTGAAGCGCCTGAGCGCAGATGCCGGAGAGCCTAAGGTCACCGAAATAAGGTATGCGAAGGCAGTGTCTTTGCTCAATGAAAACAACTTGAACATTGAGTTCGGCCAGGACTTCACTAGGGAGCAAGAAGGCGCCCTATGCAGCATACTTGGAGATTTGGTGCTTGTCAAGGAATATCCGAAGAGGGTAAGGGCGTTCTACAGCATGCCCAACGAAAAGGATGGCAGGGTGTGCAACAGCTTCGACCTGCTATACAAAGGACTTGAGATATCAAGCGGTGCTCAGAGGATCCATAAACCCGAGATGCTTGTGCAGTCAATAAAGGAGCATGGTCTCGATTCTGCAGATTTCGATTTTTACATAAATGCATTCAGACAGGGTGCGCCACCACATGCCGGATGGAGCCTTGGCCTAGAAAGACTGACAATGAAGCTGACTGGCGCGCAGAATATAAGGGAATGCTGCCTGTTTCCAAGGGATAGGGTAAGACTTAAACCGTGATAGGATGGTTGAGATAAAAATCGTTAATGTAGATCCAGGGCTTAACAACCAGCTCATGATAGGCCAAGCAGGTTTCATAAAGACTATAGAAGATGTCTACGAAGCTCTAATAAATTCTTCTACCGTGATAAAATTCGGCGTAGCGTTTTCAGAGGCAAGCGGCCAGTGCCTTATCAGGACAGAAGGGAACGACACGGACTTGCAGGAAATCGCGGAGAGAAATGCGACTGCGCTAGGATCCGGACATGTCTTTGTTGTGGTGTTCAACAACGCGTATCCTATAAACGTTAACAATGCGGTAAAATCGGTTCCTGAAGTAACCAGCATATACTGCTCTACAGCTAACTCGGTGCAGGTGATAATTGCGGAATCGGAGCAGGGTAGAGGAATACTGGGAGTAATAGATGGATACTCTCCAAAGGGCGTCGAATCACCTGGGGACAAGGAGAAGCGCAAGAAGCTGCTAAGGGACCTGGGATACAAGATGTAACTTATGCAGTCAAAACTACTTGATAGAGCAAATGCCAGCAAGGCCGTGAAGGCCCTCATAAGTAGTTATCCAAATGCCCACTATTACCTTGACTTCAAGACCGATGTGGATCTGATGGTCGCTGCCATGATTTCGGCACAGACCAAGGATGAAGTAGTCAACGCAGTTACTCCGGATCTTTTCAGAAGATATCGTACTATAACTGACTATGCCCAAGCCGACGAGAAGAGACTGGCAGAGCGCATAAAGAGGGTAAGCTTTGCAGGTAGCAAGGCAAAAAACATAATAAAGACGTGCAAGGCAATACTCGATTTCCATGGTGGAAAGATTCCCAGATCAATGGATGCATTGACTTCGCTTCCAGGAATAGGGAGGAAAACCGCAAATACAATACTGATAAACGCCTACGGTATAGTGGAAGGCATCCCGGTTGACACATGGGTCATAAAGCTTTCAGGTAGAATAGGCTTGAGCAGGTACAGCGATCCTGAAAAGATAGAGAAAGACTTAATGGACATAGTGGATAGGAGACACTGGAAGACCATAGCATACGTACTCAAGTCTCATGGGAAAGTAATATGCCAGTCGAAGATACCTGTATGCAGCAGGTGCATGATAAACAAGATATGTATGCGCAATGGGGTATCTTCAAACAAGTGATTTGTCATGGAATGCATTGCAGATCTTCATCTTCATTCGAGATATGCAATGGCCTGCAGCGATCAGCTTACCCTAGCGAACATAGATGCAACTGCAAAGGAGAAAGGCATAAATCTAGTGTCGACAGGAGATTTCACGCACCCGACATGGTTCAAGGAATTGAATTCAAGACTTGAGGAAGCAGGCAAGGGCACATACTCGCTGAAGGGCTCCACAACTGGCACAAAATATCTGCTCGGATCAGAGGTGTGCACTATTTTCGAGGACAAGACTGGAAAGCCAAGGAAGATACACCACTGCATTCTTGCTCCAAGCATGGAAGTTGCTGATAGCATAAACTCTGAACTGGCAGAATTCGGGGATCTGCACAGCGATGGAAGACCGGTGCTTAATAAGCTCACACCTGCAGGTCTTGTGGAGATCCTTCACAGTATAAACTCCGATACCTTAGTGTTCCCTGCGCATCTCTGGACCCCATGGTTCGGGGCGCTTGGTGCATTTTCAGGATTCAATTCTCTGGATGAGGTGTATGAGGATCAGTCGAAGCATATACGCGCATTCGAGACGGGTCTTTCTTCTGACCCGAAAATGAACTGGACTGTGTCAAGGCTGGACAAGTATGCTATGCTCTCCGGCAGCGATGCACACTCTCTCCCAAAGATGGGCAGGGAGGCAGTAATATTAGATCTTGATAAGGATTTTAGCTACCATAATGTCGCAAGCAAGATAAAGTCAAAGGATCTGAAGATGACTATCGAGTTCTATCCAGAAGAAGGAAAGTATCACTTCGATGGGCATAGGAACTGTAATATCTCAATAAGTCCCACGGTTGCAAAAAAATACAATGACAGATGCCCCAAATGCGGGAAGAAGCTTACGATAGGAGTCATGCATAGAGTAAACGACCTTGCAGACAGGGAGTTGGGGTTCATGCCCACCGACGCAGTGCCGTACGTCCATGCCATACCGCTCAGGGAGGTCATAGCATACGTGTCAAAGAAAGGAGAATACACTACTTATGTAAAGCTGGCTTATTCCAATCTGATACAGAAGTTTGGAACGGAATTCAACGTACTAATGAAATCAGACATGGACAGTATAGCAGAAGTCGATAAGGATCTTGCCAGAGCGATAGGGATAATACGGGAGGATAGGGCGAACGTTGTGCCCGGCTATGATGGTGTCTTTGGCATCATAGACATATTCAATGAGGCCAAGGAAGGTAAAGAACAAGGAATGCAGAAAAGGATAACCGAATTCTGAAAAATGCTTTATATCTCTTTCCCTCCAATATCAGTATTATGTCAACCTATAAGTTAGCAGTAATAATATTTGTCGTATTCACAGCGCAGGCCTATGCTTATACAACACACATAGCGGCGCCAGCAGTCCTTCTTGGGGTGGACAGAGGAGTTCTAACAAATGTAACGCTTAACATAGTGCCAGGAGATGGCGTGATTGTGGTCAATAATGGAAGCACTACAGTTGCATCGGATACTCTGCAATCGGTGCATATCGCCGTAAATTATGCTACGAATTACCTGAATGTCAGCGAGAACAAGTACAATTTCACATTTATAATCGGCAATAATGACTCAAATGTGTCTGGACCGAGCGCGGGCCTTGCGCTTACTTTGCTTACAATCTCCGGTCTGAAACAGAGGCCCTTGTCAGGCAACTTCACACTGACAGGGACCATAAGTCCTGACGGTGTAGTAGGGCCAATAGGTGGTGTATTCGATAAGGTGCAAGCAGCAAAATCCATAGGCTCCAGGTTCGTCCTGGTACCGTACGTAAATAATACTACTTCAGAGTACATGCTTTATTATCTCTCTCAGCAGGCTTATGGCACTCCGCTAGTGGAGGTCAGCAACGTCTCCCAGGCACTCCCATACGCATTCGGCAGCAAAAAACCCACTGCGCTCAGTTTCAACCTCACCACAGATTATAAACCGGATCAGATATCAAATGCGAGTGAGATATGTCCATCATGCAACGGAACCCAATTCCTGCAGCTTACAAACTTCACATTCAACTTCACCGAGAATGAGATAAGTAGGATAAATGAGACCCTTTTCGGAAGCGTGAGAAACCAGCTATCAAGTCAGCTCGAGCAATATCGGAAGTTGGCCTCAAAGGGCTACTATTATACTGGAGCAGACCTTGCGTTCATAGAGGATCCTACTGCATTCATATTCGCGAACTACAACACGTCACAGTATGTGGCGATGCAGATAATCAGCAATGTCACTGCATACTGCAATTCTCTAAACTACATGCCTAACATGACTGCGTCTAATTACGAGCTAATAGTTGGTGCCCAGACAAGGCTTGCTTGGGCAGATGTGACACTATCAGCTGCAATGGCCGAGCTTAATGCATCGCAGACAAGCGACCAGGTCATATTGTCTCTTGCAGAAGCGGCACCTGCACAGTCATGGTGTGCAGCAGCACATGAAATGTATGCTATGGCAAATTCTTCAACAGTAAGTCCTACTGTGACTTCAAGCAAGGTGAGGGAGGATGCGCTGAACGGGCTTTCAGCAGCCCGTGCACGCTACGGCAACCAGTTCTATGTTGATGCGGCCAATTACAGCATATCAAACGGCGATTATGCTGCGGCCCTATATTCACTGACCTATGCGAACGTGTTCTACAATTATACTGATGCGAATTACAGCAAGACCTCATCACTTGTATCAAATGCACTTTCATCAGCGCAGGGACTATGGCCTACTCAGTTCGCACTGCAGGGTTCGTTTTACCTGAGCGAAGCAGGCCTCAACAGCATGAACAGCTCTCAGTATTTCAGCTTTGTCTCAGATGCGTATACAACAGCTGCGTTATCATTGTCCCTTGACAGCACTAACAATGACATAAGATCGAATCTCGTTCCAGCTTACGAAGCGGCAGTAGTGCCTACAGGACTTACGGATCAGATCAACCAGATATCCTCAGAGCTCAGTGCCATCATGGCAGTGCTGGTCATGATATTAGCGCTGATGTTCGTAATATTTTTGATACTCCTGTATATACTCCTTGCAAGCAGGAGACGCGGTGCCAGGAGGTAATGGCGTGCTAGAGGATCCATTCTGCACTAAGGCTGCAACCGACAAGACCATATTCTATGAATCGAAAAGGTTTATGGTGCTTTACGATATAAAGCCGGTGGTGATGGGACACTGCCTTTTCATACCAAAGAGGCATGTGGTTGACATCCTTGAGCTCAGCAGCGATGAACTGTCCGAGCTGCTCAAGGTGTTTGGCTTAGTCGTGCCAAGAATGCTTAAGCTCTACGGCGCCACAGAAAACTCGTACGACCTGACTTCTCAGATAGGCCCGTATTCTGGTAGGACCGTTCCACACCTGCACATTCACCTGTTGCCCAGATCCAAGGATGACATGTACCAAAGAGAGGACTCCAACATATTCGAGGACATAAAGAACAACAGGAGCAATTTCAGCATAAGCGATGTAGATAGGGAAGTGGCAAAGTTGAGAATTGAATTCAGATATAAACAAGGCTCGAAATGAGTATGCATACAAGTGCGAGCCCCATTCCCCCAAGTGATATATTCCTAACCTTATCATAATTCCTCGAGTCAAGGAGGACATAGATTAGGCCGGAATAGAATACCATTACGTCAGATGTCAGCATGAGCGATCCAAACACTAGATTTCCGGCAAACGGCTCCACGTCCAGGAACATGTATAGCGTAATGGCTATTGCAACTATATAGAGTGCGAAGGCTAGATACGCCGAATTTTCTATGCCTATCACTCTTGGCAGAGTGCGCGCCTTCCTCTTCGCATCTCCATCGAAATCTCGCACAGTGCCATCTATTTCTCTTGCCAGCCCGCTCAGGAATATGAGCACAAAGATGAGCGACGTCTGCACCAGCAGGTTCCTTGACACGACATAGTTTCCGAATATGAATGGAATGGCCATGGAGAATGCTACATATGCATTACCCACAAGCGGTACGGCCTTCAGCCTGTAGCTGTACAGTATCGATAGAGACCCGAATATCAGCGCGATAGCAAGGCAGTAAATGTTAAGGAACAGGCTTCCTAGCATGCCAAGAGCCATGGTAATAATCGTAATATAAACTGCATCGGCCGGCTTTAGCTCTCCTGTGACCAGTGGCCTCCTTCTGCCGTTTGCCGCATCCACTCTGACATCGAAATAGTCATTTACGGCAAATGCACTCATGCTAAGGAATATGGGGGTTATGAGACTGAGTAAGAGTACGGGGAGAGATGGCAACCCCCCCGAAAGTATCTCGGCCGCAACCACAGCTATGACCAACATTACGCTATGCTCTATCCTTGTCAGCCTGAGCACTGAAGCGAGTTTTCTCATAAAGTAGTTTTTAGAACGCAAGTTTTTAATATGTAGTAAATGATATGAAATCATGCCAAACAATCCTGGCAGGATAGATGGGGACTACAGCATAGGAGAGAAGGAGGAAATAAAGTACATAGATCCGGGAAACTTCGGAGCGATGAGGAAGGAAAGCAAGGTAAGCATGGCAAAGATCTATATCCTCGTAATAGGTATAGCATTTGCCGCACTTATCATGTTAATTATATTTGGATTGATCTCATGAGTCATGATCTAGAAGTGGACTTTGAAGGCGCTGCAAAACTTGCAGGAGAAGGGCACAAGGTATTTGTATTCATAAACAACGCCTCTGAGCTCGAGTTTGTGAGGGAAGCGTTAGGCGCAGGAGACGGGATTAGCAACATTGACATACTGATTGCTAGGCAGATAGTTTTTGGGGATAAGGTAGACCTTGGCAATATGGCCGAGGAATTCCGTGATTCAGTAATAGTGTGCCCGCATGGAAGGACGTCGCTCAAATTCGCAATGGCCTTGGCTGACAGGGGAATAAGGGCATACAGCCTACGAGGAGGAATAGAGGGCTTAAAGGCAAGGCAGTAATCAGTTATAAGTCGCTGCAGGACATATCAAGTTCCTTCTCACTCGTTTTCAGGCACTATTGCACTAGCCTGCATTGCGTTTACCGCACCAGAATGTAGTAGAAAAGCATTATAAACTGTTAATCGGCTTATGCATCGTAACCGGGCAGTGTACAGCATTTGCCAGCGAGATTAGATGAGCGAGCTAATAGACGCAGTAAACAATGCATCTCTGGAGGAAGTCAGGTGGCTGATAGAGCAAGGTGCGAATGTAAACGGTACCGATGCTTTTGGAAAGACTCCGCTCATATGGGCTGCGAAGGGCGGAATGGCAGATATTTCCAGGCTTCTCATAGAGTCTGGTGCAGAGATAGACTTTAAGGATGATCCAAACCACAAGACCGCACTCATGTACACGAACAATCTTGCCACAGCCAGACTGCTCCTTGAGCATGGTGCAGATCCCAACTTAAAATACACTGATACGCGCACGCTGCTGGTGAAGCATGTGGAAGAGGGAAATATCGGGTTTGTCAGGCTTCTGCTTGAAAATGGTGCTGATCCTAATATTGCAGACAGCTCAGGTAAGACTGCGCTGACTGCATCGGTAAAAACAGGAAATATTAGGATTATAGAATTGCTTATCGACCACAATGCAGATGTAAATGCCAGTGAAAGGTATAACGGAACTGCATTGATGCATACCAAGAATGCAGAGGTCATCAAGTTCCTATTGAAAAAAGGGGCAGAGGTAGAAGCGGTGGACAGTTCGGGAATGACTGCCCTCATGCGTGCAGCAAGTGACGGTCATGTGGAAAACGTACGGCTATTGCTTGAGTACAATGCAAATCCAAACGCAAGGGAGTCTAGAGGCAGAACCCCGCTCATGTATGCTGCGAGGAATAACGCGATGGCTGTGGCCGAGCTACTGCTAGAGCACGGGGCAGTGATAGATACCACAGAAAATGCCGGAAAGACTGCACTGATGTGGGCCGCAACGAAAGGACATATAATGATGTTGAGATTTCTTGTAAACAAAGGTGCAGATGTAAACCGTCAGAGCAAAACCGGTACAACTGCCTTGATACAGGCAGCAGCCCACGCTAACAGGAGTGCCGTAAAGATGCTTCTGGATCTGGATGCAAATCAGTTCACGAGAAATAGTTTGGGCCAGACTGCATACGATGTTGCATATTCAAGAGGCCATACTACGGTAACAGAACTTCTCCAAAACCCCGCAGAGATAGCAGATGTCCTGCGGAAGGGTGGTGAAGCGCTTCAAAAACTGCGGCGCGAGATAGCTAGAAAGAAGAGGGTGGCACATTGAACGAATTGCACAGGATGGTTATAGAAGCCGTGAAAAAGCTTGATGTGAAGACCATTACAGATATAGGCAAGGCATATCTGTTTTCAGGAAGCCTCGGAGCTGCTTTCCGCGATTCAGATGGAAAAAGTCTATTAATGTACGCGGCTATGGAAGGCCGTATCGATGCCGTAGCGCAGAGGATCAGGAAGGGTGAAGAAATTGATGCAAGGGACAATTATGGCAACAGTACGCTTGTTTATGCGGTAAAGAGAAGGGATATGCGCATGGCAGCGTTTCTGCTTGATCACGGTGCTGATGTAGATATCACAGATGGAAAGGGTAGGACTCCACTGATGATAGCAGCTTCTGAGACTCGTGATAATGCCATGGCACACGTGCTGCTATCAAAGGGTGCTGACCAATCAAAGGTTGACAATGAAGGTGCAACCGCGCTTATACACGCGGTAAGATCAGATAGCGACTATGTGGCGAAGCTGCTGGTTGACAACGGCGCAGACGTGAATGCAAGAACTGGTTCGGGCTATACGCCGATTCTGTATGCTGTCCATAACAGGTCAGCAAAGATCGTGGCTATCCTCATATCGAAAAACGCGGAGCTTGATGTCAAGAATGCGAATGGACGCACTGCAATCATGCAAGCAGCTTATACAGGAAATGTTGAGATAGTGAGGACCCTAGCCGACGGCGGTGCGGATTTGCTGGTGACAGACGACTACGGCAAAACTGCATATGATCTTGCATGCGAAAGGGGACACAACATGGTCATTGATTTCCTTCGCAGTCGCATGATAAGCGAACCACTGGAGAGAAGCAGCGATGCTCTTGCAAGCCTTAAAAGAAGCATTGCCAGACATAGAAGAGCGCATGAACCATAATAACAAAAAATTTTACTATCTTGCAATAATTAAGAAAATTTATATATCATGTTTTAGAAGAATAGGTTGATTGCGATGGCAACAAATGTGGCAAACAAGCAGCTTGAACGCGCAAGGGATATGAATACGTTACCTAGGAAGCTCCATGAATTATCTTTGTCGCACGATCCTGAGATCAGGCTTGCTGTAGCATCGAACCCTGCCACATCAACGTACACTCTCAGGGACATAATTGCACGGGAAAGCAAAGAAACCCAGAGCCACGAATATGATACTATTGACATGAATTCTGAAGGGCATTACATAAGCAAAGTCCATAAAGTTGCGAAGGATGGCCGCGTTCTCAATGCTGCAAGAAGGAATCTCAAGAATAGACTTTTAGAAGCAATAGATCCAGATACTCCGCTACAAATCGTAAAGTCGCTGCTAAGAGACGATCACGATCGTGAGGTTTCGGACAGAGCGGCATTCAATATAATATCAAGGCTACTCTCAGGAAGCGCGAGGTAATCTTATGATTCATGGAAAATCACAGCACAATGTGCCTGGGGAGGTATCGGCGTACCTTAGAACTTTCAAGGTCCATGTAGAGGAAGGCAACCGGGTTCAGCTTAATGTAGAGGCTCTCAAAACATATGAGCGCAGTCTTTCAGATGCTGGATCACTTTGGCATGCTGCAAAGCTAACGGAAAGCGGCGCGGATATGCTCCTGGGCAACGGATTTTATGACGAAGCGCATGATCTCTACAGGATAGCAGCTTTAAGATATTTCGGGCTTGCTTTCAAGGAAAGTCGCATGGATGGCAATTTCATTGATGCATCTGCGTTATTCGACAGATCCGCTAGGATATATGGTGGAATACTTGGTGATGAAAAGATGTACCTGACAGCCATGCAGGCGTCCGCAGAATGCCTGACTGAGGAAGCCAAAGCAGGCAGCAGCATACTCTCTGTCATGCTTCTGGACAGGGCAGCTGAGTATTACCGGCGAATAGGAGACGTAGAGCACTATGCAGAATGCGCACTTGAGTCTGGACTGATGCGCAACGATATAATCGAAGAGAAGAGAGATTGAGAGGTCTGGAGGCATGTTTAGACGTATATCTGATAGCAAGTCGGCGAGACAGACGCTTCTCAGATCGTGCGAGGAATCCTGGGATTTGACACCAAGTTCACTGGAACATCTAATAAGGGAGGCATACCCCAATGCAAAGAGATCTTACAGGAAGCAGTTGAAGGAGGCGTTGCGGATAGACCCGAAGAAAGAGGTCCAAAGGATCATAGAAATATCCAAAACAAAGGATTACAACATACTAGAGATACTTGTCAGAAAGCCGGGAATGCCGCAATTGGCAATATTCAATGCGATAAGACCTGGGAATCCAAAGGAGATTTTGCTTTATGCACTTGCCCATAACTCAAGCGGATTCGTAGTTGAATCTGCCCTACGCAGCAACGACAGGGATGTTGTAAATGCCGCTGTGTCAAATCCTGACACAAATCCGTTAATCGCTCTGGATGTGATAGACTCTGGCATGGCGGATCAGGACGCTATAGCTTCAAGGCTTGAGGAAATGTTCAAGAGATAGTCGCAGCGCAAAACTATTTGTTGTGTGGGTCTGCGGATCTGTCTTTTTCATTAAGGATCCAAAGCGTATTCTATTCAGGTTCTGCAGTTATCTTCTGAAAAGCGAGATTATTGCCGCACACTCCTTTTCGGTAAGTATGCCTTCATTGAGCGCGCCTCTTGCCAATGACGTCACGTCTCTTATGTCTCTGTCCTTCGGGAACGGACGCATGCCTAAAGGGTCTGGGTCAACCAGTCTTGTTCCACTTGCTGTCACTAAGGTGTTTTCCGTAGTAAAATCGCCATACGCTGCAGACTTTGAGTGCACCAGAGCTATTGTATCTGCCACCTGTATGAGGGCAGATCTGATTACTGCAACGCATTCGCTCCTGTTGCTGCCATCCAGGCCGTGGTAGTACTCCACTAGGGGTCTGCCGTTTATGAACTCTGAAAAGTATCCTATGGTCTTGTCCTCCCAATCAACTATCCTGAACAATGGCTTTGAGAATACTGCAGGATCTATGGCATATAGCTGCTTGAGAGAATCATACTCATAACTAAGTGTGCCTCTTATTCTAGCCCTCCTAAAATGGCCTTGAGGTACTGCCGCCTCGTACTCAGCATCATGCGCCTTAAGAAACACGCTTTTTGGATCTATGCCTGCACTTGCCATCTTGCATTCAAGTGATCTTGGACTATTTACCACTATTGCCCTTTCCTGATTTTGCAGATTCCTGATAAGATGCGGCACATGTATCATCCCATTCAATGGATTCTCCTTCTCGGAATCCTAGGACCGAAATCCACCTTGCTGATTTTTTCTGTGTACTTGTTTATGAGCCTAATTATCTCTTCTGAATCACCATGCAGCTTATCTGCCGCAAGACCAAGCTTGACTGCAGTCGTTGCATCCTTTAGCTGCCCCGTAATCGAACTTACCAGCCGGCCAATCCCCATCTCTATGGCAGATGCACATCTGTCTGCAAAGGTGTCTGCTCGTTCTGAAGGCATCGGTATCTCAGATATCTTATTTGCTATTGCAAGCTCTTCCATGAACCCCCCGAATGCCTCTGGTATTGCACCATTAAATGCGCTCTCAGTGCCCCTTTTGAAGCGCTCTACTACTCCGATACCAATTCCTTCAATGCTCTTGGCAGCAAACGGATCCTCCTTTTTTATTCTCACGAACTCGTGTGATCCGCGCAAGAGGCGCTCATCGAAAATGTCAGGTATATCGCGGTGCAATCGTCTGTGCGCTTTGCCGAACTCGTACATTATGCTCTTGGCAGCTTCACTTGCCGCCACTCGAATGCGATCTGTCCTAGTATCCTTCCATTCAGATTCATTTCTTTGCGCAGTTTCGTAGTAATCCGAGTTGCCCCAGCGCTGCGTGGGAGATACGGACGCATATCTGTCGCCAAAAATTACTCTGAGTTCGGCACCACTCGATGTCCTTCTAATCATACGATGACCAATCATTGTCTGCGGGTAGAAAATAATTCAAGACTGCGGACAGCTGCATCAACATTTTCTAGCAGCTTCGATGCCCGCAAGGCGATCTTATCATCATAAAAATCCGATGACGGATTTCTCTCTAGCATGCCGTTGCCTAATTGGTACCCGGAAGAAGCAATAAGTGCCTTGAGAATCGTCCTTGCACGCTTGTAATGCTTCTCTGCTTCTCCTTCGTCAACACCTATGTTCGACATTCCTATGTCGATGCGTGTCTCCGCCTTCCTGAGCATAGCTCCTCTGTCCATCATGCCCCTTATGTCAGATGCGCTTGGCACAGTCATTCTAGCATATGACGTTAAATCATCTTAAACTAAATTACTACTAAATGGCCACATATTTAAAGGCATTATAATATTCCCAATAAAACATAATTATTTGTAATTCTGGTACTTACGAAAAAATCAGTCAGAAACGACTTTTGTAGAAAAGGTTTAAATAGGAGGATGATTAACCTATTTTTAAGTATTGAAATGGCTGGCAAGATTCAGGATGTAAGGTTCATGGCACATGGAATGCCAACATCAATGTCAGTCATAGGAATATGGGGAACATTGAATAAGTATTGCCCCGTATTTGTTGCGTAAGAGCTCAATACAAAAGACTTTTTTTCAAGGTGCTCTTATGCAACTACCAAACGATACTATTAGGAACAAAGGATCAGGCTTAAAGGTTACTGACAAGGAGCTTACAATCCTTTATGAAATAGGTCTGGACCTGATTCCCACTGCTACGGAATTCGTAGAAGTTATCTCGTCTAAATACGGTGTATCCCAGAGCGGAGTATGGTATACTATAAAGAAGCTGAAGGCCGAGGGGCTTGTAGATTTCGCAGAAAAGGGAGAGGTCCACAGACCTCTGTCCCTCACCGATTTTGGCACTAAGTCAATTAGGAGCAAGGTTGTTGATGTTGAAAACAGGCAGTACCACTATATAATGAGCAACGTGGTGCCTGCTATCAAGACTAGAGGAGTTTGAGATGGCCTTAGATATGCAGATGAAGAACGCGAGACTGTCCAGTGCAGCGAATCTTGCCGCAGTGCACCGGGGAAATGAGAAGAGCGCAGCAGCGGCCGAGCAGAAGGCTTACAGCATAAGTCCGCTCACAAAAGCTGTGGTGAACAATGATATGGCATCAATAAGAGCTATAAGCGCGTCATTGGACCGTGGAGAAGTAACAGAGATGCTCTTCTTTGCAAGTGCGCTTAAGACATCAACAGCAAAGACCATATTTGCACTGGTGGACAGCGGAGCAGATGTAGGGGCAAGGGACACGTTCGGGAGGACACCTCTTCATGACGCCGCATCGTTCGGCAATGTTGATACTGCAATAGCATTGGTAAAGGCAGGAGTGGACATAAATGCGGTAAGCCGTACTAGGGACACCGCTATGTTGGAGGCCGCCAAATTCAAGCATTATGACGTGGTGGCAGCACTCGTAGATATGCACGCAGATACTGAAATAAGGAATAGGTGGGGCAGGACAGCAGTTCCTGCTGTGGAAATGGCATCACTGCTGAGGGCTAATGGAAGATGAATGCGACAACCAAAGGAAAAGAGGTTTAGGGTTTTGGCCTGCAGGATTTGCAGGCCCATATTTTTCTATGATTCTGCCAAAATAACAGACATTAGCAAATATTTGGTCATTTTAGGAGGACTTAAATAGCAACGCAAGTAGAAAGCAATTGTGTCTTACATGACTACACAAAAAACAGGCGATCAGTATGTGCAGCAGGCAAGAGACTTCCTTGCGGCTGAGAGGAATCCAGGAACAATAGCTGCAGCTGCAGGTGCCTTGACAATGGCAAAGGAGCTGTTCATGGCTGAAGGACGCCATGAGAAGGCACTTGGTCTGGACTCAATGAGATTGAATCTTCTGGGGAACAGGCTGGCCAGCGAGCTTTTCGCTGCCAAGAGATCAGTATAGTAAGGGGATTGCATAAGGTCATCTATGTTTGAATCGAGAGAAGGCAAGGCTCTCCGGAGCCAGATCTCAGAGATATCTGCTGCACTAGGGGATCTCTTAAGGGATAGTCATGCGCTTACTCGAAATCAGCGCAGGGAGATAGATCGCCTGATCGGGAAGGCTGACAGGATAAGTGAGCCTACCATCAGGATTAGGAGATCTGCAGACTACGCAGATAGGCTAAGGAATTTTTCTATGCTCAGAAGGAGCATGGAGGTAGCGCTTAGGGAATTTAGTCTTACAGCAGAGAATCGGAGCACTTCAAGAAGGGCGGTTGCAAGGACAGTTCCAGTGTCTAATGCCGAGGAGCAGGTAAGAATCAAGATAAAGACGAGGCCTGCAAGACCTATTGAATTTGAACGGCCTCAAAATGAGATTGTTCCAGAAGAGCAATCCTTCCCAGAAGCAAACATATCGTATCTAAGATCTGGACCAATACCAAAGATGCTGAAGAAGCTTCCTGAAGGCGAGCGTACCTTGGAGACTCTCGATGCTATAATAAGGCAGCGCGGTGGTAGCATAAAAAGACGCGAATTCATAGTGGCGCTGCAGCGCTGCAATGTCGATGCCGTGATAGACATAGCAGGGGACTACAAGCTAGTCAACAGAAACAACGGAAAGGCAGTGAAGATGAATAACGACGAAGGTGCATCGATAGGGGTTCCATACATGCTTAACATCATAAGAGAGCTCAGGCAGGCAAGGTAATCCTGGATCTGGCGTGGTGATGTTATGGGCTTGAATCGAACTGGCAATGCAAGCCATGAATACGGACATAGGGAAATGCTCTATTGTAATGCAGGAAGAATTGATTGGGAATTTCCAATATAATCTAAGAATTGTATCTGAAGAAAACTCATAAATTATGTTCTGTGCGATTTAGCTTTGTATGCACGCAGAGAATCTAAAGAGGACAGAGAGGGTTGCAGACATCTTGGCAAAGAAGGCGGATTTGCTGCTTGTTGCAGGCAACACCACATTAGCATATCACCTCTTCAGAGAGGCATTCAACAGGTACAGGTATCTGCACGAAGGCAATAATGAAAATGTAGAACTTCTCAGCAAGACGATCGGCTGTTTTTACCTGATGCAAAGGGCCGATGCTCAGGCATTTGATACTGATTTTCCCAACGGCACGGTGTTTATCGACGACACAGGGCCGCATAGCAAACTCATATTCCTTGACATTACATTAAGGAGAAAATAATCTTAGATTTTCTAATACTTTATTGTAATAGCGCACGATAATGCCAAAATAACAGCTTGGCCAACAATACTGTGCAATTTCGCTGTATTTTAATATGAATCTTCAGATAAATATAGATATGTCAAATGTCATAGCAAGCATTAAAAGAGAGAGAAGGCGTTGGACGCAGCTTTTCGACCCGTCAACTCACGCCGAAGTAAAAGAGAGCATACGCTGTGAGTACAGGTCTGAGATCAGGACCGCAGAAGACCGGCAATTTTTTGATAAACTTGTGAGAGATGTTCCACGACTTTATGAATCTCCGGAATCTACTATAATTCAGGTAAAGCAGGCTGTTGCAGAGCATGATATAGGTGAAAATGCACTAGTCATAGCAGTAATGGCAAGCGGATATCAGAATGGGTTGGAGGTCTACTCCTGCCTTCTTGCTGCAGGATTAAACGCAAAGCTGGCTCTGGTTGGATATTCTACTGGCTTCTATGATAAGACTAAGGTATTTAGGGATGGCACAAGCATGATAGGTAAAATATATGTTCCAGAATGGCACCTGGAAGAGATTGCAGGTCATTCCAGCACAGTTGTATTCGTTGATAGTGTGGTGGATAGTGGCTTGACAATAGCAACTATAGCCACAAACCTCTCTGCAAAGGTCGGCATAAGTGGTGCAATGTACGACACTTTTGATGGGATAAACTTTGAGAGCGTTAATAATCATATTAAGAAATTTGTTAAGGTACCTGATGTCGAAATAGTTACAGAAAATTGTAAGGCTAAACAAGATAAGGCGTTCGGCGAGCTGCAACGCGCGTGATTTCAATGAAATTATTGGAATACCTAAAATAATATTAGTAAGATCACGCAAATATAAATCGTACAAGTTAGAAATGCATAAGGCTTTCATTTTGATGAAATCAGTAGGCATTAGCTTATATAAAATATCTATTCCATATTTCTGGAATGAAAATGCGTTTCCTTAAAGCCTAGCATTCCGGATTTTTGGAAAAGGCCTTGTTTTAGTGATGGCACCTGGCTTGAGGCAAAAACTAGCCATCAAACAATTGATTTATTCGTGGGGGACATTTTATACCAGATATATGGAAAGCAAAGAGTTCATATCGAAAATATGAAATGCAATTTTACCTGATTGGAAAATAGTGAAAGTGTAACTTAATGGATCTTTCGACGTTAAAATCTCGCTAGGAAAATGGCCTTGCAAGACGCAATATTTTTCATTTGAGTATTTACATGGCTGGTTAAATACGCGCTCTAAGCTCAATTAAACAGAATAGCAGATTCTCTTTGAATTTCTAAATATTTCTTAGTTATCTGTTCTTAAGGATTAGCATTTAGAAACTATCTTAGAAATTCTAAGATAGTTTAGTTTTCCTATTTACTAATTAGGTAATGGATTATCTCTCTAGCCATACTGCACCAGTTATATCTTATAGATGAAATTCGCAGTTTTTACTCCTTCAACTACTTTTGATTTATAAACTCCACCAGGCATGCCTCTTACCATTACAATAGATATTATGTCATCTTCACTGATGCCGCCGGCTACGAGATGCGATATGATGTTTGCCCTTATTGTGTAATCAGAGTAGAGCCCTATGCTCATCCTGCTCAGGTCAACGTTCTCAAGATTTGGCGGATCAACATGCAGCGCACCTACTATGACTACATTCTGCCCTTCATGCGCCATGTTTTTCATTATGTATTCTGCCCATTTTGAAACTCTCTTCTCTTCATCGTCAACTGACCTGACGACCACCCCTCTTTCCTCCTTTGCCAAGTCTATTCCATGTATTGCTGCTCCTGACAGTATGCAGCTCTCCAGAAGCCTGTCATATTTTGCACTATTCCACGCATAAACGCCACTTCGTTTTAACGAATCACCTTCTACTGAGAAATCTCCCCTGATGAGCGCCTCTGCGAATATAACGTTCCCCATATGTACGAATGGTTCCACTAGGTTTAATGCCAGGGGATCGGAATGTATTTCTCCTATTACTATAAATCTCTTCGAAGAAGCCCCCTTCACAAACTCGCTCATGTCTACGTGTGTCGGTATCAGTGGCCCAGAATGTCTCATGGCGCTTGCCAATTCTTGCGTCTTGTGATCTATTTTATGCCTGAAAATACCCACATCTATCACTTATTTATGGCATTTTCACCTATTTTAACTTGACTCATATTTTCAATACATATAACTGCCATTGTTAATTTGTAATGCATTTATGTGCGGTATCTGAAGGTTTTACGTCTCTTAACGGCCACATTACAATGTTAATAAAGTATGCTTTCCCATTCCTATTCAAGGGATAAATTATGGCAAAAAATGAAAAGAATACAGTAGGTTTCGTACTGCAGTTCCTGGGCGGCCTTATATTCCTGGCCGTTGTTGCGCAGTTGTGGAGCGTAGCTGGAGTCGTGTCGCCTCCGTCAGGATGGGTCGGGGGACTGTTCGGCGCGCCGTTCATAGCCACAGTGCTCTATGCAGGTTCTGTCCTTGGTGCAATATCGCTGCTCTTTGTTAGCTTCTCTCAGCTCGGAAAAGCGCCGAGATATGCAGGATGGAGAGCCATAAAGACAGCATCCATGGTTGGTTTCGCGCTTGCGGTGTTGACAGTAAGCAATGTTGCATTGCTTGCGACAACAGTGCTCGGATTTCTTGTAGGAACCGCTGGGGCAGTCACTGCACTAATGAAGAT
>JAJYVC010000008.1 GCA_021792235.1 Microcaldota archaeon
GACAGGCTTAATTGCATCATGGTCCTCGTAGCTGCGTCTCGCGAAGGAATCGAGATGGGCAGGCTACTCACACGCAGTGACGCAGAGCAGCGCATCGATGCGCTCGTATCCAAGAATGGCATTGATGCAGGAAGGAAGCTTGCGGAAAACATCTCTTCCATATACCAGAATTTCTTCCTGTCACCCGAAGCACGCAGCCTCATAGGAATATTTCCATACGTCCAAGTATCGCTGCGCACGCTGAAGAGCAGCGGATACACGCTTGCAATATTCACAAACTCCAGCATCGTATCGGTAAGAAGAGATCTTGCAGCTCTTGATATGTCTGTGTTTTCTGCTGTGCTCGCAGAGGAGGATGTAAAGAATAAGAAGCCGTCAGGCGAGGGCATAACTAAAGTGATGCAGATGCTCTCGTTCGCGCCATACCGCACGTATTATGTCGGCGACGCAATAAGTGATGTCCTTGCGGCGCGCGACGCAGGCTGCCGGGCAGTCACGGTCCTGAGCGGCATGGGCACAAAATACCAGCTTGAAAGCGCAAAACCCGACATGATATTCACTGATATCTCTGCCATGTCCATGGCACTTGCCTCCCGCCGCAAACTAAGGTCACACTAGCAGCGAGAGCAGCATATGCTTTAAACCTTTGCGGGCAATTCCTAATTCATGTCATACATAGTCACCGGAGGGGCAGGATTCATAGGTGGCCATCTGGTAGATTACCTGGTTTCCAGGCGCAGCGACGTCATAGCCATAGACGACCTCTCCGGCGGGAGCTACATAAACAGCAAATCGAAGTTCGTAAAGCTTGATCTTAGGCGGCCAGCCAATATGAATACGCCCAAAGGGTCAGGAATATTCCACTTCGCCGCAAACCCAAGCGTAAGGGATTCGATGACCAATCCTACCGAGCATTTCGACAGGGATGTAAAGACCACAGTCAATGTCATGGAATCCGCACGCAAGGCGGACAGCGAGTTCGTGGTATTCCTTTCAACCTCAGCAGTTTACGGCGAAGCGAAGAGGCTGCCGACAAGCGAATCTGATCCAGTCAATCCGATATCCAACTACGCAGAATTCAAGCTCCTCGCCGAGAGCATAATATGCTTCTATTCGAGGAATTATGGGATAAAGGCGGCGTCGCTTAGGCTCGCCAACGTTGTGGGAGGCCGGTCCGACCATGGCGTAGTATATGACTTCGTTAAAAAACTCAGGCATTCGCAGGAAACCCTCGAGATACTTGGCGACGGCAGCCAGAGCAAGAGCTACATGTATATAGACGATGCGATAAGGGCCATAATGACCGCGGCAAGTAAGATGCCTGATTCATACAGCATGTTCAATGTCGGCAGCACGGACAGGATATCGGTAAAGGAGATTGCGCAGATAGTTGCGGGAAAGATGGGTATTTCGCCAAAGTACATCTACAAGGACTGGGGGAGAGGAAGGGGCTGGAGCGGCGACGTGAAGCACATGCAGCTCGACGCATCTAGGATAAGGAAGCTGGGCTGGAGGCCAAAGTTCAGTTCCTCTCAAGCTGTGTCAAAGGCCGTAGACGACGCCCTCAGGGAGTGATTATAGCCTTACGAATTCTGTCTTTATCTGCCTAAGTGAGCTCAGGGACTGCGTGCGCTCTATCCCGGTCATCGAAAGCACCTTCTTAGAGAACTCATAGAATTCGTCTATATTCTCTGTTCGCACCTTAAGCAGAAGCTCCCACCCTCCTGTCACTATGTCAACGCTCTCTATCTCCGGATACTCCGCAAGCTTCCTTCCAATCTCCTCGGGGCTCTTGTACTCGCCCCTGTCAAGGTTCACCAGCACGAAGGTGCAGAATCCCTCTCCCACCTTCCTGTAATCGAACACCGCCTTGTACGCCTTTATCGTGCCATCAGCCTCCAGACGCTTTATGTTGTAGTGTATTGTATTTGACTTTGAGCCTGTCTTCACAGCTAGCTCTGAGAGTCTAGGCGCGCAGCAACCCTCTTTTAGGAGGGATATTATCTCAGGCCTTATATTCTTCATATGTTTGAATTAAATTCAATAATTTAAATAGCTTATCTATAATAATTGAAAATATTTCAACAAACATATATTAATGACCTTTAACCAAATAGGTAATAATTATTGCATACAGAATGCCTGCTAAGTGAGCCTATGGCCCGAAAGATCCACAAGATAGAGGACAGCAATGTCACGGGGTACAGTCGGCTGATGCCTCCAGACGAGCTCAAGGCTGCAGTTCCTCTGACAAGCGAGACGCGTAGAACTGTAGAAGAAGGCAGGTCTGCCATAAGGAATATAATAAATGGAAGGGACAGGAGGTTACTGCTGGTGGTGGGTCCCTGCTCAATACATGATGTTGATGCTGCAAAGGACTATGCGGCTATGCTCAACGGGCTAAGGAAGAGGGTAGCTGACAAGTTCGTGATAGTGGAGAGGACGTACTTCGAGAAGCCCAGGACCACCGTTGGGTGGAAGGGCCTCATAAACGAGCCACGCCTCAATGGGGAGGAGAGGATAAACGAGGGCCTTTTGCTAGCAAGGAAGGTGCTTGCGCACAATGCCTCAATAGGTCTCCCTTCGGCTACCGAATTCCTGGATCCGTTCACTCCGCAGTGGATAGGTGATTTAGTATCGTGGGCTGCCATAGGGGCGAGGACCGTTGAGTCATCAACACACAGGCAGATGGCTTCGGGCCTCTCAATGCCCATAGGCTTCAAGAATGGCACATCTGGAGGAGTGCAGGTTGCAATAGATGCTGTGATTGCGGCAAGGCAGCCTCAATGGTTCTTCGGCCTTGATCCTTCAGGAAGGCCCTCTGCGGTAAGCTCAGCAGGCAACCAGTACACCCACATAATACTGCGCGGAGGCTCCAACGGCCCGAATTACGATGAAGATAGCGTTAAGGCAGCGCAGCTGATGCTCAGAAAGCACAGGCTACAGCAAAAGGTTATGATAGATTGCAGTCATGGCAATTCAGGCAAGGACTACAATGTGCAGCCAGATGTGTTCAGCGAAGTCATCAGGCAGGTTGTTGCAGGCAACAGGGACATCATGGGGCTCATGCTAGAGTCAAACATACACGAAGGCAGGCAGGACATACCGGATGATCCTGCCCTGCTGCACAGCCTCAAGTATGGTGTATCTGTTACCGACGCATGCATAGGCTGGGAAATGACAGAGCATGTGGTCATTGATGCTTACAAAAAGCTGCAAAGGAACTGACAAAGAAAAGTTATACAGAAAATAGCATCAAAAAAATGGGCAAACGCAAATGCGTTTACACAACTCATCCGTACTTTTATGCCTTCCTATGAGCCTTCATGGCCTCTAGTCTTATTATCCTATCACGTATTTTCGGATCCTCCATGAGTTTTGCCATGGTCCTTTCCACTTCCGTGACTGTAGCTGCAGGCCTTGGATGAATGTCCCTTTCCACTGCCTGCTTCTTTGGTACAGTTGCCATTTTATCTACCAATGCTGTTATAGGCAAGTTGATATATTTTAATGTTTCTACTCTACTCATGGACGAGACGGACAGGCATATCCTTGGCATATTGAGGAACGATGGCAGGTCGTCATTTGTCGATATAGCAAAGAAGGTTGGTCTTACAGAAGGGGCCGTGCGGGCAAGGCTCAGAAAGCTCTACGAAGACGGCACAATAAAGAGGTTCACAGTTGAGACAAAGGACGATGTCAAGGCTGTGATGTTGGTTGCCACTTCAAGGTCTGTGTCCACATCAAAAGTATCTGGCGAGATAGAGGCGCTGGGTGTTGGGAGGGTGTATGAGATATCCGGAAACTTCGATATTGTGTGTTTTGTTGAATCCGAAAGCATAGACCAGGTCAACAGCATAGTTGACAAGATCCGGGAGATAGACGGCGTAACTGACACATCAACAAGCCTAGTTCTCAAATGATTACGATATTCGTATTAAATTGTCACATATATTTATAAATTATCTCTCTTTTTCGTCTTCTAATTATTATTACGATATACGTAAAACATGTAGAAGGATTTAAATAGGTCCGGCATCATAAAAAAGATCGTGAACGGCATAAAAACTGCTTCAAGGCAGGAGGCATCTGTAAAATCATTGTTCAAAGAGAGTCCAGATCGCAGTAGCTTCGGCCCGATAGGCTTCATATCTCCTGTCAGCGCAGGCAGGTTGAAGGGATTAATAGGGTATGTTGGGGACGGGGAAGGACAAAATGGAAGAATAGCCCCAATCGAGAATTACGAGCACGCAAGGTTCATAGGCGATGTCGTAAGAGAGGGGATAAGCAGGCTATCCGAAGGAGGGAACACAAGGCTCTCCATCCGGACTATTGTCAGAGACGATGCGCTGGGCATCGCATCAGAAGAGGCCCAGGCAACCGGAGCTACTGTCGAGGCAGTGCTCCAATCAGGCACAGGCTATTCCATAATGTACATCGGGTATAACCTTGAATCAAGATCTCTGGGCGCAGAGCATCAGGGCAGGCACCGTGAACTTATCAATGCCGCAGTAGAAGCAGGCCAAGCGCAATCCGCACTTGCAGATCTTGCAAGCGATATAAACGCAAATGCACATAGGTACAGCACAGTCATAATTGGGGATGGATTCAGGTCATTTACAGACCTGGAGAGGGAACAGATACACGAGCTTCTTAGTGCATTCGGGTATGATCGCGAAGGCGCAGATTCGGTAATAGGGAACCCTAACAATATAATAGGATTGGTATACGAATCGAGTGGGAGTGGCCGCAGCATAGTTGGTATATCAGTCACTGAGACAAGAAGCATTGCCATGGAGAATGGCGGCGCACTCCACATTGCCGAGCTTACTGATGGTATCATAGCAGGAGAGGCCGCAGGTCATAGCCTTTATTCAAGGCTCCTGTCAGATGTGTACAGGCATATCGCAGAGAACAGGCCAGAGATAAGCATCATATATGCTGAATCAAATGTTGCAAGCAGGGGGATCCTCAGGGCCGCTGCGCTTCAGGGCAGGACTTTCGGTGGAGTACTTCCAAACCATGCAATGATAAGCAACAGAGAGGGAAGACCTGAGTTGAAAAGCCTTGTAGTAACATCCCTCACAAGGGAGCAGGCGCTCGCATCGGTCGCAAGGCTGGATGAGGCCTGCGAAGAGCTCCAGCAAGCAATAAGAAGCTAATCGCATCCTAATCTATTGGTAATCTGATGGAGGTCGAGGGCATACTGGAGAGGCTTGTGAGCATAAACTCGATCTTTGGCAATGAGAAAGCCATAGGCGAGTACCTGGAATCGAGGCTCAGAAGGCTCGGATTCTCAACAAGGAGACAATACCTCGCTCCTGGAAGGTTCAATATATTCGCCGAAAGAGGAGTAGGAAGCAGATCGCTTATGTTTTACGGGCATATGGACACTGTCACCGCACATGGCAAGTGGAAGAAGGGGCCGTTCGGACTTCGAAGAGAGGGCGATAGGCTTTACGGACTTGGTGCATGCGATATGAAGGGGGGGATAGCGGCGATGCTCAAGGCGCTGGAGTCAGGAAGAGACAGGAAGATAAAGGTGCTTCTCTGCGCCGACGAGGAGAACATATCCAAGGGAGCATGGACTGCTGTCAAGGAGCGGAGATGGTTCGGCGACGTGGCATTCATGGTCTCCTGCGAACCTGGCGACTCAAAGCGTCATAACGGCGGCGCCCACGTGATAACTGTAGGCAGGAGGGGCAGGGTGGTAATAGAGGCCGATGTTTATGGACTATCGTCACATGGTGCCAACCCACAGAGGGGGATAAATGCAATAGATGAGGCGTCAAGGATAGTCCTAGCATCAAGGGCCATCAGACTGCGGGAGCATAAGGAACTGGGCAAGGAGAACATATTCGTAAGGGACATCGTAGCACGTTCGGACAGCGCCCTAGATCTTCCCGACAGGGCGCATCTGGAATTCGACATGCAGCTGGTGCCTCCCAGCACCGCAAGGGACGCTGTAGAAAGAGTAAACATACTTATAAGAAATATGCACAGAGCAGGCAAATTGCGCGAAGGAACAGTAGTAACGGTGAAGATGAAGAAGAGGCCCACTCCCTACATAGATCCATACATTGACAACCTTCACGACCCCAGGATAATTAAACTACTTTCACTGATAAAATCAGGGCTCAGGAACCCAGTGCTGAATTACGGCAGCTCTGTGGCTGATGACAATATACTTGCAAATTCCTTTGGCAGACCAATAGTGACTATAGGTCCTGTAGCAGGGAACCTGCACGCTCCAGAGGAATGGACTTCGCTTAAGAGCCTTAGGGAGCTTGTAACCGTGTACGGGCTTATAATAAGCAGGATCTGATTAGAGATTGTCGTCGAATACTTTCTTGTATGTCTCTATGGTGCCTATGTCATACCAGTCATCAGAGTAGACTACGCCCTTCACCTCCTGTCTGCTTATCAGCCACTGCAGGAAGTATCCTGGCGCATCGGGATTGTTTCCTTCCCTGACGTACTCCCCGAATTTCTTCAGGGTCTCCTTTGGGAACAGGTAGATCCCAGTGCTTATTAGTGACGATTTCGGATTTTCAGGCTTCTCAGCAAAGCCTGTCACCGTGTCTCCATTCATGCTTACCACGCCGAACCGCTTGGCTCCGCTTACAGATTTTATGTCATACACTGCTATAGTGGTCTTTCTTTCCTTGGTGAAACATCTAGTAACCCTGCCAAGGTCGAAGCTGCAGAAATTGTCCCCGGCTATTATCAAAAGGTCGTCGCTAAGCTTCGCCTTTTCAATTGTGTAGTGTATTCCCTTTATCGCGCCGAACTTCTCTCCATGGTGCATCGACGGCTCCTCTACTATCTCTATTCTCTTTGCAAATCCCAAAGCCATCTTGTTCCTTGCCCAGTACTCGAACTGGTTGTTGAACTTCCTGTTGGTAGAAAGCACTATCCTATCCACGTCAAGCTCTGCCACGCTGTCCACTATATGCTCCAGTATAGGCTTACCGCCTACCGGAAGCAGTGGCTTGGGCACGAAAAGCGTTATCGGCTCGAGCCTTGTCGCGAATCCTCCGCACAATATAAGTGCATCCACTATAATCTACCAACTACCAATTAACATGGAAACAAAAACAGATTTAAGCCTTTTCAATATGCTTGGCCAATCCAATTAGTGCGGGCAAGCCATCGCACATATATGGGCAGATACAAAACTGTTACGCAAATAATAAATGCTTATCACGCAATATACCAAAGGGATTCTTTTGATAAGGGATGCGTTCGAGGGCAAGATACAGTACTTTCAGGTAATGGATGAATCAGGGAGCATAGACCAGTCCCTGATGCCTCCAGAACTCACAGACGCGAAGCTTCTTGATATGCTAAAGCTGATGCTGCTCACAAGGAATGCAGATGCAAAGGCAATAAGCCTGCAGAGGCAGGGAAGGGCAGCCACATACGCGCCAACGCTCGGAGAGGAGGCAGTAAACATAGGCACAGCAACCGCAATGAGGAAGAACGACATATTCGTCCCGGCATTCAGGCAGCACGGCGTCTATTTTGCAAGGGGTCTGCCGATGCGCCTCTTCTATCTATACTGGATGGGTTTCGAGGAGGGCAACATGATCCCTCCAGAAGTGCACGGATTCCCAATGGCAGTGCCAGTAAGCACCCAGATGCCACACTCAGTTGGCCTCGCATTCGCACAGAAATACAAGAAGACAGGAAACGCCGTAATAGCGTATATTGGCGACGGAGGCACTTCGCAAGGGGACTTCTACGAGGCGATAAACTTCGCCGGAGTGTGGCACGTGCCTCTTGTCGTGGTAATACAGAACAACCAGTGGGCAATTTCAGTGCCAAGATCAAAGCAGTCTGCCGCTACAACGCTAGCACAGAAGGCCTTCGCGGCCGGCATCCCCGGGGTGCAGGTTGATGGTAACGATGCCATAGCAGTATACAAGGCAACAGCGCAGGCGCTAAAGGACGCCGCAAACGGCCCGTCCGTTATAGAATGTGTGACCTACAGAGCTGGAATGCATACAACCTCTGATGATCCTACAAAGTACAGGAGCGAAGCGGACGTGTCCGAATGGCTCAAGAAGGACCCCATACTCAGGCTGAAGCTTTATCTGGCAAAGAAGGGGCTATGGAGCGAGCAGATCGAGGCGCAGGTTACCGACGAGCAGAAGAAGCTCATAGACTCTGGGGTGGAGGAAGCGGAAGCCTTCAAGCCGGATCCAAAGTCGATGTTCCAGAATCTCTACAGCTTCGTCCCCGAAACGCTCGATGATGAGCTGAAGGATTCTGAGGCGAACAACTTCTGGCAGGGAGAATAAGGTGTATTTATGCTAGTGAACATGGTTTCCGCAATAAACAATGCCCTTGAACTCATACTCAAGGAGAACAAGGATGCCGTCCTGCTTGGCGAGGATATAGGTAGGGATGGCGGAGTGTTCAGGGTCACCGAAGGGCTTGTAGACAAGTTCGGAGATGAGCGTGTGATAGATACTCCCTTAGCAGAATCGGGCATAATAGGCACATCAATAGGCATGGCGCTTGCAGGCATGCATCCCATACCAGAAGTGCAGTTCGCAGGGTTCATGTACCTGTCGGTAAGCCAGATCGTAAACCATGCAGCAAGGTACAGGTCAAGATCAAGATCAACATTCAAGGTGCCGATGACCATACGCACTCCTGTTAGTGGAGGGGTCAGAACTCTGGAGCACCATTCTGAAAGCCCCGAAGCCATATATTCGCACATAGGCGGCCTGATAGTGGTGGAACCATCGACTCCGTACGATGCCAAGGGACTGCTGATAAAGGCAGCACGCATGGAGGACCCTGTGCTCTTCCTAGAGCCTACAAGGCTTTACAGGCTCTTCAAGCAGGAGATCCCCGAAGAGGCGTATGAAGTGCCAATAGGAAAGGCTAACATAGTTAAGGAGGGCAGCGACCTGTCCATAATAACATACGGAACAATGGTAAACGTGGCAAAGAACGTGATTGAGAAGAAGAAGGTCAATGCAGAACTCATAGACCTAAGGACAATAAATCCGTTGGACGAGAGCACGATACTAAACAGCGCCAAGAAGACGGGAAGGGTAATTGTCCTTCATGAGGCTCCCCTGAGCTTCGGAGTTGGCGCAGAGATATCTGCGAGGATAGCCGAGAAGGCGATGTTCGAGCTAAAGTCCCCGATAATGCGCGTCTCCTCTGACAGCCTTCCATACCCATTCCCCGGATACGAAAAGTTCTATATTCCAAACGAGAAGAAGGTTTCAAAAGCTATAGAAAAGATTATGTCGGTGTGATTGCCTGAAGCAGATCAGATTTGTAGACGTAGGGGAAGGTATAACCGAAGGCCACGTGCAGAAATGGCTGGTCAAGGACGGAGACATGGTTAAGGAGGACCAGTCTGTAGTGCAGGTTGAGACTGACAAGGCCGTGGTAAACGCTCCCTCCCCAATATCCGGAAAGATAAAGATAAACGTGCCAAGCGACTCCATCGTGCATGTGGGAGATACCCTTGCGTACATCGGCACCGACGAGGAGCTCGCAGGAATCAAGCCGGGACAGGACCAGGCCCCTGCGCCGCAGCAGGCAAAGCCCGCGCCACTGCAGCAGGCGAAACAGCCAGAGCAGCCAGCACAGCAGAAAGCCCAGGAGGCGCATCCAGCGCCGCAGGCCCAGATCCACGAGACCATCGCCACCCCTTATGTGAGGAAGCTGGCAAGGGACAACAACGTAGACATATCAAAAGTCATAGGCACCGGGCCCGGAGGCAGGATACTCGAGAATGACGTGAAGAATTTCATGAGCAATTCCTCAAGCCCGCACAAGCAGGTCCCCAAGTTCTCCGAAGTGCTTGAGGACAAGCACTCGGGAAACATAGAGCGCGTGCCAATGTCGCAGACAAGGAAGGCAATAGCAAAGAATGTTGAGTCAATACTCTCGGTCCCCACGTTCACTCACATGGACCTGATCAATGCATCCAACCTTTACGATATCGTCAAGCGGGAGAAACAAAATGCGGAGAAGCTGGGGGTGAAGCTGACCTTCCTGCCATTCATAATAAAGGCCACAGTAGAAGCTCTAAAGGAGAACCCTATGGCAAATTCCAGCTACGACTGCGATAATCAGGAGATAATAGTAAAGAAGTACTACAACATAGGCCTCGCCGCAGAGGCGCCGGACGGTCTTAAGGTCGTGGTGATAAAGGATGCTGACAAGAAGAGCATGATCCAGGTCGCAAGGGAGATACAGGAGCTCCACGAGAAGATAAACAAGATGACCATAACCATAGAGGAAATGCGCGACACCACGTTCACTATAACAAACATAGGCAGCCTTGGCGGCGGATTCTTCGCAGTACCGATAATAAACCATCCTGACGTCGGCATACTGGGCGCAGGCATGATAAGGGACATGCCCATAGCCGAGAACGGCCAGATAAAGATAGCAAAGATGATGCCATTCTCTCTGGTGTTCGATCACAGGGTAGTGGACGGCGCCGAAGCAGTCAAGTTCGGCAACGCGCTGAAAAAGTACCTGGAGGACCCGGAATTCCTCGAGATGCTCGGCTGAGATCATGGTGATGGGCTCCCTTCCAGAGAACGTTGACCTTGCAGTCGTAGGTGGCGGCGTTGGCGGATACGTTTCGGCAATAAGGGCATCGCAGCTGGGTATGAGCGTCGCGATAGTCGAGAAGGACAAGATGGGCGGCCACTGCCTCAACTACGCATGCATACCCTCGAAGACGCTGATACACATAGCTGACCTGTTCTACGAGATGACTCATTCTGATAAGTTCGGGATAAAGGCTAGCAGCGTAAGCATAGACCCGCAGCAGATGTACCAGTGGAGGATTGACGTATCTAAAAAGCTAGAGCAGGGAGTGGAGTACCTGTGCAAGTCGAACGGCATAGAGGTGATAAAGGACCAGGGCACATTCATCTCATCGGGCGCGGTGCAGCTCACCAACGGCTCAGAGCTCGACTTCAAGAAGGCGATAATAGCAACTGGTTCGGAGCCTAAGACCATACCCGGATTCGAGTTCGGAAGCGTCGTGATCGACTACAAGGCGGCACTGATGCTGAAAGAGGTGCCAAAAAGCATGGTGATAATAGGCGCAGGATACGTTGCCGTTGAGGTAGGAATGCTTTATGCAAAGCTTGGCACAAAAGTGGACATACTTGCGCATTCCGACGTGCTCTCAAGGTTCGACTCCGATGCAGTTGCGCTTGTGAAGAAGAGGATGCAGGAGCTCGGCATAACCGTCCACAATAACACAGTCCCAAAGTCACATAATGGCAACATAGTCTTGATAAACAGCGGTGAATCCATAGCAGCAGATGTAATAGTGTCTGCTGTGGGGCTTGCGCCATATACCAAGGGCCTGGGCCTGGAGAACACCTCTGTCAAGCTGGACGAGAAGGGCTTCGTGAAAGTGGACAAATCGCTGCGCACAACAGATCCAAACATACTAGCAATAGGAGATGTCATAGGGGAGCCGCTGCTTGCTCACAAGGCGATAAGGCAGGGAGAGATAGCAGCGCAGGTCGCGGCCGGAAAGAACGACGCATTCGACAATGCAGTCATACCTGCCGTCATATTCTCGGATCCAGAGATCGCGATAGCAGGCACAATGAGCGGCGAAGGCATCAGCGTGAAGAAATTCCCGCTTACGGCTCTGGGCAGGGCAATAGCGCTGAACAGCACAAACGGATTCATAAAAATGGCCTATGAGCAGAACGGGCTGGTGAAGGGCGTGGAGATCGTATCCACAGATGCCAATGCAATGATAGGTGAGGCAGCGCTAGCTATAGAGATGGGCGCTACGCTCGAGGACATAGCAGACACGATTCATCCGCACCCTACCTTCTCGGAGCTCATGCAGGAGGTTGCTGCCGCAGCGCTTGACAGGCCGGTGCATTTCTACTATGGAAAGAAATGATCCGATGAAGATAAAGATAGTGAAGAACAGGGACTACAAGGAGCTCAGGCCGCTGTACAAGACATTCAAGCTATCTGGCAAAGCAGATATATGCATAGCAGTTGGTGGCGATGGCACATTCGTTAAGGCGGCCAAGGAATATTCGGGACCGATACTACCGATACGCAGCGAGGAGCGGGGCAGCATAGGATACTATTCTGACGTGAACCTGAATGATGTAGAATATGTTGCGAAGGCTCTAAAGAACGGGGATTATCACGTGGAGAAGCTCGAGAACAAGATGGAGATAAGCCACAGGGGAAGGAAGTATTATGCGGTAAACGAGGCTCTGCTGCACAACGTGCTGGAAGAGGTCAGCTTCAAGATATATGAGATAAGGGGCGCGAAGAGATACGAGATATATCCTTATGTCATGAGCGGGGACGGCATACTAATAACAAGCTCAATAGGCTCCACTGCCTACAACAAGTCTGCAGGAGGACCGTTGCTGCTGATACCTAACGTGATGTGCCTCACCTTCCTAAATGTCGACGGACCATACCGCAATTCTATAGTTGTGGATTCATCCAAGGTTCTGGAGATAGAGATCATAAAGTACAACGGGCTGCTTAGATACGATGGAATAGACATCGCCGAACTCAAGCCAGGCGACTCGTTCAGGGTGAGGATTTCAGAGAAAGAGCTTAAAATTGTTCGTGTGAAGGGTAAGACTGAAGACCTTGCAAAGAAACTTGACAGGATAATAAGAAGCAGGATGACGAGGTAGCTGGAAAATGGTTAATCATGTCAGGAATGCCGAAGCGGCATCAAGAGCAGCGCATGACCTATTCGCCAAAGCACGTAGGCAGCATCCCCTGTACGGGGCGCTCAGGAAGTCAGAGCTCTCAGCAGAGGCGCAGGAGAAAAGGTACGAGCAAGCAGCCAAGAAATGCGAGGATGCAGCTATAAGCTACCTGAAGGCTGGGGACTTCTCCAATGCGGCCAAGTATTTCAGCAAGTCAGGCAACATACTGCTCGGCTTTACAGATCCAACTACTGATAAGAATGGATGGAATGATGCCTCATACTGGGCTGCTAGGAACTATCTGTACGCCGCAGTGCTCTATTCGCGCATAGACACAGAGGAAGCGGTAAAGTCAGAATCCATAGCAAAAGGAGTCTTCAAGTCGCTTGGCATAAGCGATAAAATATTCAAGGAGTCGCGACTCGCGTCAGGGATGTTCGTGCATTCCATCGCAAGCGGGGCATAGGCCAGCAGCAGATGGCGATGTACAGGGCAGGAAAATATAAAAGTCTGCTAAGAGCAACAAGATGCAGGTGTAATGTCTGGGCCGCAAAAAGTACCTTAAATCAAAGATAGGCCATATCGGTATAGAGACCAGCAGCGTGGCCGACCTTGTAGACTCATTTTCTTCTATGGCCTTCCAGTCCAGGAACCTCGCCAACGCCGCAAGGATATACGAAAAGATGGTCGCTGACAGGGACTGCACCATCATAATGTGCCTTGCGGGGTCGATATTCAGCGCCGGACTGAAGAAGCTCGTCTACCAGATGGTTGCGAGCAACATGGTCGACGCTATAGTCTCAACTGGAGCGATAATTGTAGACCAGGACTTCTTCGAGGCCATTGGCTTTAGCCATTACATCGGCACGCCGCTCGTTGATGACGAAGACCTGCGCAGGAGCGCAGTTGACCGCATATACGACACCTACATAAGCGAGGACGAGCTCAGGGTCTGCGACAGGACGATAGGGAAGATAGCAGATTCTCTCAAGCCGAGGCCGTACTCGTCAAGGGAGTTCATAGTCGAGATGGGCAGATATTTATCAAAACATGGCAAGAGGAACGATTCCGTAGTACTCGAAGCCTACAGGAAAGGAGTTCCTATATTCGTGCCAGCCTTCTCGGACTGCAGCGCGGGCTTCGGCCTTGTGCAGCATCAGTGGAACAATCCAAAGAGTCATGTATCAATAGATTCTGCAAAGGACTTCCTGGAGCTTACAAAGATAAAGATAAATTCAAAGCAGAGCGGGCTTCTAATGATAGGCGGAGGAGTGCCCAAGAACTTCGCTCAGGATGCCGTAGTCGCTGCAGATATGCTGGGCAAGAAGGTCCCCATGCACAAGTATGCAGTGCAGATAACAGTTGCCGATGAAAGGGACGGCGCCCTTTCTGGGTCAACGCTCAAGGAAGCGCATTCGTGGGGAAAGGTAGACTCATCGCACACGCAGATGGTCTATTCCGAGGCCACTATAGCCCTGCCTATACTCGCGTCGTACGTGTACCAGAAGGGAGGGTGGAGGGGAAGGAAGGCAAAGAACTATAATAAGAGGCTTGAAGAACTGTAGATGGTAAAGATGCCAAACCACAAAGAACCAAGGAACCAGGAGGTCACCCTAGGACTTGTACAGATGAGCATGTCAGAAGACATAGACAAAAACCTTGACAAGGCCTTAAAAAGGATAGGCGAGGCATCAGACAGGGGTGCAGAGGTCGTATGCCTCCCAGAGCTCTTCAGGTCAAGGTATTTCTGCCAGGAAGAGGACCAGGAAAACTTCAAGCTCGCCGAGGAGATACCCGGAGAAACAACAGAGGCCCTGTCTGCTGCAGCAAAGGATGCAAATGCGGCAGTGATAGCCGGGATATTCGAGAAGAGGGCTAGAGGACTCTACCACAACTCCGCTGTTGTGATAGGCCAGTCCGGGAAGCTTGCAGGAACCTACAGGAAGATGCACATACCCGACGATCCGCATTATTACGAGAAGTTCTACTTTGCACCAGGAGATCTAGGATTCAAGGCATTCCAGACCGAGCACGGGAAACTGGGAACCCTGATATGCTGGGACCAGTGGTATCCGGAGGCCGCAAGGCTCACCGCACTGCTTGGGGCACAGATACTTTTCTATCCGACTGCAATAGGGTGGTTCCCTGAGGAGGAAGAGTCCATGAAGCAGATGCAGTTTGCATGGGAGACCATACAGAGATCGCACGGCATAGCCAATGGCGTATTCGTGGCCGCAGTCAACAGGGTAGGGACCGAGGGAAAGATAAATTTCTGGGGGTCGTCATTCGTTTCGGGACCATTTGGGGAGATGATAGCCAAGGCAAGATCTGACAGCGAGGAAATACTGATAGCCAGATGCGATATGGGAAGCATAGACGAGACAAGGCACGGATGGCCATTCCTCAGGGACAGGAGGATAGATGCCTACAAGGGCATAACCTCAAGGTTCCTGGACTGAAACGGAAAATGCGCCAGCATGCACGGCTCCAAGCCTTCAGGTTCCATGCAAACAATTTCTAAGATTCCGGCGCATCCGGTACCGGATTATATGAATTCATGCTCCACGTTACTGGCAATGTCCTTCTTGAGAATGAAAATTTCACCAACACCCCGGTGCGTATGTCAATCAATTATGCCTTCCTAAAAATCACCTAATTCAAAGGATTTTAATATTAAAAGGTGCATAATGTAAACATGGCAACCATGACGGTAACAAAGAGTGAAATTAAGACGATACAGAAGGAATTAGACATGATGGAAGTAAAGGTTATGAGATTAAAGGCTCGCCTTGTTCCTACTGAAAAATTAACTGACAAGGAATGCAAAGAGCTAGAAGCCGCGAAGAAGAGGATAGCAAAGGGAGAACGGGCAAACTTTGACGATATGACAGCAAATGTAGGTTGATGTCTTGTTCTTCATCATCTGCAGTGACGGGAGTCTGGGGTCCGACCTATGAGCAGGCCAACTTTGCGACTTAATCAGCCCAACTACGATTACCATGTCTGAAGATAACCTGCCATACGACCTCGGCTACAGGATGCCTGCCGAATGGGAAAGGCACGAAGCAACATGGATAGCCTGGCCCAAGAATCCCGATTCATTTCCAGCAGAGATCCTTCCGGAAGTTGAGAATGCTTACATAAAAATAATAGAGGAGCTGAAGAAATCCGAGAAAGTGAACATTCTTGTAGACGATATGCAAGCCGAAAAAGCCGTCAAAGGTTTTCTCAAGGCAAAGGGCGTATCTGCAAGCAACCTGGCATTGCACAGGATTCCTACCTCTGATGTATGGTTCAGGGATTACGGCCCGATATTCATAACCAGAAAGGATCCGCCAAAGGCACTTGCATATACCAAATGGGTATTCAATGCCTGGGGAAGCAAATACGATGATCTGAAGAGAGATTCCGAGGTCCCGGAGCGCATGCCGATAAAGGACATAACCAAATTCGAGGCGCAGATGGTTCTGGAAGGGGGATCAATAGACACCAACGGGCTAGGCACGTTCATAACAACCGAGCAATGCCTCCTTAACAGGAATCGAAATCCGACTCTTAACAGGCCAGGGATAGAGTCCCGCCTCAGGAATTACCTTGGCGCAACAAACATAATATGGCTCAAGGATGGCATCATTGGCGATGACACAGATGGCCACGTGGATGACATCGCGAGGTTCGTAAACAGCAATACCATTGTTTGTGCCACGGAGAGCGATAAGTCAGATGCCAATTACGCTGCACTAGCTGATAACCTAAGCGCACTAAAGCGGGCCAAGGACCACAGCGGCGTTAAGCTCAACGTAGTCCAGCTGCCAATGCCCAAGGCAGTTGTCTACAATGGCCTGCGCCTACCCGCAAGCTATGCCAACTTCTACATAGCAAATGGAGTAGTTCTTGTTCCAGTGTTCAATGATGCCAACGATGCCAAGGCACTGCGCATACTAAGCAGCCTATTTCCAGGGCGCAGGGTAGTAGGCATAGACTGCAGGGCATTGGTTTACGGCTTCGGCGCTATACATTGCATAACACAGCAGCAGCCAAGCATAATATGATTCGGCATTAAGCGAATCCCACTTCGCCTTTTTAATAGCGCCTGTCTATTTCCTATCAGGTGTTTGGATGTTTGCACAAAAGGGAAGGCTCGCCGACCAGCTATATTCTCTAAGAAGAGGAGAAACAGCATATTCATTCATAGCAGAGCAGTTGAGGTCCATAGCACTGTCCCAGAAGGAGCATTCCGTATTCTATAACGGCGAGCTGAGGAGCTTCTCAAGGCACGCGAACGGCGCAGGCTGGGTAGAGGATGGCGCATCGGTAAGGCCTGACGTGGTAGTGTGCAGCGACGCTATAGTTTTCCGCAACTCCCTGATACCAGAAGACGCAGTGATAATACACGGCGGCAGGCATGGAAACTCCTTTGGCTTTGTAAGCTATGAATGAAGTGAAGTCAAAGGAGTTCGTTCATAAAATATAAAATAACTACACGCCCATAGCATAATCATCGGCCATGCCATCTTGGCTTGGTATTCTGATTATGTGGTGGGAAAATGAAGTTCGAAGAAGAGCTTAGGATGCTCAAGGAGCAGATGAGATTCAGGGAGAAGGTAGATGTCCCAAAGGGCATAAACAACATAGTCATAGCCGGAATGGGCGGATCAGGGATTGCAGGCAACGTCTTCAGCGAGTTGTATTCCGCCAAGCCCGTCGTGCTTGTGGGAGACTACGGCCTTCCATCCTTCGCCTCGAAGAAGACGCTTGTGATATCAATAAGCTATTCTGGCAATACTGAGGAGATGCTCTCTGTCACAAAAGAGGCGGTAAAGAGCGGTGCGCACACTGTAACGATAAGCTCCGGCGGCGAGCTTGCAGACCACGGGGACCAGCACATAAGGATACCCAGAAGGGACCTTCAGCCTAGGTCTGCAACCGGATGGATGCTCATGCCGCTGCTTTACGGATTCGGAATTGCCGGCAAGAAGGAAGCAGACGAGACCTACAGGCTGCTCGAGAGCCTTGACAGGAACAATGCCCAGTGCAGGGCGCATGCAAAGGCCATAGCCAGCGGAGAGCACATACCAGTCATATATGGATCAAGCCCGTTCAAGACGATAGCGTACAGGTGGAAGACCCAGTTCAACGAGAACACCAAGATCCTTGCGTACTCAAACAGCTTCCCGGAGCTTAATCACAACGACACGATGGCCCTGGCGCAGACATATAGGAAGAATAACTTCTACTTCTTCGTATTCGATTCGCAGAACAGGAAGATAGCTAAGAGGATAGCCGTTACTGCAAAGATAACCAAGTCACGGTTCAACATCATAAAGCCGAAAGGATCGAGCGATGTCGCAAGGCTGTTCTACCTGCTCCACTATGGTGACTATGTCACCTATCATCTGGGGCTTCTCAGGGGAATAGATCCAACTGACGTATCTCTGATAGAGAGGCTAAAGAAGGAAATAAAGTGAAGCTCCTCGAAAAGCAACCGATCATAGCCTGTCAAGGAAGGCCTCTATCTCCCTAAGCATTATCCTCGGGTTAGGCTGGTCAAGAATTTCTACCCGCTTTTTATCATAGTACTCGGCATTGGCTAGCATATTGGCCAATTGATGCTTCAGGTGCCCAATAACATCTTTCACGCCGCCGTCCTTAGCTATGCGCTTTAGGTAATTAAGATATGTGTCAGGGACCTTCAAAAGTTTTATCCCTGCCCAGGTGTCGTATATGTCCTTGAGCTCATTTCTATCAGACATTGCCATGGTTTTTTCAGCCATAAGATACTCAATGCTATAGGATGGCACAACGATGGGCGGCACCAGCTGGCCAAAGTAATAGAGAAGGTCTATCAGCTGAAGTTTCCTCGGCTCCTCAAGCGCAGCCTTTGCATCTACTATGTCAAGCACCACTTCCTTGTAAGTCATCCTTGTCGAGACGACTTTTTTGCCCGGGAAGGTCCCAGTGTATTTTATCCTTGCTCCAATATCCGCAAGTGCTTTGAGCGCTCTTTTGTAAGAGTAGGCGAACAGGTCAAGATCGTACGAAAGGCGCTGCCTTTTCCCAAAATATATCTTGTTTAACGCAGTGCCTCCAAACAGTCCCACTTTGCATTCAGCCAATTCGAGTTTAGGGAAGAGTTCTGACGCGGCTTCATACACGGCCATGTTTCTGCCAAGCTTGTCCGCGCTTATGCCCAATTTTATTGCGAATTCATTCATGTTTATGTTAGTTGGCATTTAACCACCTCCTAATGTCTAAACTATCGTATAAGCGCCATTTCAAATTGTAATTATTCGTTCTGTGCTTGAAGAAATACGAAACTCCCGTACTTTCATTGCTGATGTTAATCAGCCGTTTTGTGAACCATTCTGGCGCCATGCCATCGGTGGCATATCCAACACGGCGTGCATCAGTCAGATTTGAATTAATAGTGTAGTAAAGCAATTCCCTCCATTCGTCTTCGGTTAATTTTCTCTGGTTAAGGGCCCTGTACATGTCAAAGTAATCTGCAAATTTGGGATTTGATATAATGTCAAATATCGTTTTTGGATATGAGGATACCAGTATCTCTTCGTTTTCTACAGAAATTATCTCGGTCCCGTATTGCTGCCTGGAAACATTGACCGGAACCACAATCCTGTCAAGTATCCTTTTTTGCCTTTCGTATGATGATGTGCATACATATACTGTAGCCTCAACCTCCGTTTTAAGCCCGTAAATGTAGAGTGCCGACGAGAGCCCTATATAGCCCTTATAGAGATGATATGCTATATAGAATACATTTGCGGTCTTAGAAAAAATGCTATTTGTTACCTTGAATACCTTTCCCTCCCTTAATAGGTTCCTCACCATATAACCTATCGCCCTCCTGCTCGCTGCCCCGTGAATCAGCTCCTCTAGCCTGCCTATCGTGAACATTTCTGGCAAATTGTTAAAGTTGACAAATCTATTCATTCAATACACTTTTTGTCTTGAATATACTTATTTGTCAACTAATATAAATACGTTTGCCCAAGTAAAAGACATAACCTCCTCACTTCAGGGGAGCTGCGGCTACAGCTCCTTCGTCTCCCTGTCCATCGGTTTTCCTTCCTTCAGGAAAACTGCCCTCCTTATAGCCCTCAGCGAGAGCGTGGCGCAGTGAAGCCTCACCGGTCCAGGATCTATGCTTATTAGGTCGAGCAGCTGGTCCTTCCCGAAAGCCTCTATATCCGATAGGCTCTTCCCCTTCAGGAAATCGGTGAGTATGCTTGCAGTGCCCATAGATATCACACATCCAGTGCCATCGAACTTCACGTCCGTTACCCTATCCCCGTCGATCTTAAGGTATACTGTTATTTTGTCACCGCACGATATGTTCTCCTCGTGCATCTGCGCGTCGGGGCTGCCCATGCTGCCCTTGTTCTTTGGATGCTCATAATTGTATATGAGCTCCTCAGCATACATTCCTAGCTCGTCAGAAGTCATTTAACCACCGAACAGCCTTACGTATTCCTTCATTATGCACTTGTTCTGCACAAATCCGATCCCTTTGGACTGCGCATAAGCCTTTGCATCGTCATTCATTATGCCTTCCTGTAGCCATACTGCCTTAGCTCCCTTCTCTATTGCCTTCTTCGTTATATCAAGAGCCTCCTCGCTAGGCCTGAACACGTCAACTAGGTCAAACTCAACGTCAACAAGGTCCAGTGATCTGTATGCTTTCTCGCCAAGCAGGGTGTCGGCAACGGGATTTATGGGTATTATCCTGTATCCTGCTGACTGCATGAACCTCGATACCTTGTTGCTGTATTTCGATTCGTCCCTGGACAGTCCCACTACGACCATCCTTCTGTAATTCTTCAACATCTCTGCTATCTCCACGTCAAGCACCTGGCACCTTCCATCCAAAGAGCTTTCCAAGCACTGCTCCAGCGATCCTATTTATCACACGTTCATATCTGTAGGTGATATAGCAGACCACAATGCTTATTGCAGCTCCTGCAACGACATCAGTGAAGTAATGCTGGCCTAGGTAGACTCTGCCGAACAGTATGATCAAAACCCATATTATGTATGCTGCGCGCACGTATTTGTAGTTCTTGAGGAATATGAACAGCCCTGTCAGCACAGTGGCGTGATTGGATGGGAAGGAATAAGTAGGATCGCACGCGACCTGGCTCAGCCAAGCCATCTCACCACTTGCGCACGGCCTCGGCTCCTTCACGATGTCCTTGATCACCTCCCCGATCGCAAACAGTACTATCAGGGAAACGCCGAAGGGAAAGAAGTTCTTGTCCCTCTTCAGGTAAAAATACGCCAGTATGGCAAGGAGCACCACATAGAAGCTTTCCGCCCAATATTTCATCAAAAAGGTCAGCGCCGGGCTCGCCACAGAGCTCACCGCTCCGAATGCAGCATTATTGATCCAGCTTATAAAATCCATGAATAAGGCTTGTAACCAAAAATTAATATACTGTTTCTATGCGCCTGCGGCGTATCCTCTTCGGAGCAGAACCGCGTATCGGTATCGTATGGCCGCACCGCATACATCTGTTTTTGTCGTCAAGGTTCCATGCTGATAGATACAGGTCGCTCCTCTCTATTGCAGGCTCTGCGCACTCTGGGCAGTATGTATTCGCATATGGGTTGCCTGACACATTGCCTATGTACGCGTATTCGAGCCCGTTCTTCCTGGCCACATCATAGTGCCTCTTTAGGGTAGCATAATCAGTGTTGGGGTAGTCAAGCATCTTGTAGTCAGGATGGAACCTTGTGAAGTGGATTGGTGTATCAGTTCCAAGGCTGTCAGATACCCAGCGCGTAAGCGAGTCGCACGCGTCAATCGAGTCTCCCACCATGGGTATTACAAGATCGGTAATCTCGAGATGTATCCCCGCATCCTTCATGGCGAGCATGGACTCCTTTATAGGTTCGTTGGACTGCACGGCCTCGAACTTGTTCGTGAACTTCTGCTCTCCATTTCCCTTGAAATTCACAACAGCGGCGTCTATACGGCCTTTCATCTCCTTTACAGCTTCTTGCGTCATGTATCCGTTCGTGACGAACATTGTGAACAATCCCTTCCTGTGCGCCTCTTTGGCAACATCAAGTGCATACTCTATGAATATGGTGGGCTCGTTGTACGTGAACACTATCCCGGAAGTATAGTTATCCACTGCTTTCTGCACCATCTCTCTAGGGGATATATACTCTCCCTCTATCTCTCTGTCCTTTGAGATGTTGTGGTTCTGGCAGAACAGGCATCCCCAGTTGCAGGAAGAACTGCCTACGCCGAATACATACGTGCCAGGCATGAAATGGTTGAAAGGCTTCTTCTCTATGGGGTCTATCTGCATTGCAGACATCACGCCATAGTTTACAAGATGCAGCTTTCCGCCTACATTCTGCCTCACATAGCAGAAGCCGTGCGACCCCTCTGGTATCCTGCACCTTCTGGAGCACGCGTAACACTCTACTTTGCCGCCTCCTATCTGCCTTCCAAGCAGCGCTTCCTTCATCATGCCTACTACCGAATACAAAGAGCTAAATATATCCCGCATTAACTCATATATAAAGTGGTTACCTGGACGAAATAATCGTAGATACGAGCTCGATACTGTTCGCGCTTTCAAACAGTGTGGATATATTTCAGGCTGCGGTAGACGAGCTCGGTCTCCAGCCGGTAATATCACAGGGCGTTGTAAGGGAGCTTAAGAGGATATCGGAAGGCGGGAAGCCAAGCAGCAAATACGCGAAAGCAGCAATGAAGCTCATAGAGGTGCACAGGACAAAGATGTATCCCGATAGCAGCTATGTGGATTCGTGGATAATGGCAAAAGCACATGAAATAGGTAACGTGTGCACAAATGACACAAAGCTAAGAAAGGAACTGAAGCAGAATGGCGTGGCCGCATATGCCATCTCAAGGAGCGGAAAATTCAGGTAAAACCGAGCAACCTCACAAGTTTTATTACCTATCCATGTAAAATGAGACGTGATATGATGAATTCCAAGTCAATAGCTCCTGCAATAATAGCGTTTCTTGTGGTAGTTGCCGGCGCGGCATTCATACTGCTGCAGAATACAGGCAATACTCACCACCAGGACCAGACGACTACCTCAATGCTGACTTCCACTCAGAGAGCAACACAGCAGCCAGTCCAAACAGTGCAGAATTCAACAAGCGTGCTCTTTAACAGCACAGGCTATGCTAAGTACTCCTACCTGATATCATCTGCAAACCTTTCCCCCCAGGCCCAGAGCGCCCTTGCCGGATTCAAGCTCTCGAGGAACCAGCTCAGCAACGGCACAGTAGAACTCTCCATATTTCTTGACGGCAGCTCGCAGAATAGCACAGTAATGCTCAAGCCTGGATATAAGATGTACATAGTCGAGACAGCGTTCGGAGATGACGGATATAGCTTCGATTCGTCATTAGGTGACGATGGCTTTGTGATGGTCGATCCTAACGGATATGTAGTGGCTTGAAGGCATGATACCATGAAGCTACTGGGCCAGCCTATAAGTTCAATGTATCTATGGACCGTAGTGCTGCTGATTGCAATAGTCTCCGTGTCAAGCTATGTGCAAAATACGTTCCCTCTAACAGTGATAGTCGCCGTCGCTGCCGCCCTTCTCATAGAGACCGCAATCGTCAAGATCGACCTCAGGTCCAGGCTTCGACTTCCTCTGTCGGCAATAATAACAGGCATGCTTATAGGGATCATAGCACCATACAATGCGCCCATTAGCCTTGTCATTGTCGCAGTGTCAATAGCCATGCTCTCAAAGTTCTTCATAAAATTCAAGAGCAACATAATATTCAACCCTGCAGCGATGGGCCTTCTGATAGCGCTTGCAGCCTTCGGTCTAGGGGATTCATGGTGGGCGTCTGGCAGCTACCTCCTAGGTTCATTTATCATATCTCCTGCAATACTGTTGGCAATAGCGGCGTATTCCGCGAGGAGGCTACACGCATCCCTGTCTTTCATAACAGCCACAATTATCATAGTCGCCCTGGCTGGCAACGTACAGGCATCGCTTGCTGGCCTGGATGCCCTTCTTTTCAGCGTGAACTTCCTCTTCGCCTTCATAATGATTGCGGATCCAAAGACATCTCCAGCAAAGCCAGCCGAGCAGACGGCATATGGCGCGGCAATGGCCTTACTGGTATTTGCGCTCGGGGCGTACGGCATGCACTATGCATTCCTTGTGGCATTGCTGATAGGCAACATGTCATACGCTGCGTACAGGAACAGGTACAGGTTCCTCCCCGCAAGGGCAGGGGTCAAGATTTCCCATGTCGGCACGCCGCGCGCGCAGCATACTGGCTCCGGCAAGATGGATACAGTAACACTGACCTGATGGCGTCAATAGAAATGCTAATATACCTTGCTTTTGATAATAAATCTAACCGATATTCCTAATTGGTGCTGATTTGTACTATATACACACTATAGAGGATACGATAAGCATATCTCCGGACAACTTCGGCCAGGACGTGAACAAGACTGCCACCGATGCCTTAAGGAAGAAGTATGAAAGGACGCTTGACAAGGAACTTGGCATCATAGTTGCCGTGTTCAACGTCAGAGATGTAAGCGACGGCATGATAATGCCTGGAGATCCTTCCACAAGGCACGATGCAAAGTTCGACGTACTCACATTCAACCTAGACATAGACGAGATAGTCGCCGGGGAGGTGTCTGAGCTTGCTGACTTCGGATGCTTCGTAAGGCTCGGGCCGCTTGACGGCCTGGTACATCTATCTCAGATAACCAGCGACTTCATAAGCTATGATAAGAAGTCCAGCGCATTTGTTTCTAAGAACACCGGAAGGAGTTTGAAGAAGGGCGACAAGGTGTTCGCGAAGGTATCATCAATAAGCTTCAAGGGAGGCCTCAAGGACGCGAAGATAGCGCTTACGATGAGGCCTGACGGCCTGGGAAAGCCAGAATGGGCCAAGGAGCCCAAGAGGGAGTACAGGAGGGGTGCAAGAGGCTCTGGCCCAAGGCACAGGAAATAGTGATGTATTATGGCAGAATATGCGTGCAGGAACGACCGTCTGATAATAGCCCAGGGCAATATCTGTCCTATTTGCGGCCAGTCCAACCTTACCACGAAGTGGAACGGACAAGTAATGATACTCAACGTTGAGAAGTCGGAAGTTGCAAAGAAGCTGGGCATTAAGGTCAATGGCGTCTATGCCCTTAACATAAATGACTGATAGTTTTAGCTTGGGCGCAAAACATAGCAGCAGCCAGGCAGTCGCAGCCGTCCTGATAGCGCTTGCAATAATACTTGTACTTGCTTTCCTTGCCGCCGCAGATCAAAACACCGGACCTAGGGCGACAACCCTGATTACCACTGCACAGCCAAGCACCAGCCTTTACAGCCTTTATAGTCCAATATACCAGCGTCCAAATGTCTCTGTGCAGGCGCTGTCCGCGGAGCTAAAATACAATAACTTATCCACTCTCAATTCTTCCAACGGCACCATGTAACTTAACGCCTCCGT
>JAJYVC010000009.1 GCA_021792235.1 Microcaldota archaeon
ATGCCATTACCCGCCTCACGCTCGTATATACCTTCGCGTCATCTGAGTACACTATCTTTCCGTAGCGCTTAAGCCTGCCGGAGAGATCCCAGTCCTCGTACGTTATGAAGTTTTCATTGAATCTTCCGGATTTTTTGAATACTGATGACCTTACCGCAAAGTTTGATCCGACTATGGTAGGTATTCCCATGATTATAGATGACCTTACAAACAGCGTGGATACGAATGAGTACCCCCACCTTATGCCACGCCTTGCCTTTTCCAGAGGAAATATGGGCCCGGTGGCAGCAACAGCCTCCGAATTTGAGAATATGGCGTGATATGCGCGCAGCAGACCTGGTGATGGCTTCGTATCGGCATCGAGGAATAGTAGGATCCTGCCTTTTGCAGCCTTTGCGCCGGCGTTCCTTGCGGCACCTACCCCCTTCCTCATGCCAGATATCACTCTTGCGCTCCTTCTTGCTATCCTTACCGTGCCGTCTTCGCTTCCTCCGTCGACGACTATTGTCTCGAAATTCCTGAATGACTGCCTCTTGAGCCCTTCGAGGGGATACCCTATGTACCTCTCCTCGTTGAGCGCAGGTATTATGACGCTGATCTCTGGCATATTGCAACAACTATCTTATGGGCTCGTACTCTTTGTTTGAATCGTGGAATAGGTTGTACCTTATCACGTTGCTAGTATTGAATAGTATGTACCTGAAAACGCCCCACTTGACTATCCTCCTCGTGCTTGTCGCCACAACGGCATTGTTGACATATCTCACTTCGCCTACCTTTGCGAGCCTGTGCGCTAGGTCAAGATCTTCGTATGTCACAAGGGATTCGTCGAACCCGCCGCATTTCTTGAAAGCGGATTTCCTGACTATAAAATTTGAACCGCTTATGGCAGGTTTCCCTGTATGATAGGATATCTTGGCAAGGTAGACAGAGGCGAATTTGTATCCGAATCTTATGAACCTAGTAGTCTGTTCCAATGGAATAAGCGGACCTGAAGCCGCAACTACTCCCTTGTTCTTGAATAGTTCATGATATATACCTAGGAGATTCTTTGACGCCCTTGTATCTGCATTGGTGAACATTATAAGGTCACCACGCGCGGCCCTTACTCCCCTATTCCTTGCAGCTGCTATGTCGCCTTTTCTATGGATGACTACCCTGCACCCTGCCTTTTTGGCGATCTGCGCTGTCCTGTCGCTACTTCCGCCGTCGACGACTATTGTCTCGAAATTCCTGAATGACTGACTCTTGAGCCCTTCGAGGGGATACCCTATGTACCTCTCCTCGTTGAGCGCAGGTATTATGACGCTGATCTCTGGTTTCATGGCCTATTTCACATCCATCTTCTTTATGGCGGCAAACGAGTATCTCAGTATATCCTTGACGCTTTGATACGTGTCTGTCTTATTTATGTCTCCTTCAGATATCCATTTAAGTTTTGTTGATTCTCCATTTGCCAGCTTGCCCTTTCTTCCATTTGCAAGGCCGAAGTACATCATGTCGAAGTGCATATGCCTGCCAGTCTTGTAACGCACATCCTCATACAATATGCAGAACGGCAGCGGCATCTCCATTGCAGGCTTGTATCTTATCCCCAGTGGCATGCTGCCTGCCAACGATACATTGTAGCCTGTCTCCTCTCTTGTCTCCCTCTTTACAGCGTCGATGGGTGTCTCGCCAGGCTCGACGTGTCCTCCGGGATACATCCACTTGTTGAACTTCTTGTGATATATCAGCAGTATCTTGTTGTTCTTGAACACTATGCAGCTAGTGACTATGCATTTCTTTAACATGGAATCACGCATATGCTTCGCATATCTCTGCAGCACCACGTAGCAGTATGTACGCTACCAGAATTGTTATCAGCACGTACCCAATCCAGATAGGATAATCCCACACATATACCAGCGACAGGTATGCGAATGTGAGGAACTTGACAACGTTTATTCCGCCTCTCCAGAGATTTGACGAGTATACGATCTGCGCAAACTTAGTCTTCATCTTTGAAGACGTTCCCTTCGCGGCCATGAACGCGTCTACAAACGAGTGCCTTATTATTATGATTATAAGCACGAAGAGCGGCACTACACCCGCAATGGTATAAACTGCCCATAGTATGTACTCCACTGCGCGGTCTCCTGCGACATCAATTCTCGGGCCAAACCTTGCCGATCTCGACATCCTCTGCTTTATCCCTTTTACCAGCTGCTTCGCCTTTGCATTTCCTCTTAGGGAGCTTATGTACGTTGCAAGCCCTACTGCGCCGTGGCTTTCCTGGTTTACCGCAAGGAAGCCATCTACGGCATCAAGCAGAAGGGCAACTGCTATCAGTATTATTATCGCGATGGGATTGAACTTTGCGAGTATTAGGTACGCTACAAGGACTATGAGTAATACTCTTATTAAGGTGGCAATATCAGCATTTCTCATTAAGGCACCAGGACATTAAGGTTTTGCAGCAAAAGCATTTAATAATTGATTCGCGTAGGTTAATCCATATTTCTATGGCCCATACGCTTGACCTTAATGGCAATGAAGAAGCAGTACTGGGCTACTGGAAGGAGCATGACGTACTAAGGAAGACGCGAGAGAAGAACAGGGGGCGGAAGCCTTTCTATTTCCTTGATGGCCCTCCGTTCGTTAGCGGCGACCTTCACCCTGGTCAGATGTGGGTCAAGTCGATGAAGGATGTGATTCTCAGGTACAAGAGGTTCAGGGGCTACGATGTATATGACAGAGCAGGATATGACGTGCACGGCCTTCCGATAGAGAAGAGGGCCGAAGCGCAGCTTGGCATAAAGTCGAAGAAAGAGATAGAGGAGAGGATAGGGGTAGAGAAGTTCATAAACACATGCAAAGAGTACGTTGAGGCATACATAGGCAGGATGGACAAGGATTACTACAGGTTCGGGATGTCGCTTGACTTCAGCAACCCCTACATCCCATCAAAGATGCCATACATGGAGGTTGCATGGAGCTACCTGAAGCGGATGGACGAGAAGGGATTCCTTTACAAGGACAGGAGGGCCACTACTTACTGCACAAGCTGCGGCACATCGGTATCGCAGGGGAGCATGGAAGTAGAGTACAGGAATGATACGGACCCATCTGTATTCGTCTCTTTTGAGGTTGATGGGAAGGGTTCGGAACCGAGGATAGAGATAGGAAGCAACCTGAAGCTGCTTGTGTGGACCACAACGCCGTGGACCCTTCCTGCCAATGTTGCAGTTGCAGTGAATCCTGATGAGAAGTATGTCATTGCAAGGATTGGGAATGAGAGATATGTGCTGATAGGCAGCAGGCTCGATGCAGTGGCTGAGCTCCTTAAGGAAAGCGCCGTAGTTGAGAGCGAGTTCTATGGGGTGGAGATGGAAGGCATACGCTACATAAGTCCGTTGGAAGCTAACGTGCCGAAGCAGAAGGAACTCAGAAAGTATCACAGAGTCGTAATGTCAAAGGAGCTGGTGTCATCTACTGAGGGAAGCGGCATAGTGCATATAGCTCCAGGCCATGGGCTTGAGGACTACCTCATAGGCAAGAGGAACAGGCTCCCCATATTCTCTCCTGTTGACAGGCAGGGCAGCTACACTAACGAAGCAGGAAAGTATGGGGGCCTTTCGGTGCCGTCGGAGGCGAACAAAGCGGTGCTCGATGATCTCAAGTCGCTCGGGGCACTGGTTCATAGTTCTACCATACTGCACAGCTATCCGCACTGCTGGAGATGCGATACAAAACTGATATACATAGCTACGGAGCAGTGGTTCATAAACATACAGAAGGTCAAGAAGAAGCTGATATCAGAGAACAGGAAGGTATCGTGGCACCCGCAAGAGGCGCTGAAATGGCAGGAAGACGTGCTGCAGAGCTCGCCTGACTGGGCAGTGTCAAGGCAGAGATACTGGGGCATACCCATGCCAGTATGGGAATGCGGCACATGCGACAGCAGGGTCGTTGTCGGATCGGTGAAGGAACTGCGGGATGCAGCTGACAACAAGGAATACGTTGACTCTCTGACGGACATACACATGCCCTACATAGACAAGGTGGAGATCAAATGTAGCAAATGCTCCACTGATACGAAGCGGGTAAAGGATGTGCTGGACGTATGGTTCGACTCAAGCATAGCGTACAGGGCGGGCCTCACTGAAGAGCAGTTCAATCTTCTTTTCCCTATGGATTTCATACTTGAGGCGATAGAGCAGCTCAGGGGATGGTTCTCATACCAGCTAAAGTCAAGCGTTATAGTGCACGGACGGAGGCCGTTCAAGAACGTGGTCATGCATGGAATGATGCTGGGAAGCGATGGAAGGGAGATGCACAAGAAGATAGGAAACTATGTGCCGCTCAATGACATACTCAAGACCGTGACTGCCGATTCTTTCAGGATATGGTGCACATCGCACACTCCGCAGCTCGACCTCATATTCAGCATGGACAAGATAAGCGAGGCCAACAGGGCAGTGATAACCCTTTACAACATATCCAACCTGCTACAGGAATACTCTGACGCAGTTGCGTATAAGCCAAGAAAGATAAAATCGCTGTCGCAGTCCTGGAAGCTTGATGCTGAAGACGCGTGGATAATATCTAGGCTTAACTCAACGATATACGAAGTTACTGAGAGCCTTGACAGGTACGAGATATACAAGGCTGTCAATGCCATACGATCATTCATGATCATAGACCTCAGCAGATTCTACCTCAAGATAGCCAAGAAGAAGATACTCTATGCGGGAAGGAAATCGTCTAAGTCGACAATAGACATACTAAATCATGTCCTGTTCAGTACGCTTATAATGATTGCACCAATTGCGCCTTTCGCTGCAGAGAAGATATACCTGGACAGGTATGCGTTCAAGGAATCAATATTCCTGGAGGACTGGCCAAAGGCAAGGAAAGGGGCAGTGAATCAGGAAATCGAGGGTCATTTCGAGGTGGCGATCGGAGCCATAACTGCAATACTCAGCAGCAGGGAGAAATCAGGTGTTAAGCTGAGATGGCCGCTTGCAAAAGCCACTATAGAGACCTCTGATGAGAAGGCGGCTGAGAGCATGGACAGACTTGCGCACATGATAGAGGATTATACTAATGTTAAAGGCCTTGTTGTCAAAAGGGTGGGTCGCTCTAACGCCGAGGCAAGGCCGAACTTCGCAAGGATCGGCCCGGACTTCAAGGAAAATGCCGCTGCTATTGCGGAAGCCATAAAGTCTGCCAATGCCAACGAGCTGATGGAAGCGATTGGAAAGACAGGAGAGTACAGTCTGCACACCAGCAATGGCACATTCGCGATAAAGGCTGATCACTTCATTGCCGTTGAGAGATTCGACAATCCGGATGCGGTGCAGTTCAAGCATGGAATAGCATATGTCGATAAGGAAGTGAGCCAAGAGCTGCAGGACGAGGCGATGCTCAGGGAGTTCGAGAGGAGAGTGCAACTTGCAAGGAAGGAGATGGGGCTCGGGAAAGGAGACAAGATAAGGATATCGTACAGGGTCTCAGATGAACTGCATGTGTTGATAAACAGCAACATTAAGCAAGTGAAATCAGATCTCAATGCATCTGAAGTGGCCAGATTTGAGTCAGTAAAGGCTGCGCTGGTAAAGAAGTTTGACCTGGAATCTGAGGAAATTGAGATAGGAATAGACAGGGCATAACGCTACTCCTTGGTCGCACTCTTGAATGCCTTCCTTGACGGAAGCTTTGACCAGTCATCCTTGCAGATGACAAGCCTTATCGTCTTTGATACCCTCCTTGAGCTTTTGACGCAGTTTACGCATATCTTCCTCTTGCAGTAATTGCACGTGTTGTATTTGTGTATGTTCTTTCCGCATCTCTCGCATCTCACGTAGACCACTCTAATAACTATATCAGGCAGTAGATTATAAGCGTTGGTATTTTAATAAGTTGTGGTAGAATGCCACGGGCCATAATCGAGACGTACGGCTGCACTCTCAACAGAGCTGACAGCGACATCATGCAGGCCATACTCGCTGACAGCGGGATGGAGGTGTCCGCAGGAAGGTATGACGGCAGAAGCAATTACGACTATGTGATAATCAATACTTGCACGGTAAAGACGCCAACCGAGCAGAGGATACTTGACAGGATAGGGAAGGTATCAAAGAACAGTTGCAGGCTCATAGTGACAGGATGCATGGCAAGCGCAAACCCCGACAGGATACTTGCCATAGCTCCCGATGCGAGGATAGTGACGACAGACAATGTGCACAGGATAGCCGAAGCCTTGGATGACGGCTATAGGAGTATGGGAAGCATGTCAGCCCGTTCAAGGATCGACAAGCTCGAATACTTCAGGCACGGCGGATCGGTAATATCCAGGGTGCCGATAAGCGAGGGCTGCCTCAGCAGCTGCGGGTTCTGCGAGACGAAGTTCGCCCGCGGTCCGCTCAACAGCTTCTCGGAAAAGCTCATACTTAAAGCAATAAGGATCAGCGCCGACAGGGGATCAAAGGAAATAGAGCTTACTTCGCAGGATGTGGGTGCGTATGGCCTTGACAGAGGCACCAACATAGGCGAGCTGATATGCAGCATTGCGGATATACCTGGCGACTTCAGGGTGAGGATAGGCATGCTCAATCCGGAGCACCTGCACAGGTATATTGACACGCTAATAGAAGGCTACAAGAACAGGCGGATCTACAGGTTCATTCACCTTCCCCTCCAGTCGGCAAGCAACAGGGTGCTGCGCGGGATGGGACGGAGATACACCATCGAGCAGTTCAATGAACATGTAAGGGAGCTAAGAGCCAGGATACCAGGGATAAGCATAGAGACGGACATGATAGTCGGATATCCTTCCGAGGGTGAGGCTGACTTCCTCGAGTCGATGAATTTCATATCGGAAAGCAGGCCTGCATTCACTAATGTGTCGAGATTCGGCGCGAGGCCGCATGCAGAAGCGTCTAGGCTGAAGCAGCTTGAAAACAGCGTGGTAAAAGAGAGGAGCTCTGGCATGTCAAGGCTTGCCAGGTCTGTGCAGATGGAAGACCTTTCAAGGCTCATCGGTTCGGTGGAGGACGTACTGGTGACCGAAGAGAACGAGAGGTCGCTTGTAGGGAGAGACGATTATTACAGGATCGTAGCGTTGAACAGGAACGACTGTAATGCACAGATTGGAGACAGGGTATCGGCGCGCATATATGGAAACACTTCCGTGTGCCTTCTTGGCGCCGCGCTCTGATCACTCGTTTGCGGCACGGAACTGGATATTGGCTTCTATGCGCTCTTTTGTCTTTGCATACGATTGAACGAGATCCTCCCTGAAGTTCTGACTGCTGCTGAAGAACCTTACGAATTCATCAAGGTCTTCCTGCGTGTCCAGCACGTTGAGGCAGTCAATGAACTTGTTTAGCGTATGCGTGCCTGTTGAGTACCTCGACTTGAGCGCGCTCCAGTTATCCTCAGTCCAGCCGAGGATGATATCCTTTGCCGACGGATTGTTGACTGCAGCGAATGTCACAAGCTTCGATGTGTCCTGTATCTTCACGTCAGCAGATACAGCAAAATCGAAGGCCTTCCTAAGCAGCTCGCTGTCGTCGAACATCGCCATTGACTGAAGCATCCTTATCTTCTCCTCTGCCACCTTCTCCTCCCTGAACCTGGACTTGAGGGTCTCGAATATCCTTTCGCCTTCGGCTCTTGCCGCAAGGTAGTATACTGGATTTTTAATGTTTGATTCTATCTCGACTCCGTTGTCGATATAATCGTAGAACATGCTCACTGCACGAGCTATGGTGGGCTTGTGGCCAGACAAACCTAGCCTTAGTATCGCAGCAGACCTCGTCACAGTGTCGAACGTCGCCTCGCCGTCCTTCCTGTTCCATCCGAGCGCGTCAATCACATTGCTGCTGTGCCTGATTAGGATCTCCCTAGCCCTGTTATTGCTTCCTTCTGGCAGCGACCTTGCCATCCAGCCCAGTCCGGAGAGCACTCCGAAGTTCAGTGGATAGCCCAAACCGAGACAGTATTTTTCCACGAAATCCAGGTATTCTCCTGCCTTTACCCTTCCTGACATCGCCATGGCGAACAGGTCGCGCTCTATGCCCCACGAGTCTATGTCCTCCACTCTTTTTGCCATTATCAGATCTCCAAGCCTGTCCAGATCCTTGCCATCATAGGCCGCCCTGTAGAAGCCGTTCTGTCCGTAGTTGAGCTTCAGCCACTCGTCCCTACCTGCACGCATCCTAGCCACTTCGCTCTCCATTAGCATGATGCCATCCCTGCCGCCAAGCCTGTATCTTATGGGCACAGGCCATGTTGCGCTGTCGGACTCGCTGCTGAGGAGGAAGTGTCTTCTCTGCCTGAGCTCTATCCCATCCCTGACCCTTTTCACCTCGATGGCTGGATATCCTGGTTGGTCTATCCATGTGCAGGCGACCTTTGATACGTTGATGTCACTTCCAAGCTCGCGCGCTACATCGTCCATGAATTTCCAAAGGTTGAACTTGGTAGCATTTGAATATGCGTGGTGTTTCAGATACCTGTGCAAGCCTTCCTTGAATACGTCCGCGCCTGCATAATCCTCTATCATGTTGAGCACTGATCCTCCCTTCTCGTAGCTTATCTCGTCGAACAACTGCACTATCTCCTCTGGCGAATTAACCTTCACACTTATAGGATGCGTTGACTTGAGCTGGTCCGCAGCAAGTGCCATTGGTATCTCGTCCTTGATGAACTCCCTCTTCATCTTCCATTCCGGAAAGACAGCGTCCATGGCCTTGTAGCTCATGAAGTCTGCGAAGCTCTCGTTGAGCCAGAGGTCATTCCACCATTTCATAGTTACAAGATTGCCGAACCACTGGTGAGCGAGCTCGTGGGCTATGACCATAGATACCCTCTGGAGTGCCTGTATAGAGGTGTTCTTGTCCGCGAGCAGATCTACCTCCCTGAAAGTTATCGCACCCCAGTTCTCCATTGCACCGGCTGCGAAGTCCGGAACCGCTATCAGGTCGAGTTTTGGAAGCGGATACTCTATGCCGAAGTAGTTCTGGTAGAAGCTCAGGAACTTCTTTGCCATCTCAAGCGGCAGCTCGGCCATGTGCTTGTTGCCTGGCGTAGTTATCACGCTTATCTCTATGTTTCCAAGCATATCGGTCACGCGTTCGAATTCCCCGACGCCCAGATAAAGGAGGTAGGTTGACATGCGCGGAGTCTCTTCGAACGTGACCTTCTTCAGTCCGTTTCCTATGTCTGAAGAAGATGCGACAGGCATGTTTGATATTGGTTCAAGGCCTTTGTCAACTACAAATGACACTTTGAACGTTGCCTTGAACTCGGGTTCGTCGAAGCATGGGAACGCCTTCCTCGCGTCCGCAGATTCGAACTGGGAAGTAAGCATCGTCTTTGTATCTGCGCCATCCCTGTAGCTGCTCCTGTAGAAGCCGTACATGAGGTCGTTGTTTATGCCTGTGAACTCTATGCTTATCTGCGCGTTCTCTCCGACCTTGTTGCCTACCTTGAGCACTATTCTCTCATTCTCTGGATCCTCTGTAACTGCCGCCTGCTGCTCCACGCCGTTCGAGATGACTTTGGCGCTCTTTATGGACAGCTCGGCTGCATTGAGCGTTATCTCGTTTGTCGGAGACGCTATGCTTACATCTATGACTTCCCTGCCCTCGAAAGTATAGCTGCCGCTGTCGGGTTTGAAGGTCAACGAATAGCTCGATGGAATGACATTATGTCCCAATGTCTGGTGATCCGGTTCTGCCCTCGGAGCTGCACGCTTTGTTCTGATTGCCATGAAATCATCAAAAATACGAGCCGGTAGGCTATTCATATATTTAAATCTGACTGCCTGTTGGCCTCCATGAACTGCACGTTTGCTTCTATTTCCTCAAGCGTGTTCCTGAGAGCGTGCGTAAGATCTCCGCGCATATTCCCTTTGTTTGCGAAGAACCCCCTTACCTCGGCGAGATCCTGCCTGCTTTTCAGCACTGCAAGATTCTCGACATATCTGCCAAGCATGTGAGTGCCGCTTGCGAACATCTTCTTGAGCTGCTTCCAGTTCTCCTCGGTCCATCCAAGGATGAGTTTGCTGCCTGCTGGATTTGAGGACCCTATCGCGGCAAGTATGTACGCGTCCTGCAGTCTTACCTCCTTTGACATGGAGAGGTCAAAGGCCTTCAGCATGAGCTCTCTGTCATTGAACATGGCAAGCGCCTTCAGGAATCTAATCTTCTCCTCTGGCACGTTCTCTTTCAGATACCGTTCTCTGAACATGGCAAATACGCTGTCATCACCATGCCATGCGTTGATGTAGAAGATGGCAGAACGTAGGTTCGTCTCTATTGTCTTGCCGCGCTTTATGTATCCATCAAGCATCTCCCTTGCCCTGTCCACAGTTGGACCATAACCTAGCGTGCCTGACTTCATTATCGCGGCTGATCGCATCATAGTGTCGAAAGTGCTCTCCGTATTCTTCCTTTTCCAGCCCAGCTTGCCTATTATCTCATTGCTGTATCTTATAATTAGCTCCTTACATCTGCCATCATCGCTTCCCAGCATGTCATATATCCAGCCCATGTGGCCTAGCACATTCGCATTGAGCGGGTATTCCGCTCCGAAGCAGTACCTGTCAACGAAGTCTAGGTAAGCTGATGCAGATGACCTTCCAGATCTCGACGCTGCAAAAACATCGTTCTCTATGCCCCATGCGTCCACGCCGCTTATCCTTTTTTCCCTTATTAGCAGCCCTAGTTTCTCTATGTCCCCAGGATCGTATGATACCCTGTAGAAGCCGTTCTGTCCGTAGTTGAGCTTCAGCCATTTGCCTGCTGCAGAGGATAAGGTTGCGGATTTTTTGTCAAGAAGCATCTTGCGCTCTGCGCCATCAGCAGAATACGTAACAGGTATCGGCCAGACAGTGCTGTCAGAGGCATTGTTAAGAATGAAGTACCTTTCCTGCTGCAGGGTTACCGCGCCTGAAGATCTGTCTGCATGTATTATGGGATAACCGGGCTTGTTGATCCAGAAGCTGGCAACATCGTATACTTTGACACCGCTGCGCCTGCGCCTTGCCTCGCCATCTATTGATCTCCACAGGTCGAACTTGGTTGCATTGGAGTATGAATGCTTTTTGAGGTATCTGTGCAGGCCTTGCCTGAATACCTGCTTGCCTGCATAATCCTCTATCATGTTGAGCACTGATCCTCCCTTCTCGTAGCTTATCTCGTCGAACAATTGGTCTATCTCCGCTGGCGAATTCACTGGGACGCTTATGGGATGCGTTGACTTGAGCTGGTCTGCACCAAGCGCAGTGGCTATGACACTGCGCTTGTATTCCGTTGGCATCTTCCATTCCGGAAAGACAGCGTCCATGGCCTTGTAGCTCATGAACGTCGCGAAGCTCTCGTTGAGCCAGAGGTCATTCCACCATTTCATAGTCACGAGATCGCCGAACCACTGGTGCGTGAGCTCGTGGGCTATCACCTCAGCTACACGCTGCTTGGTTGCTATGGAGCTGTCCGTTCCTACAAGAAGTGCAGTTTCCCTGAAAGTTATCGCGCCCCAGTTCTCCATTGCACCGGCTGCGAAGTCGGGTATCGCAATGAAGTCTACTTTAGGCAGAGGGTATTTCACCCCGAAGTATCCCTCGAAGAATCTTATGAACTTCCGGGCATATTCCAATGGAAGTGATGCCAGTTTCCTGTTTCCAGGAGTGGTGACAACCCTGACCTCGAGCTTGCCAAGCCTACCCCTTACCGAATCGTACTTTCCGACGCCCAGATAAAGGAGGTAGGTTGACATGCGCGGAGTTTCCATGAACCTTACCTCCTTTTTCTTTCCTGCTTTCCTTATTGACATTACCGGCATGTTTGATATGCACTCTAGATCCCTGTCAACCACCATTGTGACATCGAATACTGCCTTGAACTCGGGTTCGTCGAAGCATGGGAACGCATTCCTAGCATTTGCAGCCTCGAATTGCGATGTGAGTATGTACTTGACAGCCTTGCCCTGATAGTACTTGCTCCTGTAGAAGCCGTACATGAGGTCGTTGTTTATGCCTGTGAACTCCAAATATATGGTTGCCTTTCCGCTTATCCTGGCACCTAGCCTTAGCCCTATGCGCTGCCTGGGCTTGTCCACTTTGATAACCGCCTTGACTCTTTTTCCGCTGCTCTCCACATGGGCATCCTTAATTGACAGCTCGGCTGCGTTGAGAACTATTTCCTTGGTGCCTTTCCTTATCTGCACCTCTATCCTTGCACTGCCATCGTACTTGAACGTAACGAAGTTAGGCTTAAATCTCAGGAAATACCTTACTGGAATTACGTTATCTCCCAGCGTCTCGTGACGCACAGTTTCTGCGGTTTTGTTTGACGATGGCATGTCACTCACTGTTTAGCTCCTTGATCGCGGAGATTATCTCCTTCTCGTGCCCTAGGGGGTTGACCTTCTCGAACCTCCTTGCGATCCTCCCCTTCTTGTCTATTATGAAAGTCTTCCTCATCGTCCCGATACCGAAGATGCCCCTGCTTCCGTACGCACCGTATCTCTTTATGGTCATGCTGGATGGATCTGACAGAAGCAGCACTTTGAGGTGGTATTTCGAGCAAAACTTCTTGTGGGAAACAAGATCATCGTTGCTGATCCCCACAACATCGGCTCCAAGTCTGCGTATCTGTCCAAGTTTTGAGGTGAATCCCTTGGCCTCGATCGTGCATCCCGGAGTGTCATCCCTAGGATAGAAATAAAGCACAAGGTACCTGCCTGAGAACTCACCAAGGCTGTGCCTCTTGCCATCGGAGCCATATAGCTTGAAGTTTGGAGCTTTTGGATTGGGGCCCAACATAACCACATTACTGATTCTTCCGCCAAGAATATATAAATCTTCTAACCATTATATTTTATCGGAGTACGGCAGTGATTGATTGACATCGATAATTGATAGGCTATTCAGAAGAAGAAAGGAAGCGACAGGTTCGAGGAGGGTGACGATAACCAGCGTGAACCTGAAGTTCATGGGCAATTCCCATGGTCTGGATGGCATGGAAGTGACTACTCCAGTATTTGACATGCGTATACCATTCCAGAACAAGATGGGCAACAACCTGCTGCCAGACAACCTCAAGGGACCGAAGATGGTCATCAGCAGCGTGTCTGTTGGCGCACCATTCAGGCTGGTGAGCATAGAGCCCGGCCTGCCGGTTGAGGTACCCTACATGTCCAGGACGGTGTTCACGCTCAAAATAGCAGCCCCTGAAATGACGTGGGAAGGACCGCTGAGCATAAACTTCGGTAACGAGCCAGCAAACAGTGTCACGGTAAGCATAAGGAAGGTGACGCTGCACCACGAAGGCAAGTCGGTGGAGCTGGAGGAATCCGGAGTGACGACATCGATGCAGAAATCACAGCTGTTTAGGCAGAACCTGCAACTATACAAGGCGATATCATACGGAGATACGATAAATATGATTGAAGTGAACAAGCCCTTTGAGATTGTCAGCACAGATCCGAAGCTGCCGATAAAGGCGGACAGGAAGGATAGTTACATAATAAGCCTATATATGAAGTGCCCTGAATTCAGCTACGCTGGGGACTTGGATATAAAACTGTCATAGTTGTTTTCTAATGAACTACATAGTATCAGTACCGGTAAATGAGAATGTAGCGTCATTCATAGGAAAGAAGAGCTCTGAGGAGGGACTGGTCTTCTTCAACAGGAAGCTGAGCAACGATGTCATAGTGGCGATAATGCCGCAGAACAGGGAAGAGAAAGTCTATTACAGCATGGCGGAGACCATGCTAATATCGGGACAGGTGGTGATAAGCACTGATCCCGTAGACAAGTTCCTTGGCGAAGTGCTTGTAGCGGCTTCTCTGCTTGACAGGCACGTCATACTGCTTGACGAGAATGACGTGTCCAAGATAGTGAGCGGCCTGCTGAAGGATTTCGAGGTGTGCGGAAGGGACACACTGCTGGACAGGATAGCGGCGCACGGGAAGCAGCGTGAAGGCGAGCTCAGAATAGACATTGACAGGGCATTCCCAGTAAAGGGAATAGGCACGGTAATACTAGGCATAGTCACCAGGGGCACTGTGAAAGTGCACGATACCCTCTACCACAGCTCGGGAAAGCAGGTCTCGATAAAGTCGATACAGAGCCAGGACATTGACGTGGATGCAGCGGGATACGGGACAAGAGTGGGACTTGCGGTGAAGGGATTGGAATACGATGAAGCTGAGAAGGGGGACCTTCTATTGCCTGGTCCTTTCCAGAGGGCCGGGGCAGTCATGGTTACTATCAAGTCAAGCTCATTCGCAAACGAGAAGATGGAGCAGGGAAGGAGATATACGTTTGTATCGAATTTCTCACGCGTGGTCGCTAAGATAGGGGATATTGATGGTCAGAATGCGAAACTGGACTTCGAGAAGCCCACATCAGTCATGCCTGGCGATGAATTCGTACTGGTTCGTGAGCAAAGCCCCCACATCTTCGCCGCTGGCAAAGTCGTCAGCGTCCATTAGGCCTCTTTCCACATTCCCCAAAACTGCTCCCTGAGGCGGCTTATGTCAGGATTGCTATAGATAATGTTTATCTGCTCCACGTTTTTGTGGGTGCCTGCATAAGTTAGGTTCGCTGAGCCGGTTATGGCCATGCCATCGGATATATACATCTTGGCATGTACGAAATGCTTGGGCACCTTCAGGTTCACCGATGGCCTGCGAGATACGTTCCTGACTGCGCCAGCAGCTGCTGGTATCGCCGCGGTTGGCAGGAGCACGTATGGAACACCCATGAATATGAGAAGCCCCAGCATTATCAGTGAGATGCCCAGGTATGCAGGTGTCATGAGCGACGGCCCTTTGCTAAGCAACCTGAGCGCATCTCCGTCCATTGATGAGGATATGAGGTAGAACTTCCTGCCCCTTGACTTGTCCAGCAGGATCTTCGCATAGTACCTGTCCACGTATGGAGAGACTATAAGCACCTCTCTGCCCCGACCTATCAGCTCGTTTATGTAGCGGTGGGTGTTGCTGCCATAGTAGTACCTGCCTTCGGACCCGGCCTTCCCGAACATGATGGTATTTTCTCATAACTTGAATTTATATTGCGCTGCTTTGCAGCCCTGGAACTTCTGTTTATATTTCTTTCGTGGCACATATTCTATTGGTGTTTGGATCAGGACCGATGTGCTTCTGTTCATAATAGCCATTGTTGCGATAGTTGCAATGGCAGCAATTGTTGCGCTTGCACTGCTTTATCCTGAAGGCGTCCTACAGAACCAGGTACTCAAGTACGTGACGGTCACGGCATCTGGCACAAGTTATGGTTATCCGCAGTCTGCTGTGCTCTATGCATCAATGAACGGCACCGGGCCGTCATCAGCTATAGCGACTTCTAACCTTTCGCTTACCGTAAACAAGTTCAATTACACGGTATCAGGGTATATAGGCGGTAACTCGAGTAGGATAAGCACGCAGTCCTATTCACTGCGGAGAGTATGGAACAGCAGCTATTACGAGGCAACAGAGTCTGTGACAGTATCGCTGCCGCAGGTGCAGAATGCGACACCTCTGCTGAACGCATTGTCGCTGATACCAGACGTGTACATAAACCAGGTTGCCGCAAGTCTGACTGACCAGCAAGTGGCCCAGCTGACTCAGAACGCGCTTTCGCAGGCGCTGCGTAACGCCACGTCGCAGGCAACAGTACTTGCCGCAAACAAGACCGTGACAGTGAGGAACATAACGGTCTCCAGAAGCTACATATACCCATATCCGATTTATTCCAGCGGAGTTGCATCGGCGCAGAACCAGGGCTCGATATTCTTCAACGGCAGGCAGGGAGTGCAGGAGCAGGTAACCGTCGTGTACAGCTACAGCTGATCATTTCAGCCCGGATACGTACCTGCTGAGCGCGGCCATCTTCTTGGACAGCTTTCTTCCCTTCTTTCTCCTGACAAGGTCGGACCATTCCATTGACTTCCTGGCAAAGAGCCTCTCCGCGCCGTATGCATGCGTAACGCCTACCTGGAGATACGAGTATAGCTCAGGATTCGAATCAACGATGCTCTGCACGAAGGACTTGAGCAACCTGAAGCTTGTGCTGCTGGTGCCAATGAACCGGTGTATGCGCAGCGATTTCCAGGCATCTGCAGTAACGAACCCGACGAAATGGGTCAGGGAGAGCACATCGCCTATCATCCTGTCATGCTCTTTTGGCGACATGACTGCAGCATTGAATCCCTTTGACCGCAGGTATCTTGAGAACTCTCTTGCAAAGGCCCTCTCCTTCCTGCTTGTCGGAGTAAGTATGAAGTTCTGGCCCTTTGCCTGCGCAAGAGGTCCAAACATTGGATGCGTTCCGAGGACCAGGTTTCCCTTCAAGTACTTGTGCATTATTTTGACCGGATTCTCCTTTACCGATGTTACATCGATGACTATCTGTTTTGGTGCAAGGCTGCCAGCTATGCTCTTTGCAACTGCGGCAAACCTCTGCGGCATCACGGAAAGCACCACGAGCTCCGATCCGTTTATTGCATCTGCATTGCCTTTAGCGGCTATGGCGCCCAGACTGCCGGCTGCCTTTTTGCATTTCTGATAGCTTCGCCCTGATATGACCACCCTGCACCCCTGCGAAATGAAGAACCTCGCAAACCACTGGCCCATCAGGCCGTAGCCGCCTATTATGGTAACCTGACGTGGCTTAAACATGCTTCCCGGACCTCGCTCGCCTGTATGATCCCAGCACCTTTACAAAATCAGATACGCCTTCCAAGGCCCTTATTGCATTTCTTACGTTTGAATCTGACGCGCTTCCATTGCAGTCCACGTAGAAATTGTATTTCCATGGCCTGTGAGGTATGGGCCTTGACTGTATGTAGAGAAGATTGACCTCGTTGCTCGCGAAGGCATTGAGAGCCCTGAATAGATACCCTGGTGCGCTTGAGTTTTTTGAGCTGAAGGCTATGGTGGTTTTGTCTGCTCCGGTCGACTGAGCATACCTTGATATTACAAGGAAGCGGGTGTAGTTGCGGCTGCTTGACTGTATGTTCCTTGCGAGTATCTTCATGCCGTAGACCTGTGCTGCTCTGGCACTAGCTATCGCGGCGGAATGGGCCAGCTTTCTGCTTGCCAGCATCTTCGCGCTTCCGGCAGTATCGTAGAATGGTATCGCGTCTATCTTGTTCCTCTCAAGGAAATCCCTGCATTGGCCCAGCGCCTGCGGGTGGGAATAGACGAATCTTACCTGCTTGAGCGTTGTGCCCTGAGGAGCCATGAGGCAGTGCGCTATCCTAACTATCTCCTCTCCCACTATCGATAGGCCAGAATCGAGAAGAAGGTCGTATGTCTGCGTAACTGCGCCCTCTATGGAGTTCTCTATGGGGACAACGCCAAATTCCGAATCTTTTTCCGTCGATTCCATCACCTCTGAGAGGAACCTGCACGGCTTTAGCCTTGCAGACCTTCCGAAGTACTGCATCGCTGCCTGCTCACTGTATGCGCCGGGATCGCCGAAATAAGCTGCCTTGAACATCGTATCTTCCTACTTCCTGTCCTTCATGACCTCTGATATTCTTACCAGTGACACGAGCTCTATACCATTGTCCCTGAGAAGCTGTGCGCCTCCTTCCTCCCTGTCCACAACGGTTATCGCCCTGGATACCTTCGCGCCCCTGTCCCGCAGAAGATTCGCAGCCATGAGTATAGAATTGCCTGTGCTTACAACATCTTCTATTATGTCTATCCCGTCTCCCTCTGAGACCTTTCCTATGAGCCTCTCCTTTGTCCCGTGATTGTACTCCTTCCTCACTATCACGAATGGTATTCCAGACCTGAGGGCAGTTGCAACAAGGAGCGGGACCGCGCCTAGCTCCACTCCGGCAACAGCCTTCTCCCTTACCTCCTTGGAAAGCTCCGATGCAATCATGTCAAGTATCTTAGGGTCTGTTGATATCTCCTTAACGTCAACGAAATAGCCTGTCTTGTTACCGTACGGCAGGGTGAAGTCGCCGAACTTTATGGCCTTCCTGTCAAGAAGCACGTTTTGTATCATGGGATTGCCTGGAACCTATTGAAACGCTATTATTATAAGTGCAAACATTATATAACATCATCTTTGTTGCTTTTGGTGTTATCGTGGCTGGCCCGGACAAAGGGACTGGAGATATACGCTGGATGTATGCGTCCCTCCCGGCAAACCTTGCCACCGGTCCTATGGCAACGCTAATAACCCTGTATATACTGCAGCTTGGAGGTGGCGTGCTCGATGTCGCATACGCGATAACGCTGTCAAGCGCTGTCACGATACCTGCAGTCTTCTTCTGGGGCTATTTCACCGACTTGCTCAACAAGAGGAAGCTCTTCGTAGTGCTCTCTTATCTACTGACATCCCTGCTCGTGATAAGCCTGTTCTTCGAGAAGGACGTGGCAGGAGTCACGTTCATATATGCTCTTATGGCATTTGCGGCAGCTGCGGCAGTGGCGCCGCTGAACCTGCTCGTCATGGAGACCGGAACCGAAAACAGATGGGCACACAATTTCTCTGTGCTGCAGATGCTTGCAGGTGCAGGCACAACCATTGGATTGGTCGTGGCATGGATAGTGACGGGGGTGTCAACGATAAGCTACCTGCTCCTTGTCCTGTTCATATCGTCTATTGTCTCCGCGCTCATGGCGATAAAGATGATAAAGGAACCGAAGAACGTCGGAATGCAAGTCTCCCTGTATGAGGGATCACGATCATTCATGTATAGGCTTGTGGGAATACCGAACATGATAATCAGGATACCCAACCTGCAGCACATAACAAACCTCTTCAGGTTCCATGGCTTCAGGTCCGTAGAGAGGAGATTCGTGATCTTGTTCTATGTAATATCATTCGTGTTCTTCCTTGGCACAGGCATCTTCAACACCGAATTCCCGGTGGGGCTGAAATTGGGCAACATGAGCGAGTCACTAATATTCTTCATAATACTCATATCGACAGTTGTGCAGACGGCGGTGTTCCATTACTATGACAGCTTTGCAAGAGGACACAACACCAGGGTCGTCTCAGGCCTCTCCCTTATAGGAAGGGGCTCTGGCTATCTCCTTGTTGGCCTGTTCTTCATACTCTTCAGAGGGTTGGCGTTCTACATCGGCATACCGATATTCTATGTGCTAGCCGCGGGAGTGGCGTACGCCGTGTATTATACCACTTCATATTCTATGCTGTTCAGGACCCTCTCCGGAAAGGGAAAGGGGAGCACCATGGGCATCTACAGCGCAGTCATAGGCGTTGGCTCGCTCTCTGGTGCGCTGCTGTCTGGCGGGCTTGTGGTCGAATATGGATTTGGAGTGACGTTCATTATGGCAGCCGCGCTCATGTTCCTGTGCAGCTACATGTTCAGAATACTTCCAAGAGTGCACCAGTAATTCATTTCTTTACATAACTTATGTAGATGAATAATGCTATGGCGATTGCTAGGAAAGAGCCGCACACGGCAGTAAGAAGGGCTATGGCAGAGGCACCCGCTGCTCCGGTAATGTAGTCGGTGAAATGCAGCTGACCGCCCATTAGACCAGGATACTGGGCAATGCCGAAGAGGTTTATCGAAACCAGGATCCATAAAAGCGCAGAATATCTTGTGAGCCTGCTTCCCTTTGCGGTGAGCGCCATTGAAACTAGCATAAGCGCGATGGATACGGCAAGCAGGTAGTATTCGCTGGCTATGCTTGAAAAGACATATGGCACATAAAGATATAGGGAGGCTATTGCTATCAGCATCGCAAGCGGCAGCATGACATATTTAAGCCTTGAAAGAGGACCGAAGCCGAAGTAGCTTCCGACTATGAACAGCGCTATAAGCGCAGCCACTATGAACATGAGTATATTGAACGGATTGACGAGCATGTACAGCAGGTTTATTGACGCTGAACCTTGGGATATGCTTATGCCAATGCCGCTCACTCCTGAGGTAAACACTGACAGCACCACGAAGGCCATCATTATAGTGGATAGGCCATATATCTTAACGCTCAGGGCCTCAAGCCTCTTGTCCCCTATGTATTCGCTGTAGGATATGAATACGTTGCGCAGCAGGAAGAAGAATGCGCCTATGAGCACCGGCACGATGTAGGCATATATCACAGAGTCCAGCATGGGATAGGTTGCAATGAGATTGACCAGATAGAAGACAGCAAACGTTCCGTCCATGCCCCAGATCGGCAGCAGGTATCGCCTTATGGAGCTCCTGTACACATCGTATGCCAGGAGTGAGATAACGCCTATCCCCACCTCTATCACAAAGAGGCTCAGGAATATTGAGAAGATCACGTAATTAAGCATGTATAGGGCTTCCATATGCATCAGCTCAAAGATTCTGGTTCTTCAGTATCCTCTTCATCATCATGAGCGAGAAGGGTATTATCAGTATGTAGAATGCAAACAGGAGCACGGCTATGGGCAGGATGCCAGGAGACTGGTTTGCTGCCTGCGCCACTGTCATTACATTATAAACTATCCATGGCTGCCTGGCAACCTCTGCCATTATCCACCCGTTCTCCAGCAGAAGCACTGCCGCAACTGCGCATAGAAACAGGAGATACAGCACGGGCTTGCGGCCCAGTGGCTTCTTGCCTATTATGTGTAGGACAACTATCAGTGCGAGGATAAGCCCTATGCCGACGCCAAGGAAGAACATCAGGTCGAACATTGGGTGCACTATCAGTGGCGGCCATGTGCTCTTTGGATAGCTGTTGAGTCCGGGGACCACAGTGTTTGCCGTGCCTCCGAGAAGGATGCTCTGCAGGTCAGGCAGGTCGACATAGTCAACTAGAGAGGTTGAATTGTTTGCGGCAAACCCGCCTATTACCTCAGGTGCGTACGCGCCGCCGTGCAGGTTGGCTTCTAAGGCTGCGTACTTCTCAGGCTGGTAAACCGCAAGCGACTCGATGGACTTTATGCCGGTTATTATGGTCAGTGTTGCCGCTATGATAGCTATTGCTAATATCACATTGAGCGCCTTGCTGTAATACGCCTTTGCATTGCCGTCGCCGGATCCCAGCAGTCGCACTATGACATATGCGAGCACTATCATGGTGCCTGCAAAATATGCTGAGAACAGGACATGCGCGAACTCTATCACGGCGGGGGGCGAGGTGAATACCGCAAAGGGCTGTATTCCTGTCACCGTGCCGTTGGAAAGATACGTCTTTATGTTGAATCCTACGGGATTGTTCATGAATGCGTTCACTATAGTTATTAGGACTGCTGACAGCGCGCCGCCTATTGCTATTGGCACGCCGGTGAGCACGTGCCCGTATTTCCACTTGAACTTGTCCCAGGAGTAGACATATATACCCAGGAAGATGGCTTCGGAGAAGAATGCGAACACCTCCACATATATGGGAGTTATGGCCACCTGACCCAGAAGCACTGCGAACTTGGGCCACAGGAGGAACAGCTCTGATGCGACAAGCGCCCCTGAAGCGGTGCCTATGGCGAAAAGGACCATGAATATCAGGGTAAGCTTCTTTGCTAGCCTCTTGTAGTCATTGTCATTTTTCCTTATGCCTATGAACTCGAGCAGCAGGATTATGACCGGCAGCGACACGCCAAGAGAAGCGAATATTATGTGTATTGCCAGCGAGAATCCCATTACTGCCCGGTCTATGCCAACGGGTAGCAGAAAATCATCCCAGACCTACTATACTTTAGTATATCAAATCAAGTATTTTATATCTTAATGGCAGATATTGTCTATGGTATAACACTATGCCTGAAGAACAGCGACGTAAGATAATCATTTTTGTGAGGCATGGCCAGAGCGAGTCAAACGTTCTTCACGTGATCTCCAGCGCGGTAGACGAGTATCCGCTAACAGAGCGGGGAATGGCGCAGGCTCGGGAGGCTGCAGAGGAGATAGCCACCCTGCCGAGGGTAGACTCCATTTACTGCAGCCCAGTGATGAGGGCAAGACAGACGGCAGGCATAATAAGCAAGAGGATAGGGATGACTCCAATCATAGATGAAAGGCTTAGGGAGAGATCATTTGGTACGGTTGAAGGAAAACCAGAGCCCGAGAATAGCGAATGGAAATTTGATCCGCAGTACATGGTAGATCCGTGGGAAGGACTTAAGAAAAAAATGATATCATTCATACATGATGCGAGGGGCGAGGTAATAGTGGCAGTATCGCACGGGGACAATCTGTCCGCAGTGTGCGACTTCATAGACAACAAAGGAGAGAGGTTCCATGCGCCTCGGTGCCCGAGGAACTGCCATTTCGTGATAATAGAGTCATCGAAAGCTGAACTGATAGCCATGGATGTAGACAGGATATCTGAAGAGATAATAGAAAGGATGCAAGGAAAGAGCAATCAATGAGGTTTGCGTCCCTTGGCGCGCGGCTCCTCCAGCACGTACCTCTGCCCGCGCTCCCATGAGGCGATTGCGGCGATAAGCGCTATGGCTGCGCCGAAATAAAGCACTATCCTCATCCCATATATGAATGGGTCTGCTATGAGCGTGGGGAAGAAGAGCGGGCCAGATATGGTGTTCTGGGTTGCTACGGGCAGGGCAGTGAAGACGTTTTGGGGAATCAGGACCTTCATGGGATCATATCCAAGAAGCGCTGCGAAAAGGGCCGAGGATGGCGCTATCCTCGAGATATTGAGCGATATCGGCTTTGATATGTTCTGCGCCAGGAGCCCGTTGTATAGTGATGACGGGAGCATGCTTGATACCCCAAGGGTCAGTATCGAGAAGAATATCACTATGCTGAACATCATTGATACGTTCATGAAAGTGGCCCTCATTCCAGATGCCACGCCCCTGCGCTCCGGAGGCACTGAATTCATTATCGCGGTGGTGTTGGGAGCAGCGAACATCCCCTGCCCCATTCCGAGGAAGAACAGTATCGCCGCGAACTCGTAGTAGTTGAAGTTTGCAGGCATAGCTGCCAGCATTATGAATCCAACCACGTTTATCAGCATGCCTACTGTCGAGAACATGCGCGCGCCGTATCTGTCAGAAAGGTACCCGGAAACCGGGCCGAAGAGCATGAAGGCTATCGGAAGCGGCAGTATGTCTATTGCAGCATATAGCGGAGTATCAACAAAGTTTATCCCGTGGAGAGGCAGCCATATCCCCTGCAGCCATATTATTATCATGAACTGCAGTCCTCCCCTTGCTATTCCTGCAAGGAGCAGGCTGATGTTGCCTGCCGCAAATGCCCTTATCCTGAAAAGGCCGAGGTTGAGCATCGGGTTCTTTGTCCTTGTCTCTATGTACACGAACAGGACCATGAGGAGTATGCCTGCAAGCACCATCATACCTGCATATGCGGTTCCGGCCGCAGGGACTATGTAATAAGTAAGGCCCAAGAGTATGAGTATTATGCTGCATGCGAACGTTACATTGCCGGGTATGTCGAACTTCTTGTTGCGGTCCGTTGCTGCTATCTCCCTTAGGCCAAGGTACGCCCATATCGTGCCTATTATGCCCACAGGCACGCTAACGAGGAACACGAGATGCCAGTCTATTGCAGCTAGAAGGCCCCCCGCAACCAGCCCGAAGAGGCTTCCCCCTACCGCGGCTATCTGGTTGAATCCGACGGCCTTGCCCCTTTCATTGTAAGGGAATGCATCGGTGAGTATCGCCGTGCTGTTGGCCATCAGGAATGAGCCACCTATTCCCTGTATGATCCTGAGCACTATCAGGGCTATGGCACCCTCCGAGCCGCTTATGAATAGCGAGGAGACATATAACAGGGTTGATGCCACTGCGAATATAAGGAATCCGGCATTGTACAGCCTGACCCTGCCGAACATGTCTGAGAGCCTGCCTATAGTGACTACGAATGATGCGCTGGCTATAGTATAGCCAAGAAGCAGCCACAGAAGCAGATCTGTGCTTCCCTGTGCAAGCACATTGACCCCCAGTCCATTGAGTATAGCAGGGAGAGAGATTATCAGTATCGAGCTGTCTATTGTAGCCATCAGCGCCCCGAGAGTGGTGTTGGATAGGGCTATCCACTTGTAATGGACGCCGAACTTCCTCTCCCTTCTTTCTTCATCCCTTTCGTACTTGGTGGGCTTAATGTATTTTACATCCAAGCAAAGACCTTGGCAGACCATGCGGTAAGCAGATGCGCGGTCGTTCAGGGAAGTGTCAGTTCACTGGCTAAATAAAGCATTGCATAAAAACATATTAAGCTTTTAGGTAAATTATGGTTTATGGCAGTCAAGATTGCTGGGCGCGCTGTGGAACAGGAATACGTGTCGCGCATGAGGGAATGGTCGGGCCACCTCGTGGAGCAGGTTGGCAGGGATGGATTCATATCCGCCTCGGCAACATACGCGCCCTATTCCCCGCACTGGATAAGGGATGCATCATTCGTAGCGATGGGACTGATGGACTACTCGCTTTTCCTGAAGAGGCACGGTGATGACTTCAGCGAAGAGAGGGATGCAGCGCACAGGATAAACGCCTTCCACTGCAAGGTCATGGAGCAGCACATGAGCAGCATAAGAAATGCGCTTTCATTGACGCTGGAGGACCCCGAATTCTTCAAGCTCAAGAACCACATACCTGCAAGGGTAGGGCATGATGGAAATTATTACCGCGATGGCAAGATGGATGACAGCATGCAGGGAGAGGTAAGGAGCGGGCTCATACAACATGACAGCATACCCCTTGCGCTCCATGCGCTTTACAGGGAGCACAAAGCATTCGGCCTGTACGAGTCGGAGCGCAGG
>JAJYVC010000057.1 GCA_021792235.1 Microcaldota archaeon
CTACGGTCTTCACCTTGGCCTTGCCGCACTCCTCGAGCGCTTCTGGAACGAACGGTGCGGGTATGGATATCACGGCCAGGTCTATACTGTCTTTTATGTCGAGCACGCTGCTGTACGTCTTTATGCTCATTATCTCCTCGGCAGCATTCTTGTTAACCGCATATATCCTGCCAGAATATCCTCCATTGATATAGTTCTGGAGTATCACGTGGCCTACCTTGTCCGGATTCCTTGATGCGCCGATTATAGCGACTGATTTGGGCTTGAGCATTGGAGTGAGATTCATGTTCTTCATTCGACCACTAGGTTATCATGCGTATATCGACCGCTTCGTATGAGCTCTCTTTGACTATTAGTGGATTGAGGTCCAGCTCTCTGATGCTCTTGTTCTCCACGAGCAGCTTCGATACGCTTAGAAGGAGTTTGACCAGCATCTTGGTGTTCTTGCCCTTAAACGTTATCACGTCCCTTGACTTGAGCTGGTTGATCATGTCCACCGCATCGTTTTTGGTTATTGGGCAGACTCTTAGGGCGAAATCCTTGAATACTTCTACATATATGCCGCCAAGACCAAGTAATATTAGCTTCCCGAACTGTGGGTCCGTCCTTCCACCAATTATTATCTCGATGCCGCCCTTCGCCATCTTCTGAGCTATTATGTTGTAGGGTTTGAGGGGTTTGCCCTTTCGGCAGAGCTCTTCATATGCACGTTCGACTTCAGCGCCCCTGAGGTCCAGCTTTACAAGGCCGGATTTTGACTTGTGGAGCGCCTTGCTTGATATGAGCTTAAGTACTACGGTGTCACTGCCTGAAAATTCCGATGCATCCTTTGCTGATGAGACATAACTGCTATCAACGCTCCTTATGCCATACTTATCGAGAATCTCCTTGCCCTTGAAATAATCGAGCAGAACCATTTCATTACCATACCTATAGCTTCTTCATGTAGTTGAGATAGTAGATCCCGGCAGCTATCACGACTATGAGCACTATCACTAGCACGTATAAGACTGTGTGTCTCTTCGCGGGGCCATGTGGCATCTCCTCAGATACCTGCGGGGCGACATTGGTAGACTCTACTGAAGAAGACTTGGCCTGAGGCTGCATGTCTTGCTGCTGTACCTGAGCAGGCTTCTGGATCGGTGCACCGGCTGAGGCCTTGGACTTAAGGAACCCCGAATCGGTAAGCATTATTACTACACCGCCGCTCTTCAGATCATACGTGACAAAACCCTGCTTGTGGAGCTTATATATCCTAAGGGCAAGATCCCTTGGCCTTATATTGAGAGTGTTCTGCAGGTCTGCAGGTATCCTCTTGCCTCCAGATACCTGTATTAGTATAGTATTGTCAAGGTCGTCGAACTGGGCGCCTGCTTTTGATTCTGCCTCAGCTATAAGGGCCTTTCCAGTATCTGTGACTGTCACGCTATTTGGGCCTGGATATGAAGCAGTGAAATCTATGAGTCCTTTCTGCTTTAGGCTGCCTGCTATGTTTGATGCATCAAATATGCTTGCATTTATGGCGCTGCCGAGCTTCTCCAGGGTAGTGTCTGGCCCTATGCTCAGGAGGGCTGCGAGGTCCATGAAATTTATTTCGTCAGCCATTGCATCTATCAGATATTGCGTAACAACATTATAAAAAGATTGGTTGCGGAATCTAACTGCAATTGGCTTGTGATGTATTGGATATTAAGTTCCTTGGAGGCGCTGGGGAAGTGGGCAGGTCGGGGATATTGGTAAGGGACAGGAAAAACCTTCTCCTTGATTACGGAGTCAAGGTGGATGACCATACCGAATATCCTCTGCACGCCGATCGGGTGGACGCCTGCTTTGTCAGCCATGCACACCTTGACCACAGCGGATATTCCCCTGCAGTGTACACTGACGGCTTTCCGGACATGTTCGCCACCTCTCCCACGATGAAGCTTGCTGAGCTGCTCATAGAAGACTCGATAAAGATACACCGGAGGAAACATGAGCATGAGAGGGTGCACAAGGCGCAGCTGAAGACCATGCTTAACAGATACACGCCTTGCGACTACGGCAAGGAATATCAGTTTGAAGATTACAAGGTAGCAATGTACGATGCCGGCCACATTTGCGGCAGCGCAATAACGCTTATCGAGAAGTACAGCAACGGAAAGAGGCTAGTATATACTGGGGACTTCAAGATAGAGAGGCAGCTTCTTGAGGGTGGGGCAGAGATAGTAAAGAGCGACGTGCTTCTCCTGGAATCCACATATGCTAACAAAGACCATCCTGACAGGGAGGAGATGGCGGAAAGAATGATTGGTGAAATCAGGGAGATTGTTGACAATGGCGGCGTGGCGATGTTGCCGGTGTTTGCTGTGGGAAGGTCGCAGGAGATGCTGGCACTCATGGATAAGTACGGGCTGATAGATAGCACCTACATAGATGGGATGGCCAAGGCTGCCACAGAGATAGTTGAACAATATCCAGAATTTGTGAAGAACGAAAATCTCCTGAAGGATGCCATAAGGAGAGTACAGTGGGTTGAGAGCCCGAGGAACAGGGCGCATGCGCTCGAGGGAGGAAGCGTAATCCTGACCACATCAGGCATGCTGAACGGCGGTCCTGCGCTTGATTATATAACCAGGCTGAACAGGCACTCGAAGATATTCCTGACGGGCTATCAGGTTGAGGACACAAACGGCCATAGGCTTATGAATGGCCTGCCACTGGACATAGACGGAAGGCAGTTCCATGTGAAGACCCCATTCACAGTTTACGATTTCTCTGCGCATGCTGGAAAATCGGATCTGCACAGATACGTAAAGGAGAGCAACCCTGAAACTGTTGTGTGCGTGCATGGAAGCCCGGAGAACACCGCTCTGTTTGCGGAGGACCTCAGGCAGGAGGGGTTCAATGCCATAGCCCCGAAGGTCGGCGACGTGATTAGCGTGGGTTTTTGAAATACTCTGGGCCTGAGCAGCCAGAATATAAGATTGTAGGTAAAATAGAAAATTATGGAAAAGTTTTCCCGGATCGCAGTTGTTGACAATCTAAACAACAACATACTAGACTATGCCAAAGAGGAAATTAGGACGCTCTCGGAAGCTCCGGTAAGTTTTCCAGAAGATGTTCCAAAAACAGAGGAGGAAATTATAAAAAGGATAGAAGGTGCAGACTGCATTCTTTTATCGTATCAATCCGTCTTAACAAAAAGAATAATGGACAGATGTCCAAATTTAAGGTACATTGGCACGGCCACTACCACTCTTGCACACCTGCCAGTAGAGGAAATAAGGAGGAGGGGGATAGCGCTTACAAGTGTAAAGAATTATGCCGGAGAAGCTACTGCCGAATATATTTTCATGCAATTACTCATGCTTCTTCGTGGACTTCATGGTCATCATTGGAAGATGGCCCAATCAGAGCTGAACGGTAAGACAATAGGTATAATCGGAGTTGGCGACGTGGGGGGGAATGTTGCTCTCCGTGCGCTGGGTTTCAATATGAGAGTGCTGTACTTTCAAAGAAGCAGGAATCTGGATTGGGAGGCTAAGGGGCTGACCTATACGCCATTCATGGAACTATTACAGAATAGCGACATAATAACAATCAGCGTTTCGACCAATACGCACATACTGAATATGGAAGAGTTCGATGCAATAAAAGAAGGCGCTATTCTGGTAAACACCACTCTGGGCAAGGTATTCGATGCGGAAGATTTCTTGAGATGGATAAATAAAGGTAAAAACTACGCCATCTTTGATGCAGATGCAGAAACTAGTGAGATAAAGCATGCAAAAAACATCATAATTGGGAATCAAGAGGCAGGTCGGACCTTAGATGCACAGGATCGCCTGAGTACAAAATTCGTCAATAATATAAAGACTTATTTGGACTCGATATAATGCTTGATTGGATTTTTGGTCTTGTCGCGGCCCTTGCATGGGCAATATCTGCTCCGGTAGTTGATACCGGGATGAAAGAGATAAAGAAGGCTGAAAGCAAAGAAGCGCCTCTGATTGGCCTGCTCGTCGCACTTGTTGTGGGGCTGATTGTCCTATCGCCTATTTTCTTTCTAGACTCTGGGCAAACATACGGAAATTCTTTCGATGTTGTGTGGGCAGGCATATTCACGTTTCCAGTAGGTACATTCCTGTACTACTTTGCGATAGGCAGAATGACCGCAAAACGAGCGGTTCCTGTCGCGAACGTGAAGCCCATTTTCTCAGTATTTCTTGCCGCACTGATATTGGGAGAAGCACTCACAAGGAATATCCTGGCAAGTTTGATACTTATAATCTTTGGCCTGTTTTTCATCAGGATTAGTGCCGGCGGCGTCAAAAGAGAGATAAATGCATTAGAAGAGCATGGAACGTTCCTGTTCGTATTCCTATCAGTGCCGTTGGCATGGGCATTGGGAGAGGTAAGCATGGGCGCGGCTCTTTCTCCCTCAGATAACAGCATACTAGCGACTTTTATGGCACTGCTTTTCGCTACTGTGATATACATAATAGTATTGCTCGTGTTTAGAAGAGAGGATTTGAAAAGGATGCACTTGGCTCCTGGTCTGAAATGGTTTGCTGTGCATGGATTTCTAAGCTTTGGCATAGGATACACGGCGTTATTCACAAGCATAGCTTATATCGGTGTTGCCAAGACCGCGCTTATTACTGGAGCGTGGCCCCTATTGGCTATTCCAACCAGCATTATCGGAGAGAAATTGCGTGGAGAATCTATAGAACATAGAAATTTAAGATGGATTGCGCTTGGGGCGTCGTTGATTTTTGCTGGAGCTTTGATTAACCTAGTTGGACTGAGCTAAGTAAACGCTGCTTTGCTTTAGGCCTAAAAAGATGCTGCTGGTTGTGCCCTGGCTATAGAGAAGTGCATGTGACTTTAGGATTCCTCCTCAAATTCTGCAGGATCGTCTTCTGGTGCCTCGCCTTTGCCTACAACCTCTATCTTGCCGTATTTGCCTGCTGATAGCTG
>JAJYVC010000010.1 GCA_021792235.1 Microcaldota archaeon
CTCATATACCTGTGCAGTAGTTATGTTTATGCCATCGTAGTTTGATGCCTGAATAACTGTGATTAGTATTGCAAAAACCAAAAGCAAAAATGCTGCACTAGTTACTCTTAACACAAATCAATTACCCTGCAATATCTACTTTATATACAAATTACAGTATATAATATATATATCCCTTACCCAAATTATAATATCGGGTATGTAAAGTTATATATTCTAAAACCAGAATCACTATGACCAAATTAAAGCACAAATTGATAACCATTTTAATATTTGGTTCTGTTATGTTCGGTGGGGCCTGGGCCACTCCTGCGAATCCAAACCCGCTGTCCACCGGATCTATAACTGGCCCTCCAGCAAGAATCTGTGGTAATTCATCAATACTGACTTCCCCATACACGTCTCCACCGCCAGGTCTAAATGTAGTCAAATTAAATCCATCTGAAAACATAAATCCAATTGTCTCTTCAAATCCAAATGGGACCATCTTTTGGTTTGCGCCTGGGGTTTACTATCTTGGAACCGGTCTATACGGCCAGATACAACCAAGACAAGGAGATCAATTTATAGGTGCCCCAAATGCAATAATAGATGGAAATCACCAAAACCTAATAGCGTTCGCCCCAAACGGATACAACACCGAAGCAAATAATGTAGTGATAAAATATCTGACTATAAGAAACTTTGGGGGGCCATTTACTACAATAGCCGGAGCAGTGGTGAATCAAGGTGGCACCGGAGATAATTGGACAGTAGAGAATGATGTAATAATGCACAATGGCGGAGCAGGAGTTATGCTTGGGCCCGGAATGACTGTAGAGTACGATTGCCTCACTTTGAACGGAGAATACGGGTTCCAGGGAGGCTTTGACGTAGGTTCAAATGGACTTTACGCAGGCCGACCCACAAATACTATTCCAGCAGGGATAAAACTTGAGCACGATGAGATATCATTCAATGATGCCGACAACATAGATGCAAATCCCGGCTCAACTCCAGACTCTTGTGGGTGCACTGGTGGTGGCAAGTTCTGGCAATCGTATAATGACAGCGCCACATATGACTGGGTGCATAATAATTTTAACGTTGGTCTCTGGGTAGACACTGACAATATAGGATTGAATATAAGCAATGACTACATTCAGAATAACTATGCTGAAGGAATAATCTATGAGATTAGCTACAACGCCAAAATTGCACATGACTTATTTGTAGGCAATGCTAATGGCGGCGGGCCATACGTGGGAGGTTTTCCAGACCCCGCAATTTATGTATCGGAAAGCGGGGGCAATGCAAAGGTGTCAAATCTATTTCCCACACTAAACATATCTAACAATACGTTCCTGAACAATTGGGGTGGCGTTGTTGCGTATGAAAATACTGCAAGGTATTGCAACGATGGATCTGATGGCAGTTGTACATTTCTGAACCAAACTGTTACAAATCCTCTCAGCGGAGTCGTATATGCGATCAATACTGCAACAAATACTATGACGGGCACTATACCTATAGGTACTGGTGGGGCATATGAGGTTGCATTTTCCCCTACTGGCTCAGTTGCATATGCAATTAATGAAGGATCTTTACCAAGCTATACTGGTAAAGGTTTCTCGATCAGCGTCATCAACACAACATCAAATAGCGTCGTTAATACTATATCTCTTGGCGAAGGTCCTTTTGCTGTTGCATTCAACCCTTCTGGCACACTCGCTTATGTTACTGAAACCGGCTATGCTCCCTATGCTACTGGCATTGTAGATGTCGTCAATACCGAATCCAATACCGTGGTTGATAAGATCAATGTTGGTCAAGTTCCCCTAGGCGTTGCCTTCAATCCTTCAGGAACACTAGCATACGTGACCAATTACAATTATTATAGCAGCGGCACTGTCAGCGTCATCAACGTCGCATCCAACAGTGTAGTGAATACAATCAATGTAAATAATCAGCCCATAGGCGTAACATTCAACCCTTCTGGTACCCTTGCATACGTTGCTGATTCAGGCAGCGGCACTGTCAGCGTCATCAACGTCGCATCCAACAGTGTAGTAAATACCATCGATGTTGGTACCAACCCTTACAGTATTGGCATCGATCCATCAGGCTCATTAGCTTACATTACGAATGAAGGCAGCGGCACTGTCAGCGTCATCAACACTGCATCCAACAGCGTGGTAAATACAATACCTGTAGGTACAGGTCCATTCGGCGTTACCTTTAATCTGCTAGGTTCTCTTGCTTACGTAACAAATAGCGGCAGCGGCACTGTCAGCGTCATCAACGTCGCATCCAACAGTGTAGTGAATACCATCGATGTTGGGACTGAGCCCGATGGTATCTCGCTATCGCCATCTGGGTCGTTACTCTACATTGCAAATACTACTAGTTGCCTTCTGATTCCAATCAATGAGATGGTAAATCCATCCCAATACTGGGGCTGCAGATGGAGGACTCAAAATGTTACTGTTGCAAATAACTACTTCATGCAAAATCTTACTAAGATTCCATGCAACATTGGCGGCGGATTATGCGGCTATCAAGGTCTCTTTGCTGTGTGGGGATATCCTCCCTACTCAAATTATGTAATAGGTAGCAATATAACATACTTCCAGAACAACCACTTCAATAACAATACGTATGTAGGCAACTGGCTATTCATGCCTTATGAACAGGGCATCACTGTAAATTCATTAGTATGGCAAGGGAACATGGTGTTTAATCCAAATTGTGGTGGATGCGAACAAAATCAACATGTAAACCAGGATGTTAATAGCATCTTCATAAGCTGATATTGGTCTAATTGATGATTATTTTATGGGGCACAAATATAAGCTTTCAAAAGCAGTATCTGCTATCAAAGTTTCCGGAAGCAAAAAGCAGCAGTCAGCTATGGAATACCTAACAACTTATGGGTGGATGCTGCTTATTATAGTCATTGTAATAATAGCACTATTCGGTCTAGGTGTAACTTATTGGGAAGCATTGGCGCCCAAAGCCTTAACTGGTTCGTGCAGTGTGCTACGACCAAACGGGCCAGGCACAGTGCAAAGCATCCAATTGGTCGGCGCATGCAACAATAATATACCAAAATTCTCCATGTCGGCAGGAGCTACTACTCTAACTGCAATAGCTCTAAAATTTGCCCCATCTATAACAAGCGCCGGCTCTAATAGTATATCTATAACTGGATGGGCTGCGGCAAACAGTTTAGATGGAGGTGCACTATTCTCTTATGTAAATAATAATGGGAATCAAAACATATATGCAAATCCTTTTCCAAGTTATTTTCAAGAAATGGATCCATGGTGCACTCCGAATGACTACCCCGCGTTTCCTGCAGATCCCAATGCCGGAGTATGGCTAAGCGGATCTTATGCAATCGATGCTTATGGGGGCACTCAGTGCTACCTAAATTCTGGCGGCATTTACTTAAACGAATTTATATTTTATGCAATGACCTTTAATGGCGTAGATATAACGGAATGTGCATCATCTTCCTCAAGCTATATTAAATGTATAACAATTCCTGCAGACATAGGCACTGAAACAATCAGCGCAGATAGCTCTTTTTGTGTAGGTGGCTGTGAAGCTGGTATTTATTGGGACGGCTACATATCTAATGTACAGCTTTATAACACATCATTATCAGAGAATAGTCTAACAGCATTATATGAGGAAGGAATCGGCGGAGCTCCCATAGACTTAAGGCATCTAGTTGGATGGTGGCCTCTGGATGGCTCCACTCTGGATTATTCTGGCAATAACAACAACCTGGGAGTGTACAGTGGTATTATAAGTTACTCTACCACATGGTGGAATTCTGCAAGCTATACTGCACCATAATGTAATTTCTAATCCTGTAGTGCCATTCTAGTACCTATTGCCGCAACAAGCCAGATAATGTTTGCAGTATATAATGCATGGCAAGTGCAATACTAATACTGGCAGATATTTTTTAGATACTGCAGAATCAATATCTGCGGAGCAGTGCGAATGATTATTAACCTCATATGGGCAATTGAAGGATAAAAGAGCACAGATAAAATACTGATATGCCTTGCATATCTGATTAAATCTTGCGTTGTAGCTTCCTGCTATGCAATATAAGTATGCGTAATATGCGATTCACTAATCCTGGATCCACTTTCCTTCTTGACGCAATCTTTCTTGCCTGCCTCAAAACGAATTCCTCCCTCTCCCTATCAATAATACGCATACCTAGCGACTTCTTGGCATGCGCTATCTTTCTTGCGGCATCATCTCGCCTCTTTATAAGCTCAACTAGGTCATGTGTTGTTCTGTCTACTTCAATTCTTGCCTGTAGGATTTCATGCCTAGCGCTTCTAGATGTTCCCATAATGCTCATACCAGTAAAAATGCAATTGCGATCGCCGGGATTCGAACCCGGGTTATTGACTTGGAAGGCCAAAGTCCTACCAGGCTAGACTACGATCGCACATGTGCATAATATAATCAAAGCCCTCTTTTTTATGCCTTCGCAATATATAAATAAATTGATACGCCACATAGGGCCGGAGCTGGTATGATGAATGAGGAGTTCAAGGTCGATGCTTATTCTGTTGAAGGAAACGCCAATTATGATGATCTTGTCAAGAAATTTGGAGTAAGCTTGATAGACGACGAGCTAAAGAAACGGATAAAAAAGGATGCTGGTGACCTGCACTTCATGATACGGCGCGGCATATTCTTCGCCAACAGGGACATGAATTGGCTACTTGACCAATATGAGAAAGGAAATAAGTTCTATGTATATACGGGCATAGCGCCTTCAGGAAGCATGACGATAGCGCATCTGCTGCCATTCATAATGGCGCAATGGCTTCAGGAGAAATTCGATGCAGAAGTACTGATACAGATACCTGATGAGGAGAAGTTCCTTGCGAGGAAGGAGATGGGTCTGACCCTGGAGAAGACGCATGATCTTGCATATCAGGACGCGCTTGATATAGCTGCCCTCGGCTTCGATCCGGAAAAGACAAGGATGTTCCTCAACACAGAATATGCAGATGTGGTGTACAAGCAGGCAGTGAGGGTATCGAAATACCTGACCTTCTCCATAGTGAAGGATGCATTCGGCTTCGGAAACGACACTAACATAGGCACGTTGTTCTACACGAGCATGCAGGCAGTGCCTGCGTTCCTGAAGTCGGTAGAGCAGGGGAAGAACGTTCCATGCCTAATCCCTCTGGGCATAGACCAGGACGTACATTTCAGGGTCGCTAGAAACGCCATAGACAAGCTTGGATACTGCAAGCCGGCAATAATGCACTCCAAATTCCTGCCATCGCTTAAAGGGGGTCCAAAGATGTCTTCAAGCGACCCGGAGAACGCAATATATCTCAGCGACACTCCTGAGGCCGTCTCAAGGAAGGTCAACAGAGCGATAACAGGTCAGCAGTCCACAGCGGAACTGCAGAAGAAGCTTGGCGGTAATCCGGAGAAATGCGCAGTGTGTGAGTACAACAGGTACCTATTCGAGCCGGATGACCAAAAACTCGACCAGATCTTCAAAGGAGAGCGCGAAGGCACAATTCTCGCAGGTGAGCACAAGAAAGACCTTGCACAGAAGATAAATAGATTCCTCGAATCACACAGAAAGCGGAAGGAAAAGATCAAGGATACAATAGATTCACTAATGCTCAAATCGAAAGGGCGGTGATTTTATTATTATAAAATTAACTGATGTATACGTGAAGAAGGAGAAGGAAGACCTTACAATAACAGACATAACTTACGAAGTAGAGAAGGCAATATCGGCTTCTGGGGCGAAAAATGGCAATGCCACTGTATTCATAGTGGGATCTACTGCAGGAGTTACCACCATAGAACATGATCCAAACCTGTTCAAGGATTTCTCAAATGCTGTAGAAAGAATAGCTCCATCAGGCATAAAGTATGAACACGTAAAGACCTGGGGCGACGACAACGGCAAGAGTCACATAAGAGCATCGCTGCTCGGTCCAAGCTTAGTTGTGCCATTCATCGATAAGAAGCCTATTCTGGGAACCTGGCAGCAGATAGTGGTGGCCGATTTCGACATACCCAAGAGAAACAGGCGTGTAGTGATACAGATAATCGGCGAATAGGGCATTGCGATTTATTCTGCTAAGCCTTTATCCTCCGTCCCCCGCCCTCAGATCTCCTAATTGCGCTGAAGATCTCCTTAACTGCAGCATTCGTGTCTGCCACACGCATTATCCTGTCATTTTCTGGAACATTGCTCCTGTTCCAAGGCCTGTCTACAAGCAGCAGCACTCCGTGGTCAGATTTCACCACAGCGTCAGCAAGCGTTGGAGAATCGTCTATGTAAACGTCATAATTCAGGACTGTCTTCTCGCTTGTAGGTGGGTGTATCACTATTGGCACACTGCTGAGTCCGTTGGAATTTACAAATGACACGATCTGGTCATCTACTCCAGTCCTGCTGGTTACTATGTCAACTTCGCATATTGTTCTCAACTCATTTATGAGCCTGCTATTCGCTTCATATCTTATCTCTCCGTGCCTTTCAATCCATACTCTGTTGAATAGGGGCAGAACCTCGTGCGCACCTGTGTTTATGGATTTAAATCCCCAGTCCGTCACGTCCTCTGCCTTCCAGTTTGTGCCATGCATTTCGTTATACAGCTTCAAAACAGGGGTCGTTATATCTGCTATGACGCCTTCGATGTCAAGAGCCACTCTGACTCTGCGAGTACTTGCATTTTCTACAAGAAGGTCAAGTTCTCGCATCTAACCACGTTTACGTTGAACTGCAACCTAATATATAAAACTGCCACAAGAGTAATACTGCTGGTAACATGCTTACTTTAGGCATAGAAAGCAGCGCGCACACCTTCGGAGTGGGCATAGTCGACAACGGCAAGGTGATTGCCAATGAGAAATCCATGTACAAAATAGGCACTACTGGCATGATCCCCAAGAAGGTTGCAGAATTCCACATGCAGAACTCAAACGATGTTGTAAGGAAGGCGCTGCATAAGGCCGGAGTGAAGCTTTCAGACATTGAGGGTATAGGATATACCAAGGGCCCCGGAATAGGCACGTGCCTTCAGGTAGGGCAACTGGTCGCAAAGACCATTGCCAAGAAGCTCAACGTGAAAATAGTGCCCGTGAATCATGGAATAGGCCACATAGAGATAGGAAGAATACAGAGCGGGCTCAATGATCCTGTTGTTCTTTATGTGAGCGGAGGAAATTCCCAGATACTAAAGATGACAAAGGAGAGGCACTATCGCGTGCTTGGGGAGACATACGATATAGGGATAGGGAATATGCTAGATAACTTCGCAAGGGAGATAAAGCTAAATCCTTCGTGGGGATCTACTGTGGAAAAAACTGCCATCGGTGGGAAGTATGTTCAGATGCCTTATACTGTCAAAGGCATGGATTTCTCGTTCACTGGCCTTCTAACACATTGCATTAAGCAGGTCGGCAGACACAGCAAGGAGGACATATGCTACTCCATACAGGAGGCGTCGTTCTCCATGCTCTGCGAGGCCACAGAACGCGCGCTTCTACTCACAAATAGCAGCGAACTGTGCGTGTGCGGCGGAGTGGCGCAGAACACCCGGCTCAAAGAGATGCTGAGTATTATTGCTGAGAGTCACGATGCAAAGATAGGTTACGCGGCCAACGAGTTCAACGCCGACAACGGCGCGATGATAGCCTTCGTTGCGGAGAGGATGATAAAAGGAGGATTCAGGGCGAAGCTAAGCGAATGCGGCATAGAGCAGAGGTACAGGATAGACCGGGCGATGGTGTTTTGATGCAGCCGATGTCAGAGGGCGCCGAAGCGCTCATATATGCAACACAGCTCTATGGCACAGATATCGTGGTCAAGTACAGGGCGCCGAAGCGGTACAGGATAAACGAGCTAGACCGGCCACTGATTAATATGCGTACAAAGAAGGAGGCCAAGCTGATGTTCAGGGCCAGCGAGGCCGGTGTCAACGTTCCAAGGATAATCGGGATTGGGGACAATGTCATATACATGGAACGCATCAAAGGTGACCTTTTCAATGATTTGGAGATTTCAGCAGAGCTTGCGCGCGCCGCTGGAAAGCAGCTTGGCCTGCTACATAATTCTGGCATAATACACGGCGATTTCACTCCAGCGAACATGATGGCTGACGGACGGCGCGTGTACATCATAGACTTTGGGCTTGCAGAGTCTACCTCAAGCAGCGAGGAACGTGCTCTGGACCTTCTTCTGATGAAGAGACAGATAAGCCCAGTTCTGTATGCTCATTTTGCAAAGTCGTATTCCAGCACGGCGAAGCAGAGCAGGGAGACTATGCTTAGGCTTGCAAAGGTTGAAAGGAGGGGCAGGTACCAGCTCAGGACTCTTGCCTAGGAGATCCTAGTCATCAAACTTTATCCCTGCCTCGTTGAATGCATCGTCTACCTTCCTTTCAAGATCTGCGAGATCGCTGTAAACGGATATGTCTGCTCCAGCCCTTATCAATACATTCACAGCTTCGGGCCTCTTGAGCGTCGTGGCGTATTCAAGCGCAGTAATTCCATCGAAGTCGCCCTCGTTTATTTGAGCACCGTTCTTTACTAGGTAATCTATTACCTCTGCGCTTCCTATAGCCGCTGCCCATATTAGCGGAGTCCACCCATCATTGTCATCAAGGTGTATGTCTGCCTTGCCGAGCGCAAGTATCCTTACCATCTCAATATCCCTGTTGGATATTGCCTTGACAATTGCGCTGTGACCCTTGTTGTCCTGCGCATTCACGTCAGCCGCTGCGCCTATCAGAAGCCTCGCCATATCGTGCCGCGACTCCATGGCCGCGAACATTAGAGGGGTGTTGCCAAAGTCGTTCTTCGCGTTGACGTCAGCACCCTTCTGTATCAGCAAACCAACCAGTTCGACGTTCCCACTCCACACGCCGTACATAAGCGGAGTCATGCCGTTCTTTTCCTCCAGGTTCACGTCTGCTCCTGCTGCGATTGCATGCCGTGCCGACACGACGTCTCCCTGTGCTATTGCGTATGTCAATCCCACGTTATCTGACGTCTTGAATGCAGCCATCGTTATCACTGACCAGGGAACATATCCTCCACTTTCCTCATTATGTCAATATAGTCGTCAACTTCGGTCGGCACGGCCCCGTTCCTTAGCAGCAGGTCCCTGATCTCAGGCTTGTTGCCTATGATCGCTATGTCCAACGCTCTAGTTCCTTGATCACAAGTGTAGTTTACATCAGCGCCGGATTCCACGAGCCTGGCAGCTACTGGCAGGTTGCCCTTCGAAGCAGCAAGTATGAGTGGCGTTATGCCAAGGGCATCATTCTCGCCCAAGTCTGCTCCGTTCTTTATCAGAACCTCGACTATCCTCACATTGCCCATCGTTGCTGCCACGTCTATGGGCCTGTATCTGGATCCGTCCTTCATGTTTATGTCAGCGCCGTGCTTTAGGAGCAGCTCTGCAATTCTCTCCCCATACTCTTGAGTCGCAGCGTAGGTCAGAGGTGTCCAACCTTCGCCATCAATCACGTTCAGTTTTGCTCCATTCTTCAATAGAATCTCAGCAACCTCGACTGACCCATTGTTTATGGCCATGAGCAGGGGTGTGATGCCGCCATTATCACTATTGACGTCAGCACCCCGCTTTATCGCAGCCAGTGCCGCCTGCGCATCGTTCTTCGAAGCCGCGTGCGCCAGCTTCAAATCATTGTCGAACCTGAGAACCATGACTATCCAAGAATAAGCTTGCCTTTACAGATATTTAAGCCGAATCTTCAAGAATCCCTATCACGTGCCGTACTCCCATTGGCTTAGGTACTTCTGCTGCTTGCCGCTGAGCCTGTCTATGCCTATGCCCATTGCCTTGAGCTTTATCGAAGCGATAGCCCTATCTATTTCGTCAGGTACCTTGTAGACCTTGTTGTCAAGTTTTCCCTCCTTGTCAAGCACATACTGCGCTGAGAGTGCCTGGTTGCAGAAGCTCAGGTCCATGACCTCGCTAGGGTGGCCTTCCGCAGCTCCAAGATTAACCAACCTTCCCTCTGCGATCAGGAAGAGCCTCTTCCCGTTCTTGAGCGTGTACTCCTCAAGGTGCTCCCTTATCTTCCTGCTCTTGACTGCCATGGTTCTCAGTGCCTTGACATCAACCTCAACATCGAAATGGCCCGTGTTGCACAGGATCGCACCATCGCGCATGTTCTTCATGTGCCGACCGACTATGATGTCAATATCTCCAGTTGCAGTTACGAATATCTCCCCGACCTTCGAGGCTTCGTCCATGGTCATAACATCAAAGCCATCCATGTTCGCTTCAAGAGCCTTGAACGGATCAACCTCTGTGATTATCACTCTCGCACCAATGCCACGGAGTCTCATCGCCACGCCCCTTCCGACCCATCCGTATCCTCCTACAACAGCTATCTTTCCAGGGATGAATATGTTCGTAGCGCGTATTATGCCGTCTACAGTGCTCTGCCCAGTCCCGTACCTGTTGTCGAAAAGATACTTCGTATTGGCGTTGTTTACTGCTATTATAGGATACTTTAGTACGCCATCCCTCTCCATTGCCTTTATCCTGTGTATGCCGCTCGTTGTCTCTTCGGTGCCTCCAACCGCATCAGTCCTCACACCTTTCCCGTGTGCAAGAGTGTGAAGGTCGGCTCCGTCATCGATTATTATGTCAGGCTTGAAGTCAAGAACTTTATGTATGCACTCGTTGTAATCATCAACGCTCTCTCCCTTCCATGCGAAGACCCGCACACCGTCCTTAACGAGCGCTGCCGCTATGTCGTCCTGAGTGGAAAGCGGGTTGCCTGCTCCAAGGGACAGCTCTGCGCCCCCAGCCTTGAGGCAGCGCATTAGCACTCCAGTCTCCTTAGTAACATGCAGCAGTGCAGATATCCGCTTGCCCCTGAACGGCTTAGACCTAGCCAAGCCCTTCTTCACCTCCCCTAGTGCCGGCATGTGCATTGCGGCCCATTCCAGCTGCCTGTTGCCCTGCTCGGCAAGCTTAACGTCCTTTATCTTGTAATCCACAGAACCACAATATGAAATGTGATATGCGCGGCTAGAGCTCTCCGACTCTTCTCTTCTGGGCCCTCTTTATCCTGCGCCTTCTCTTCTTGAGCCACTTCCAGCGCATTCTTCCCTTCTTCTTCCACTTCCTAGGCACGCTTCCCAAAGCAAGCACCACTGACCTAATTATGGTAGCAATATTATAAAACCAGCACATGAGTAAAGCGCTGCTGCAAAACGCACCGCTAAACAAATAAATACTTTGCCTGAATAGACTCTACAGTGCTTCAATGAATTCAAAGGCTATATTGGTATACATACTGCTGCTTGTCGTAGTGGCCGCGCTCGTATTCTTTCTCCTGCCAAAGTCAAACACGCAGAATGCAACCACATCAACTACCACTGCCACTACAACAGCAACTTCAAACCAGACATCAAGCGCGAGCACCACTTCAACAACAACTGTGGCTGCAAGGAATTACTCATCATGCATATCTGTAAATCAGAATGTGTCGATATTCAACGGCAACTTCTCCACTGGAACATATGCTGGATGGAGCTCAATAGGCCTTGGCTTCGGAACAGTGCCCACCAACATAAGCAAGGCCAATGCCAACCAGGCCTACTATTCCCATCCATGGCAGGGAGCTACAAGCGGCTTCTTTGCTACCAATTACCAAGGCGGGCTGCAGGTGGTTGGGGGCAATCTCACATCCACTCCGTTCCTGGTAACAGAGCCGTACCTCAACTTTAAGATAATATCAACGCAGAGCAGCCTGCTTTACATACAGATACTAAGCAACAGCACGCCGGTGATAACCTCGTATTTCAACTCATACAGGGTTCCGGGCAACGGGCAGAATGCGACAAGCACATTCGTAAATGCAAGCATAAGTCTTCTCCCGCTAATATGCAAATATGCGCAGATAAAAGTGACGGCAAACACCGGGCTGGTGACGGGAGGCAATGCCAACCTCAACTACATAGCGGTCACGGACTTCTACCTGAGCAAGAAGGCGGTCTCAGCGCAGGGCGTCCTGGTCAACCAGTCGCTCAATCTGAGCAGATAAGGAATCGCGATGCTCTTAGTGTACAACACTCTTTCTAGGTCTAAAGAGGAGTTCAGGCCGATCAATGGCAAGGTGGTGAAGATGTTCGTGTGCGGGCAGACCGTGTACGACGACGCGCACCTGGGGCATGCAAAGAACTACATAAACTTCGATGTGGTTGCAAGATGGCTCAGGCAGAGCGGATACGACCTCAAGTACATACAGAACATAACTGATGTTGATGACAAGATAATAAAGAGGGCTGCGGAGGAAGGTACAGATCCTGTGGAACTTGCGCGCAGGTTCGAGACCAGGTTCATGGAGGACATGGATGCGATAGGAGTGCGTAAGAATGTAGACCAGTATCCAAGGTCACACGACTACATAGACGAGATACGCATGCAGATACAGCTCCTAATAGACAATGGGTATGCCTACAGGGTCGAAGACGACATGTACTATGACGTGTCAAAGTTTCCAGATTACACAAAGCTATCAGGAATGAAGATAGAGGAGCTTGAGAAGCACAGGATAGAGCCCAGGGAGGGCAAGAGGAATGGCTACGACTTTGCCCTTTGGAAAGCGGCGAAGGAATCAGAGCCAAGCTGGGAGATAAAGCTCACGATCGACGGCAAGGAGGAGACGCTCAGTGGAAGGCCCGGTTGGCACATAGAGGACACCGCGATAACACATGCGATATTTGGCAAGCAATACGATCTGCACGGAGGTGCCATAGAGCTGATATTCCCCCATCATACCAACGAGATAGCGCAGGCTGAGGCCGCATTCGGCTCCAAGCCTTTCGTGAAATACTGGTTGCATTCGGGCATAATGCTAATAAAGGGCGAGAAGATGTCCAAGAGCCTCAGGAACTTCATACGCATACGCGAGCTTCTCAAGAGGTTCGATGCCGAGGCGCTGAGGCTCATGGTTCTGTCAACCCACTACAGGAAGGATTTTGGATACACCGAGGAGCTGATGAAGAAGGCTGCGGCGCGACTGAACTACATGTACGCATCGTTTAGTATATTCTACAACATGAAGGAGGCCAGGAGCAGGGAAAGGTGCGCTGAGGTAGACGAAGTGATTAAGGGCATGCAGTCGGAATTCTCAGAGGCGATGGATGACGATTTCAACACGCCACTAGCAATAATGGTACTTGCGTCAACCATAGACAAGCTTAGGTCATACGCAGAGAGCTACCAAGAAATCGGGGAAAGGGCAAAGTCCGAGGCTGTCGGCGCCGTGCTCAGCGCGGCAGGCGTGCTGGGCATACTGCAGAAGGATACCTACAAGGAGAAGCTCCCTGACGACGCCGCCAAACTGATAAAGGACAGGGAAAGCCTACGCACGGCGAAGAAGTTTGACGAAGCAGATGCGATAAGGGAAAGGCTGAGATCGGAACATTCAATAGCAGTTGAGGACAGCGAGTACGGCACGATATGGTACAGGTCAAAGTAACGGACCTGCGCTGCGATTATGCCTGCTGCTCAGGTGCGGGTTGCTGCTGGACCGCCTCCAATGAAGTCCTTCCTCCTCTCTTCTTCTGCTTGTCAGTCTTTGCGTTTGCAAACAGGAGCGCGAGATCTTCTTCCTTCTGTGCATCAACCCACGCCTTTATGTAAACCGACATGTTTTTCATAGGTTTTGAGTACCTGTCAGTGAATGTGTATACTCCATTATCATGCTTGAGCAGCCCTACCATCACCCCAAAGTCAAGGTACCTCTTCCACGTAGCCAGCGGAAGCTCGTCGCTGCAATCCTTTAGCCGCACCCCGTTTTTCTTCTTGACTTCGCACAGAGCCTTGGAGAACCGGTATGCCTTGGTCTCGTTGTCGAAGTAGATCCTCGCAACATCCTTGACATTTGGATCCTTAAGCTTCTCCTTAAGAGGAGCGTCCTCATACTCCCAATACCTGATCGCCATGGATAAACTTACACAAGGAATAAATTTAACCTTTGCGTACTACAGTTTGAAGCTTATGCCTCCCCCTCCAGGCCCTCCAAATCCAGGATTGCCAAAACCGGTTCCGCCAACAGGGCCGAAGTTCACTACACCAGGGCCAGCAGATGAATGGAAGAGATGATCAACAGCTATCGCAAACTCCAAGAGCATAAGTGTGCTTATTCTTTTGTCAGTAATCTGCAGTACGAATCTTGAATTCTGCATCGCAATGCCCGCATCAATTGCGTTATTACTGTATCCCATTCCAGGGAAGAGTATTGCTATCTTGGCTAGGGACACCGACTCATCCGGAGTTGTTATATCATAACCTAGGTTCTCCAGCTTACCTTCCATCAATGCCAACAGCGGGAAGTTAAGCGCCGCTGCTGCAAGTTTGTTTCCATCAGATCCAAACAGCGAGAACTTTGCGCCCTGTAGGTTAATTATCTGCATGTCCTTTGAAGCTCTCCCCAGCAGGTTATTACTCCCATCATAGAATTCATACGTAGGAGTCACTGCCATCATCTTCCTGTGCAATACGCCTATCGTAGCCCCAGACGCATCCACAAGCAGGTACTGGCCCCCTATAAGTTTTCTCTTCACTTCAAATAGCCGGTTACCGTCCTTGTCATAGCAATCATAGGGAAGGTTAAGGCCGAACTTCATGGGCCTTGCAATAACATAAGTATCAAGATCAAACACTCCTCCTGCCATAAGCCAATCCACCAATGATTTGCCATTACACTGTAATAGTTAATAAATCTGCTTTTTGAATACGGCAGTATCTATTGAAAACTGAAGTGTCTATAAATCGAAAGCTTGATAAACATTTTTAAGTTTTCGTGTTTCTATAATATTGATTTTATGATTCTAGAACTAATAGTGGGGGGAGTAGTGGTCATAGTACTCCTTATAGTAATAATAATGTATAACGGTTTTGTACAGAAGCGGAACAGGGTTCAGGACGCATGGGCGCAGATAGACGTGCAGCTCAAGAGAAGGTATGACCTGATACCGAACTTGATAAACACCTGCAAGGGATATGCTGCTTATGAGAGGGGCGTGCTTACGCAGGTTACGGCGCTTAGAAGCTCCATAATCACTGGTACTGTGCAGCAGAAGGCCGATGCCAATAACCAACTCAGCCAGGCATTGAAAAGCATATTTGCCGTAGCAGAGAACTATCCTGATTTGAAGGCCTCGCAGAACTTCCAGATGCTGCAGCAGGAGCTTGAGAGCACCGAAGACAAGATAGCATTCGTAAGGACATCATACAACGACTACGTACTAGATTACAATAACGCCATACAGGAATTCCCTGGCAATGTGTTCTCAGGAATGTTCCACTTCGCAAAGCAGGACTTCTTCCAGGCACCTCCAGAGGCTGCGCAGCCTGTGAAGGTTGATTTCAGCGACCTGAACAGTCCTGCACCAGACAAGCCAAAAGGGGGAAAAGGAAGTTCCAAATAAACATGGCAATGTGTCGACATGTCAAGCTTCTTTGATGAAATAGCGAAGAACAGGGCAAAATCAATACTGCTTATGTCTATCTTCTCCCTTATATTCTTTGCAATAATATATGCGTTCGTAGTGTTCTTCGGAGGCGGCCTGTTCGGGATTATCATAGGTGCTGCAATAATAGCACTATATGCGGTTTTTTCATATTTTGCAGGCAGCAAATTGGTCCTTAAGGTGTCAGGAGCAAAGCCTGCAGATAAGAGCCAGTATCCTGTGCTTTTCGATGCAGTCGAAGGCCTTTCGGCAGCCTCGCAGGTGCCAACCCCACAGATATACGTAATAAACGACCCCAATCCTAACGCGTTTGCAACAGGCAGGAACAAGAAGCACGCATATATTGCAGTGACTTCTGGCTTGCTGTCAATGATGAACAAGGACGAGCTGCAGGGCGTAATAGGGCATGAGATGTCGCATATCTACGACAATGACATGCAGTTTATGATGATTGCTATAGTATTTGCAGGAGCCATAGGCCTGCTTGCAGCCATAGTAAGGAACTCGATATTCTTCGGGTTCGGGGGCAACAACAGGAACGGCGGCCCAATACTTATCGTAGCGCTTGTGCTTAGCATACTCGCTCCGCTGTTCGCATTCCTGATAAGACTCGCAATATCAAGGAACAGGGAGTACATGGCAGATGCAAACGGGGCCAGGATAACAAGAAGCCCGCAGTCTCTTGCTAGCGCATTGAAGAAGATCGAGGGATATTCTGCAAAGCCCACCGCAGCTCCGGTAAAGCACGCAAACGACATGACAGCATCGCTTTACTTCGCTAATCCAATCAGCAGGAAGTCGATATCAAATCTATTCTCAACGCATCCTCCAACAGCGGAGCGTATAAAGCGGCTCGAGGCAATGTACTGATCGAGCATCAGAAGTCGAATACCACTGTCACGATGTCTCCATCTCTGACCTTATGGTCCTCGCCAACCCTCTGATTCGGGAATTTTGAGCTCGGTCCGCTGACATAGGCGTACCTTATGCTCTTGAGAAGCTTCGTATTTATCTTCCTTACGACATCTATTATGGTTGCGCCGCTCTCAAGCACGAGCGGATTCTTCATGTCTGCCTCGCCGTCCTTCGGCTTGAGGTAGATCCGTATGAGGTCCAGCCCGGAGAACACCGTCCCCTTAAGTACTTCTATGTTTTCGGTCATCTTGGCGCTTATAGGTATTACCCTAAGCCCAGTCCGTGACTCTATCTCCTTCCTTGCAGAGTCTACCCTGCGCTGGTCCACAGTGTCTATCTTGTTGAGTGCCACTGCCCCCCTAACATACACGCAGTTATCCGCAACGAAGTCGACGAACTGCTGGTCTGTCGTGTCGCTGTAGAATATGATCTCGCCGTTGAATATCTTGAACTCGTTAAGCACGCTCAGTATTATCTCCTTTGCTGGGATCCTGTGCCCGTTGCCCTCTATGTTTACTCCGCCTGCAAAGCTCTTCTCCAGCCTGACTGCGGGCCTTTTCTGGTTTATGCGTATGTTCAGCATCTCCAGCTCCTCTATGAGCTGATAGAGCTCCTGCGGCCTGTTTATGTCTATCACGAATAGTATGAGGTCTGCTATCCTCACCACGCTTATTATCTTGAGGCTGCCTCCCCTGCCCACGTGGGCTCCCTGTATCAGGCCCGGAAGGTCTAGTACCTGTATATTTGCGCCTTCGTATTCCAGCATGCCTGGAATGACCTCGAGCGTAGTGAATGCGTAATCCGCGACCTTCGACTGCACTCCTGTCAGCACCCCAAGGAGCGAGGACTTGCCCGCATTAGGAAAGCCCACCAGCACAACCGTGGCATTGCCTGTTTTCCTAACTGCATATCCTGTGCCGGCCTTCCTTCCCTGGCTCTCCATCTCTCTCCTTATCTTGGCGATCTTGGCCCGCAGTATGCCCAGGTACTTGTTTGTGGCCTTGTTGTACTTCGTCTTGGAGTACTGCTCCTGCAGCTCCTCTATCTTCTTATTGCCCGAATTCTTATCGATCACTGCAGTCACACCAGCTTTGCATTCATCTTAGCCTCCAGAAACTTTTAATTATTATCATGCTAAGTCTATCTGGAGGTGCCAAAATGATAGATATTCTAGTGGGCGGATTCTTTGGTGATGAGGGCAAGGGCAAGGTTGCTTCGTACCTGGCGGTGGCAGACAAGCCGGAGATGGCAGTAAGGACAGGAAGCATAAACGCTGGCCACACTGCAGTATACAACGGCAGAGCATACAAGCTCAGGTCCATACCATCAGCATTCCTCAGCCAGAGCACTAGGATGGCCATACCTCCTGGCGCGCTCATAAGGAGGGACATACTCTTCAAGGAGATGGACGAGACCGGCACCCGCAAGCGCACTATTATAGACGCACATGCTGCTGTCATAACCGACCTCGAAGCGCAGGAGGAGAGCAAGAACCAGCATCTCAGCAATGAGGTGGGCAGCACTAAGCAGGGAGTGGGCAGCGCAGAATCAAAGAGGGTGCTAAGGAGCCTGAAGCTTGCAAAGGACTATCCCGAGCTCTCAGAGTTCATGGCCAACGTGCCAAGCGAGGTAATAAAATGCGTGGAGAACGGGGGCAAGGTGCAGGTGGAGGGAAGCCAGGGGCACTACCTGAGCCTATACCACGGCGAGTATCCATACGTAACCAGCAGGAACACCACCTCCTCAGGCATACTAAGCGACATAGGAGTAGGTCCAAAGTATGTTGGTAACGTGATAGTGATATTCAAGGCATTCATAACGCGTGTGGGAGGCGGGCCTCTTGAAGGAGAGATGAATCCAAGCGATGCGGCAAAGCTGGGCATGGCCGAGTTCGGCACTGTAACCGGCAGGCAGAGGAGAGTCGCGCCATTCAACGCGGAAATGGCAAGGGAGGTCGTGAGGATCAGTGGTGCGAACCAGGTAGCAATCACAAAAGCAGATACGCTATTCAAGGGCGCAGGGAAGGTCAGGGAGTACGGCAAGCTGCCCAAAGAGGCCAGGAAATGGATAGACGATATTGAGGACAAGGTAGGCGTGCCCATCACGCTCATAGGCACCGGGGAGGACGCGCTGGACATGGTCGACAGGAGGACTAAATCACTGAGGTAGGCGCCTATGAAGCCGCGAAAACTTGATGTTTCATACTCGGAAAACCAGGAGCAGGTCTCGCCCGTGGGTACACGATACACGACGCCGATGGCAAGGATATTCAGCGACGAGAGCTACATACAGTACCTTCTGGACGTAGAGGCCGAGAATGTCAAGGTGCTCTCCGAGCTATATCCGAAAAAAGTGCCAAAGTCCGCAGCTACCAGGATAAGCAGGATAGCCGACACAAAGCGCGTAACAACAAGGCTGGTCAGGGATATAGAGGAGAATAAAACACATCATGAGATGGCTGCCATAATAGCTGCCATGTCAGAGAAGGCAGGCCCCAGCGGCAAATACATCCACTTCGCCATGACTTCTGCAGATGCTGTGGAGACTGCAAAGGCAATCCAAATAAAAAACGCGCTCTCCATGCTCATCAAAAGCGCATCTGCCTTGCGCGACACATGCATCCGCGCCGCAGTAAGGTGGAAGGATATACCTTCAATAACCCGCACCCACGGCCAGCATGCGGTTCCTGCATCTTTCGGGCTTCCGTTCGCATTCTTCGGATACTCCCTACAGAAAAGCATAGATAGGTTGGCGAGGGATATGGCCGATTACACCGAGGGAAAGCTATCCGGGGTCGTGGGAACATACGACGTGCATAAGAACGAGGGCATAGACGGCCCCACGGTAGAGAAAAAGATCCTTTCGCGCCTTGGCGTGAAGAGGCCAGAAATGTCCATGCAGACTCCCTCAAGGGAGAACATCGCCTATATAATCTCAGACCTTGCCGTACTGTGTGGAAGACTTGCAGCAATAGCCTCTTACATAAAGACGCTCAAGAGGACCGAGATACTTGAACTGGAAGAGATTCAGGACCACGGATCAGTAGGAAGCTCTGCAATGCCCCACAAGAGCCTCCGCGGGAATCCTTTCATAGAGGAGAGATGCATCTCTATAGCGCGTGTCGTGCGCGGCCACGCAGCCTCGTCACTTGAGTCAGTGCACACAGAAGACTTCAGGGATCTCACAGCGTCCCTCTCAGACCGTATAGCCATTCCAGAGTCATTCATTCTCTCAGATTATTCCTGCGGTCTTGTGAAGAACCTTTTGGAGAGGTCGGCTCCTGCGCAAGATAACATAATGAGAAACCTCAGAAGCACAAAAGGAATCACATCATCGCCTCTGGTAATGAGCAAGCTTGTCGAGAAGGGAATGCAGCGGCAGAGAGCCAGGGAGCTTACAACCAAGGCAGCAGCGCTGTCAATCAATGGGGGCATAAGCTACTATGATGCCCTCCTCAAGAACAGACAGATAACAAGACTCTTGTCCAGGGAAGAACTCGCTGGGCTGTGCGATCCTGCTTCCAATCTCGGTATGTCTAAGGAGCTTATAGATGAAATAGCTAGGAAGTACAGGAAGTCGCGTCCAAAATCCCTTCTGAGCTAGCCTGACGGATTTTCAATTGGCAATTTACCTACTTAGATATTCTTTAAGGATCGGATCTGCCATTACATAATTACCTTTACTATCCTTTTCCACTATGCTAAATCTAATCAGCGAGGAAAGAAGCATATCAAGGCCCGAATCCGGGATTTTTCCCGTCGTGCCTACAGTATATGCCTTAATACCCGACCACGACCCCATCCCTTTTGATATTGCAGTCATTATTGCCATGTACCTGTCCTTTGATTTCTTTATCAGGTCACCTACTTCTGACATTGCAATTTTTGACCCATCCGAGAAGATCCTCTCCAATGCCTCCTCATGTCCCATCTTATCTGTAGTACGATAATGCCCATAGTATGCCAACCACCCCACCAATCCTCCAATTCTTCCAATTACCTGCTCTATCTCCTTATTACCCACCTTGCAGCCTAGCTCTTCAAAGCCCCGCCTGAGAAATTCTGCACTCTCTTCGTCGTTAAATTTCCTCAATAATAATTCGTTCTTGAATCTGCCATATAGCGGAGCCTTGGTATTCTCAAAGTCTAGCATTTCCCTCAAAACACCCACCTCGCTTCCTGATATCACAAAAAAAACATTTCTCAGATTGTCCAGACTCCATGCCATCACCCCGTCGTATGAAACCTTCCTTGAAAATCTAAGGTACTGCGCTTCATCAATGGCCAATAGGAATTTTGCCTTCTTTGCCAAGCACCATTTGTTTATATCCGAAAGCAAGTTTGTTATATTATTTTCTCCAGCAGAAAATATACCCATCTGCTCATCAGCACCGATGCCAAGCCCCAAAAGGAGATCTGTGAAACCCCTCAATATCTGCTCATAGACTGCCTCAGAGGGAACCGTCCTTTTATGGGTATAGTATATCTGCCTCACATCCAAGAATACGCTTAGAAACTCCTTTTCAGAAATAAAGCTCCTTATTAGGCTTGTCTTACCTATGCGCCTTATCCCATACACAATAGTTAATTTTTCGCCCCTCTCCATGGCACTATGCAGTTCTTCAAGCTCCTTCCTTCTGTCGAATAACTCTGAAGCGTCATCCTTAGGCGCCAAATCAAATAGCATCAGCATCGGCTCTACTAGTACCTTTATACATATAGTAGTACTAGTTACTAGTATCTAAAGATTAATATACCTACTAGTTTTGCCTGCAACCATTAAAAAAGATTTATGGTGCTATATTGAAATGCCTTCAAAACTCGAATAGCGAACCTGCTAATACATGGTCAGCACAGCCCAGCTAACACAGCCATCTATATGCCCATCCCTGGCATGAATTTCGCCATGTTCCTCTTCACGTCCCTGTTGTTCTTGAGCATGTCTGCCATCTTCTTCATCTTGTTGAAATCCGCCAGGAGGTCCTTCACGTCCTTCTCTGTAGTCCCGCTGCCCCTTGCTATCCTTGCTATGCGCTTAGGGTCCCTGACCAGCCTCTCACTCATCCTCTCCTCCCTGGTCATTGAGCTTATTATATTCTCATATTTCTTGAGCTTCGCCTCACCGCTCTCAAGCGCCTCCTTGGGCACATCAACAAGACCAATCATGCCCAGCACGTTCTTCATAGGGCCCATCTTCGCCATGGCCTTCATCTGCTTGTAGAAGCTCTCGAAGTTGAGCTCCTCTATGTTCACGTCCTCTGCCTTCATGCCAGAGCTTTTCACGGCTTCGTTCACGTGGAGTATCAGAGATTCAAGATCAGGTATTCCAAGCAGACGCCCCACGAACTTCTTGGAATCGTAAAGCTCAAGCGCATTGAGCTTCTCCCCAGTGCCGGTGAACATCACCCTTATGCTGGCGGCATTTACCGCGCTAAGCGCCCCGCCTCCCTTTCCAGACCCGTCAAGCTTCGTAACTACGACTCCGCTGAGCCTTATGGCCTTGTCGAACTCTGCAGCCTGCCTGCCAGCAACCTGTCCTATGTCCGCGTTTATGACAAGCAGCTTCTCGTCAGGCTTGAACTGGTTGTTTATAAGCTTCAGCTCCTTTATGAGCTCCTCGTCCATCCCGCTCCTTCCGCTCGAGTCGCATATTATCACCTTCTTTCCCTTCAGAGCTGCCATTCCCTCCCTGACTATCTTTGCAACGTCCTTCTCGCCCTTCATCCCGAAGAATCCGGCATTAGCCTGCTTTGCAAGCGTCTCAAGCTGCTCATACGCCGCAGGCCTTGACACATCGCAGCATATCAGCCCCACGCCAAGGCCCCTGTCCTGGTAGAACTTGGCAAGCTTTGCAGCAGTAGTGGTCTTCCCTGATCCGTATATGCCTGCAAGCAGTATCTTCTTGGGCTTTATCTCTGGCTCATAGCTCTCTCCCATGAGTCTGCGCAGCTCCTCGTAGACAAGGTTTGTTATGTAGTCCCTGTGGCTCACCCCATCAGGCATCTTGCTCTTCATCGCCGCCTCCTCTATCCTCTTCGTTAGGGCGAACACCAGCTCTATCTCAACGTCTGCGGATATCAGCGCCTTCTGGAGCTCCTTGTTGAATTCCCTTATCACCTTGGAATCTATGACAGCTGCTCCGCTGAGCCTTGCTATTGCCTTCCTGAGACCTTCTCCTAAGTCCATCCAAGATCAGCGTATAATATACGCAAACTGCTTATTAATATGCTTCCCAGGCACCCACGTCATGCCATAGATATGGAAACATATCTGGCAAAAGTACCATGAAGCCGAGCCCCTTTACGTCGAAAAATTCCACTATTCCTCAAAACCTTTAAATAGCAAAAATACAAAATATATCCTGGGTTGGGTCTATGAAAGGCCAATTGGGATTAGAGTATCTTATGGTGTATGCGTTCTCCATAGCTGCCGTAGGCTATGTGCTTTTTGCCACTAACATCCTAGGGCTCCTCGGCCTGGGCGGAGCATCAGGCGGGATGTCAACCCCTGTTACGGGCTCATGCTATATAACGCCGCAGCTGAACTGCGCAGGGATGGACATCAACAGCAAGACTGGCAATGTCGTGGTCACATTTTCCAACGGTGCAGGCACAAGCCTTCTCTTCCCTGAAAACTCGTTCGTAGTGAAGCCGGCAGGCTCGAGCGCCACATATGTGGGCACATGCCTGTCCCAGGTGCAGCAGCAATCCCAGGGCCAAGGCTCCCAGAGTTCAAGCACAGGCTCCAACGGCAATGACAACGGCTATGGGAACGACTGCAACAATAACGGAAAGGGAAAAGGCGATGCGCCTTCCAACCACTGCGGGAGCAGCACCCAGCAGCTGAGCCAGCCAAACACCATCTACTCAAACTACTCCGCGTCAGGGACCAAGGTCGTATGCACCGCCGAGGTGAGCAGCACCCTCTTCAAGCCCGGCGCTCAGGCAGATCCTGCGTTTACTATAGGATACAGGGTGTGCCAAAATAGCAAGGCCTGCTTGCAGGAGTTAAATACTACAGGCACTGCGATCACCTATGTGTCCTGAAAGCCCATCTTTGTACGAGCGCAGCGCGCATCCAAATCCGAGTGTGGGACATAAGTCAGCTCCTTCCAAGTAAAAGAAGGTTATGCCAGACTCCCTTGCACATAACCGCAGTCGCAATCCTGTCGTCCCTCCTCTGCC
>JAJYVC010000011.1 GCA_021792235.1 Microcaldota archaeon
AGATGAAACTGCAATTCAACTGATTCGGGCGGGTGAGATACCGCTAGCTTGCTGCGGAGGAACCCGCCCGTGCTTAGGGTTTATAAGGGGCGAAGCCCCTTATTTCATAATACTCTATTCAGTTACTAGTTTCATGGATTATCTTGGTGCATTAAAGAATGCATATGAATATCTGTTCGCTGAGTTTCAGAAAGGGCGTTTCTGTCCTAGACGTGCATGAGACTTGCAGGAGTTCTTTTGCTATGCTCTGCCCAAACACTGCAATGTAGAACCTTAGTTTGTGCGTGTTGATGGCCCAGTTAACTTCCCAGCCAAATGGCGCGATAGGTCTGATCTCGTCCTTGACTATATGGATGTCAAGTCCCTGCCAGCTTTATCAATCCCCCTATTTTATATTATAACTCCCCCCTAAATATATTGGGATGTAGTAAGAGTGGTAGAGTATGGCTGGTGTATTTTCTCAGGGCAAGAGGGATCTCGTTAGGCTTACCCAGATAATGGACATACTTATAAAGTATCAGTTAGGCGAAGTAGTAGACAAGGTAAGGATAGGAGAGAAGCTGCCTTTGCATCTCCGCAGACAGAAGCCAAACGAGGTAAAAAAATACAAGACGCAGGAAGAGCGCATAAGGGAAATGTTTGAGGAGCTAGGAACTACGTTCGTCAAGCTTGGACAGCTGCTCAGTACAAGAGGAGACATAATAGGCCCGACATACGCCGCCGAGCTATCGAAATTGCAGGACCATATGAAACCCTTTCCCCCAGAAGAATCCAAGCACATAATAGAGGAAGAATTAGGCAAACCTGTGAGCAAGATCTTTTCCAGCTTTGAGTCTGAACCCATGGCGTCAGCCTCCATAGCCCAGGTGCACCGGGCTGTGCTTAATGACGGGAGCAAGGTGGTTGTTAAGGTACAGCGGCCAGGAATAGAGCAGACCATAAGGGAGGACCTTAGAATAATGCACTATCTGGCAAAAATGGCCGATAAGTACGTGCCAGAATCACGCAGGTACGATCCCAAATATTTGGTGGATGAATTCGAGAGGTCCATACTAAAGGAGCTTAATTTCCTTAGGGAGTCAAGAAATGCCCTGCACCTAAGGGAGAATTTCAAGGACTACAAGGGCATATACGTGCCCAGGATATATGATAATTTAAGTACTAGACGCGTACTGGTTATGGAAGAGGTGCACGGTACAGACTTATCCGAAGTCATCAAATCGCGCACAAAGAAATTCAACAAGACTCTCATTGCAAAACGGACCGCCGACGCCTTCTTCAAAATGGTGATGGAAGATGGCTTCTATCATGCTGACCTTCACCCAGGAAACATCATAATACTAGACAGGAACATAATAAGCTTCATAGATTATGGCAGAATGGACACTATAGACAAGTACGTTGCAGAGAATATATTCCACCTTGCCACACTGGCAATAAACAACGACTCACGCGGCATAGTGGGGCATCTGGTGCGCACGGACATGCTTAGTGAGGGCTCTGATGTAGAAGCTCTGAAGGCAGATTTGACGGACCTGTTGGAGGCGTATTACACAAACAAAGTCAGCAAAGTAGAACTTGGCAACATAATGTCGGACCTTCTGGCGCTAATGGACAGGTATAATTTCAACCGCCCCAGGGAGCTAGCAGAGCTCACAAGGGCATTCTTGCTTCTGGAGGGTACAGGCATGCAGCTTGACCCCGATTTCAGCGTAGCCGAAGAGTTTTTGGAATACACAAAAAGGACTCGATCAGGAAAGGTAAGCCTTAAGGATCTCCAGAGCAGTGTGGGCACCAACCTGGTGGACATAGAATACACTCTGCGATCCCTCCCTACGATTATCGGGAAGTTACTAAAGAGGCTTGGGGACGGTACTATAAGGGTAGAGCTGGAGCACAAAGACCTCGCAGTACTCGTTAGGGACATAGAGCAGGTAGGAACCTCGCTCTCCATATCGCTGATAATTGCAGCGGTAATAATAGGGTCGTCATTGATAGTTCCAACACATCCGCTGCTGGCCGAGCCTGTTTTCGTGATAAGCGTAGCCATAGGCGTGATATGGGCCCTGAAAACAATGTTATTTAAACCTTGAATGTTAAAATGTTAAAGGGTATTGAAATGGACAAGAATATTAAAAAGGGCCTTCAGATAGGAGTTGGGGTTGCATATCTGGCCCTAGACGCTATGAACGACGCGTTGAGCAAACTCCAAAAGGATGGCAAGATAAGCAAAAAGGACAGTGAGAAGGCCGTGAGGGATATGGTCAAAGAGTATCAGACAAAAGGCAAGAAGTACGCAGCGCAGCTGCAGAAGCAAGTAGATGCAGCTCTGAAGTCAAATCAGTTCGTAACTAAAAATGATCTGAAAAGTATAAATGCGCAGATAGAGCAGCTAAACAGGCAGATAAAGAAATACATGAAGTGAGTAACGCACGTCATTTATACCTGTGTACTTAAAGTTATTGCCAAATTAGCACCATATTTAATTATCTAGGGTCATCTGCTAATCATGAAGGTAAAGGTTCTCGACCATTTAAAGGACGGCAAGAAGATCGAGCTAGGCAGCGGAAAGACCTTCCGTACAGTATTCAGGACAGTTGACAGGGAAACGTGCGGTTCGGAACTTCTCGCAAGCGGAATAACCTATTTTGAGCCCGGCACATCATCATCAGTCCATAGCCATCTAAGTTCCGAAGAGATAAATCTTGTAATAAAAGGAAGCGGCATTCTAGAGAGCGAGGGAGAGAGATTGCCATTCAAGGCAATGGACTATTTATTCATACCTAAAGGGGTGGAGCACCGACACCATAATACTGGAAAGGAAACCCTGGTCCTTCTCTGGCTTTACACTCCTCCCGGAGAGCTGCCCAGGGATTAAGGGGATGACTTGAATCTGCCAGATGCTGCTGATATCGTAGTGGTCGGCGCAGGCAACGCGGCTCTTACCGCAGCTTTATCTGCCTCAGAGTCCAACGCCCAGGTGCTCATCCTAGAGAAGGCATCGCGCAGTGATCGGGGAGGCAATACTGCAATAAGCTCTGGAATGATGAGGCATTCACACGGAGGCAAAGCCGATATAATCAAGCTTGTCGATGAAACGCCGCAGTGCGGATGGGATGGCATCAGTATACCTCCATACTTCGCAGGCAGGTTTTATGATGACATAATGTCCTCAAGCAAAGGGAGAGCAGATCCTGTCCTTGCCAGGGTGCTGTCTGAAAAGTCATACGAAACTGTGCGATGGATGAAAGAAGAGCTCGGAACAAAGTTTGTACTGAACGATGCACTGGCAACCGTAATAAACGGAGTGCTCAAATTTGAAGGACCAGAAGCGCTAAAGATAAAAGGAGGAGGCATCCATATGTCAAATGGGCTGTTTGAGAAATGTGAGGTAAGGCACAACGTCAGCATAATGTATGGCTGCGCGGTACAGGGTCTCCTTGTGGAATCGGGGAAAGTCAATGGCGTTTCGATATCAAGGAACGGGCGGAAAGAGAAAATAAGAGCAGGATCGGTCATATTGGGCTCCGGAGGTTTCGAATCAAGCAAGGAGCTAAGGGAAAGGTTCCTTGGTAGCAGATGGGGCATGGCAAAGGTGAGAGGAACAAGCAATAATACTGGGGAGACGATGCTAGCTGCGATAGACGCAGGCGCCATGATGTACGGTGACATGGCAGGATGCCACGCCACGCAGATAGATGCACGGGCGCCCAATTATGGAAACCCTGGACTGGGTGACAGTACGCAGAGGTATTCTTGGCCGTACTGCATACTTGTAAATAAAGACGGCATGAGATTTGCCGACGAAGGAAAGGACTTTATCAATGTCTCGTATGCAAAACTTGCCAGGGACATACTCATGCAAAGAGATGCCGTAGCCTACCAGCTCTTCGATGGTAAAACATCTGGATTGCTCCGTGACGAGTACGGCTCGGTAACTGGAATCACCGTGCAGGCACTTGACGAGTTCAATGGCAAGATAGACGTGGATACCTGCCAGCTTATGAAGACTGTCAAGTCATTCAACAAGGGAGCAGGTAGATTGGGGAAATTCAACTCCGAAATAAGAGACGGGTGCCGTACGGAAGGAGTTGAGCCTCCAAAGTCAAACTGGGCGCAGGCCATAGATACATCTCCATTTACCGCATATCCCGTTTCTTGCGGAATCACTTACACATATGGCGGACTTAGGATAGATGACAAAGCGCATGTCCTTCGCAAGGATGGGACATGGGTGGAAGGTCTGTATGCCACAGGCGAGATAACTGGCGGTTTCTTCTACGGTGACGCATATCCAAGAGGCACGGGCCTCATGAGAGGAGCAGTTTTTGGCAGGATAGCCGGAGCAGAAGCCAGTGCGTCATTCAAATGATGCCCTTTATTAAGTATTAATGAAAAATAAATGATTTATATGCCTTCAGATATGTCTCAGATCCAGCATTTCCAGCCAGAAGCACCAAAGCAGAAAAGCAGATTGCCATATCTTGGACTTCTGGCACTGATAATCTTGGGCATCATCTACTATGTCTTTGTAATACAGGGCACAGTTACTAATCCAAGCGCCATAGCCAGCACAAATACTACTTCACTGGCAACTACCACAATCAATGCCAGCCAGCGCGCTGCACTGGAATACGGTATGCGCTACCTCAACCAGAGCCTCGTTAACACATTCATGGGAAATTCGAGCTCCTATCGTGCTTATAACCTAACTAACTCCTCATATCCATATACTTTGCAATACGAGACGTATTCCTACCCTTTTAGGGGAAATGTGACTGGGGGGTGGTATGTGGTCTCAAACCTGTCAAGCAACTCTGCAATAACCACTGCAACAGAGCTACTATTCCAGATCAACATGTCGCAGGATGCTGAAGAGGCAATGTACAATGGTATAATCAACCAGACTTCCTACCTGAACAGCAGCGGAAAATTCAACATATCAAACGGCAGCGTAAACGGCGTGCATTATGAGAGTATAGTTTACTATCCTACGCCCTACTTCGGGCGGCCATCCAGATCCCAAATATGGGTTCTTGCGTGGAAGGGTAACACCGCAGCAGAAGTGGAAGTGAGCCAGGAAGCTCAAAACATAAGCAAATCTGGCCTTGATGCGGCTTCAACAGCCATAATAAAGGCACTTAGCATCAGCTGATTGGCGCCAGCTAAATGCACGGCCTCCTGTGATAGCTTTATTAGATATTCTTGTCATAAAAGACCTAGGAGATAGGTATGGCAGAGGATACTGCAGGAAGTGAGTCAGAATACTACTCTCTGGTAAAAAAAGGAAATGATGCATACGATAAGGGCGACTATGCAGGGGCCCTGGATGCCTACGGAAAGGCGCTGAAAATAGCTCCAAAAAACGAGCTGCCAAAGGCAAATCAGCTTGTTGCATATGCGTACATACACTTGAAAGATTATGAAAACGGCGAAAAGTTTGCCAAGGAAGCTATAAAGCTTAATGACAAGGATGCGATGTCATATAACCTTCTCGGAGCGGTAGGCACACACAAAAAGGATTATGACAGTGCAATAAGGTCCTATACTTCAGCAATACAGATCTCTCCTAGCGCAGCGTTTTATTCTAATAGGGCATTCTGCTATTATTCCTCAGGCAACTACAATGAGGCCCTTAACGACTATAATTCTGCGATAGAGCTGGATCAGAACGATGCTGATTCGTTCTTAGATAGGGCGCGCGTCTACATTGCATTGAACATGAAGGACAAGGCCATGAAGGACCTTAAGAAGGTGCTTGACATAAATCCCCAAAGCGAGCACGCCAAAGAGCTTCTGGAGAAGGTAACTGGCGTGCATTTGTCGCAGGAGGATCTAGAAGCTGGCCTCACTCTTTTCAGGTTCGTGGAGAAGCCAAAGGAGAACTTCAGCGATGTTGCAGACATGGCGGAGCTCAAAGAGGTGCTAAAGAGCGCCATAATCTATCCGTTCCAGAGGCCGGAACTGGCAGAGAAATACAAGATACAGGCAGGCAGTGCGGTGCTACTCTACGGCCCTCCTGGTTGCGGGAAAACTTACATATCAAAGGCAATAGCAGGCGAGTCTAAGGTCAATTTACTTGAGGGCAAGATACCTGATATCATGCAGTTCTGGATTGATTCATCAGGAAGCAGCATACACAACCTGTTTGAGCTTGCGAGGAAGAACAAGCCGTCTGTGCTCTTCATGGATGAATTCGATGCCCTAGGAGGGCAGCGTGAGTCAATGACTTCATCAACGCTTAGGCTGATCGTCAATTCCCTGCTTATAGAGCTTGACAGCACGTCATCCAATAATGAGGGGATACTGATAATAGCTGCCACAAACACACCATGGATGATGGACCCTGCACTAATAAGGAGCGGCAGGTTCAGGGAGCGCATCTACGTGCCTCCTCCCACCGCAGAGGGCAGAAAGGAGCTTTTCAAGTACTACCTATCCAAAAAACCCATCGCCGAAATGGACTACGACAAGCTGGCAAAGATCACCGAATACTACTCATCCTCTGACATAACTGACGTGTGCGAGGCTGCAGCCAAGATACCCTGGCGTGAAGCCCTGGAAAAGGGCACTGAGAGGCAGATAACCATGGGTGACCTGCTGAAAGTCATATCAGATATGAAGCCAACCATACCTTCATGGTTCGAATCAGCTGAACCATATGTCAAGCAGTATGAGAACGAATATCCGGAGCTTTTTGCTGACATAAAAGACTACTACGACAAGAAGATGGGCACTATAATAGTTTAGTAAAGCGCCACATCTTGCACTGGGAGAGAGTTGATCAACCTTATTTAGTTTTCCCTAACATAAATAGATTATAAAGAAGGTTTGGGTATGACTTATGAGAACATAAGGATAAGCTCCGAAGAGGCGCTTACCACAATAACTCTTGACAGGGAGGGCAAGCTGAATTCAATAGACGAGATCATGCTCTCGAGTCTGGAAGGTGCAATAGCCGAGATAGAAGGCAACAGTGCGTGTCGCGCTGTGATAATCACTGGAACAGGTAACAGGTCTTTCTGTGCAGGCGCTGACATAAATTATCTCAGCCGCCTCAAGACAGGCAGCGATGCTGAAAGGTTCGCAGATCATATTCACGGAGTATTCAACAGGATCGAGAAGCTCGAAAAGCCAGTAATAGCTGCAATCAACGGATACTGCTTGGGCGGAGGCTGCGAGCTCGCCATGGCATGCGACATAAGGATATCATCGCCAAATGCTATATTCGGCCAACCAGAAGTGAGGCTAGGGATAGTGCCCGGAGGCGGTGGAACGTACAGGCTCCCAACTCTTATAGGAAAGGGAAGGGCAACGGAGCTTATCCTGACAGGAGATACTATAGACGCAAATACTGCCCTTTCATATGGTCTGATAAACAGGATTGTTGACCAGAAATCGCTGATGGATAGCGCGAAATCAATTGCATTGAAGCTAAGCGGCAATAGCTCCAACGCGCTCAAGAACGCCAAACTTGCAATAAACTCAAATTACAGTCATAGCGACGACGCAGAGAAACGCGCATTTCTTGCATGCATAAAGCATTCAGATGCGAAAGAAGGGCTGCATGCTTTTAAGGCGCATAGCGAGCCGAAATTCAAATAGGTGTACCATATGGAAGAGGTGTATATAGCGGATGCAGCCAGGAGCCCGATAGGCAAGTTCCTTGGGTCCCTTTCACAGATCACGGCAACCCGCCTAGGTGCTGAGGTACTTAGGGCAGTTGTATCGCGTACCAAAACTGATCCTGCAAGCATAGATGAGGTAATCGTAGGCAATGTGATATCTGCTGGGTTGGGACAGAACGTTGCAAAACAGGTTGTCGTCTATTCAGGACTGCCAAACAAGATACCGGCATATTCCGTCAACAAGGTATGTGCCTCCAGTCTCAAAGCAGTGGGCCTGGCTGCAGAATCCATATCCTGCGGAAATGCCGAGGTAATAGCTGCTGGAGGTGTCGAATCTATGTCAAATGCGCCTTTCTCGATAAAAGGAATAAGAAAGCTGCAGAAACTGGGCAACATTGGTCTGGACGACTTCCTCGGGCGCATGAAGCAGGCTGGATTGAGCACATCAGGATTCCAGATGGATGACGAGATGCTAGGCGAAGGGTTAATGGACTGCTACAGCGGCATGCACATGGGGGCGATAGCGGAAAATTTGTCAGGCAAATACGGAATAACGCGCAAGGATGCTGACCAATTCGCCTTAGAGAGTCATAGGAAGGCAGCTATTGCAACCGACTCCGGGAAGTTCAAGCGCGAGATAATTCCAGTCAAGAATCATGAAGGGAAGACCATAGACGAAGACGAAGGCATAAGGAGGGACACAAGTCTGGAGAAGCTGGCTGCCCTGAAGCCCGCATTCACGCCAAGCGGTATAATAACTGCCGGCAATGCATCGCAGCTAAGCGATGGCGCATCATTCCTGATGCTTATGTCAGGCAGTAAGATAAAGGAATGTGGTATAAAGCCTCTTGCGAAAATAGAATCATTCGCGGCATCAGGAAGTGATCCTGGAGAATACGGCACTGCCCCGGTTCCATCCGCCCAAAAAGCACTCGAGATGGCCAAAATCAGGCTAAGCGATGTCGATCTGATAGAACTCAACGAGGCCTTCTGCGTACAGGCACTTGCAGTAGTCAAGGAGCTAGGCATAGACAAGAGCCGGCTTAATGTGCATGGCGGCGCTACAGCGATTGGTCATCCGCTCGGTGCTACTGGCGCTTGCATCTTGTCGACCCTCGCATACGCTCTAAAGGACACTGGTGGAGAAGTGGGTCTTGCAACTCTTTGCCATGGAGGCGGAGGCGCATATTCTATTGTGATAAGGAGATGTGATTGACATGAAGGTTTCTATTATAGGCGCAGGTACGATGGGCATAGGGATAGCACAGGTGGTACTCGATGCAGGTCACGATGTGACTCTTGTAAGCGATACAGAAGCATCATTAAAGAACGGCGTTGAACGGCTCAGGTCCAATCTTGACAAGGCGATATCTAAGGGTGCGATGGCTCCAGCCAAAAAAGAGGACTGCCTAAAAAGGCTTTCCACATCAAGCTCAATAAGCGAGGTTGCAGGTTCGGTGATAGTAATAGAGGCAGTTCCAGAGGATGCAGATGTCAAAAAGTCGGTGATATCCAATGCAGAAAGATATGTGAGCGTCGACGCAGTGATAGCGACAAATACTTCATCCATATCTATATCTGCCCTTTCAAAATGCTTAGCCAATCCTGAGCGGTTCCTTGGCCTTCATTTCTTTAATCCTGCGCCAGTCATGAAGGTCATAGAGCTGGTGCGCGGCGAGAAGACATCTGATGACACTCTCAAAAAATCCTTGGACTTTGCAAAGAGTCTAGGCAAGACGCCTGCAGAAGTCAAAGATTCACCAGGATTCATATCCAATAGGATATTGATGATATACCTGAATGAATCAATAAATGCCCTGGATCAGCGCATCGCTAGCAGGGAGACTATAGATACGATAGCCAGACTTGGATTCAGTCATCCCATGGGTCCTCTCGAGCTTGCCGACTTCATAGGACTCGATGTGTGCAAGGATATAATGGAAGCGATATATTCGCAGAGCAACGATGATAAATTCAAGCCGTCACCTCTACTTGCTAGGATGGTTAGGGAGGGACGATTAGGGAGGAAGAACAAAAAAGGCTTCTACGACTATCCTTGATACATGTCCATGTACTTGTCTTTGAGCGTCACATAGTTCTTCCAGTTGCGCGTTATTCTGGTTCTGTGATCTTCGGTGACTCTCCTAACAATCTTTCCCGGAACTCCAAGCACGATGCTTCCGCTAGGTATCACTGCCCCTTCTGTCACCACTGCACCTGCACCTATTATGCACCAGTCTCCTATCACGGCCCCCTCGAGTATTATCGATCCCATGCCTATCAGGCAGTTATTCCCTATTGTGCAGCCATGCACTATTGCGCCATGCCCTATCGATACGTTATTGCCTACAACTGTCGGGTATTTTGTTGCAGTTCCGTGCATTACAGAGTTATCCTGCACGCTGGTGTTTTTCCCAATCTTTATGTAATGCATGTCTCCTCTAAGGACAACCCCGTACCATATGCTGCTATCCTTTCCTATTGTCACATCTCCTATGATGTCTGTTCTGTCTGCAATGTACGCGGATGGGTCTATCCTCGGCTTCTTCCCATTATATTCGCATATCGTCATTTGCACACCCTATCTATACGCTTCAAAATCCTTCCCCAGAACTTCAGATGCTATCTTCAGTTCGAGTATTTCATCCGTACCCTCATATATCCTAGTGACCCGGCTGTCGCAGAACAGTGCGCCTACCGGCGAGAGAAGTGAGTATCCAAACCCGCCGAACACCTGCACCGCGTGGTCCGCCGACTCGAATGCCAGTCTTGACGCGATTCTCTTGGCCACGGCAGTGCGCAGCTCTGCTTCTTCTATGAGTGCTCTGTTTCCAGGATCCTTTTCATAGTCTGCCCTCTGCAATGCAGCCATGTATGTTGGCCATCGCGCCATCTGGAGATTTTGCATTATCTCTGCTATGTGTCTTTGCACGAGCTGGTGCTTGCCTATGGGCTTTCCGTGCTGCACGCGCTCCCTTGACCTTGTCATCACAGCATTGAGCGATCCTTCGATTATCCCTAGGCATCCTGATGCAACCCCTATCCTTCCATTCAGAAGACCAGAATATGCCACGTGCATTCCCTTCCCCACCGGTCCTAGCATGTTCTCCCTTGGAACTTCCACGTCATTGAACTCTATCATTCCTGTGTCAGAGGTGAACAGGCCTACCTTTTCCGAAAGCCGCATCCTGCTCACACCGTTGCTATTCGCATCAACTATGAACGAGCTTGTCTCGGCAGGATTGTCTTTGGACCTGGCGAAGACTATGATGTAATCTGCTATGGATCCGTTGGTTATCAGATACTTAGTGCCGTTGATCACGAATCCGCCGTCCTTCTTTGAGTAGCTGGTCTTAAGCGACGCCGGGTCGCTTCCGGCTTCAGGTTCTGTAAGTCCGAACGCCATTACTATATTATTATTCAACGCTGCATTGAGATATTTTCCCCTCTGCTCATCCGTCCCCCACTTCTGTATGCTGAGCGAACACAGGAATACCTGGACATTAAAGAAGCTTGAAAAGCCAAGCCCGAGCTGTCCAAGCCTCTCCTTTGCAAGCACTGTCACCAGATGGTTTGATCCGAGGCCTCCATACTCCTTACTTATTGGTATTCCAAGTATGCCGTATTTCTTTGCTATCTTTGGCGCATCAAGGTTCACCTCATGCCTTAGGTAATGCTCAAACTCGCCTTCAGCCATCTCATCTGCAGCTTTGTCAACGTTCTCCAGAGCCTTTAATTCTTCCTCGGAGAACCTGTAGAAGCGGCCTACCTCTTCGATGCTTTTCTGGAACAGTCTCTCCATGTTTATCCCTGCCTAACCTCAACCTTGGCCTTTACGTTGGCTATTGTCTTGTTTACCACGTCTTCAACTATGCTTTTTAAGACGGGTGAGGCAATGCCACTCACTATGCCACCGAAATCAGAATCCAAAGACCAGTGCACGTCCGTTACTTCGCCCCCCCTATCCAAGAATTCAAGAGTGAGCAGCTGGTTCATCGCACTTCCAACTCCTCTTCCTTCCATGCGGTATGAGACCTTATTTGGTAAATCCTCGATCATTGTCGCCTTTACTGCGAACGTGCCCTTTATCAAGGCGATGTTCATTGTGATCTTTACCCTAAAGCTCCTGTCATCCACCTTGTTGTAATCTGTTGCTGATGGTATGCATGATGCGATGTCTGGGAAGCTTGATGAAAACCTGCGCACGCTGTCAATAGGTGCATTGGCTGTAACATTACCTGAAAGCTCTATCTTCATGAATATGCCTCAAACTCCTTCCCAAGGAGCCTTGATGCGATCTTCAGCTCCATTATTTCATCCGTACCCTCATATATCCTAGTGACCCGGCTGTCGCAGAACAGTGCGCCTACCGGCGAGAGAAGCGAGTATCCAAACCCGCCGAACACCTGCACCGCGTGGTCCGCCGACTCGAATGCCAGCCTAGATGCAATCTTCTTTGCAACTGCAGTCTTGAGGTCTATTTCCTCCATAAGCGTGCGGTTATCCGGATCATTGTCATACTCAGATTTCCTAATGGCAGCGAGGTATGTCGGCCATTTCGCCTTTTCCAGGTTCTGCTTTATCTCTGCTATGTGCTCCTGCACGAGCTGGTGCTTGCCTATGGGCTTTCCGTGCTGCACGCGCTCCCTTGCTCTGCTTATCACTGCCTTGAGGCTGCCATCTATAGTGCCAAGGCATCCTGAGGCAATGCCAAGCCTTCCATTGAGCAGAGCAGAATATGCCACATGCAATCCCTTCCCCATCTCTCCAAGCACGCACTCTTCGGAAACCTCAAGATCCCTGAATTCAAGCATTGCGGTATCGGAAGTAAACAGGCCTACCTTTTCGCTCAGGTGCATCTGCACCTCGAATCCTTTTGATTTTGTGTCTATTAGGAACGCGGTTATTTTCCCATCTCCGTCTGCAGACCTGGCGAAGACTATGATGTAATCCGCTATGGATCCGTTGGTTATCAGATACTTAGTGCCGTTGATCACGAATCTGTCTCCCGATTTTGTGTACACTGATTTCATCTCGGCAGGATTGCTTCCGGCCTCAGGCTCGGTAAGTGCAAATGCAAGTATCTTGTCGCCCATGGCTACGGGCTTTAGGTATCTCTCCTTCTGAAGCTCCGTTCCCCATTTCTGCAGCGTAAGTGCGCCAATGAACACATCCACGTCATAAAAGGTAGGAAATCCCAGGCTGAGCTGTCCAAATCTTTGATTCAAAAGCACTGCAGAGAGCAGGCCTGCTCCGTCTCCCCCATACTCCTTTCCTATTGGTATCCTAGCAAGACCGTACTTTTTCGCTATTTTCGGTATGTCAGTATTGACTTCGTGCTTTAGGTAATGCTCAAACTCAGTTGCAGCAAGCTCATCAGCCGCTTTATCTACTTTCTCAAGTATACTTAATTCATCATCTGTGAATTTATGGAGCCTCTGCAGGTCTTCTACTGATTTTCGGAAAGTTTCATCCATGGGAAAAACCTTACGGGCTTAGGCCTTCTGGTCCGACATACTTCGAATCAGGGCGTATTAACTTGTTGTCAGATACCTGCTCAAGGTAATGCGCAGCCCATCCGAAGCTCCTCGAAGCTGCAAATATCGGCGTATAAAATGATTCGTCTATCCCAAGAAGGTACATGTATATCGCGGCGTAGAAGTCAAGGTTCGCGGGGATCTGCTTCCTGTCCCACATCTCCTTTTCCAGGGCCGTGGATACCTCATAGAGCCCTTCGGAATTCTTGATCCTTGCCAGCTCCTTCAGCTGCGCCTTCACGAACTGAGCTCTAGGGTCAAGTTTTTTGTATATTCTGTGCCCAAAGCCCATTATCTTCTCCTTCTTCGCCAGCTTGTCATCAACGAATTTAACTGCCTCGTCAGCAGATTTCATCCTGAGCATGTAGTTGAGCACTTCTGCATTTGCGCCTCCATGCAGAGGACCCTTTATGGCTGCCAGCGCCGACGTGACTGAGGCTCTTGGGTCCGCAAGCGTTGACGCCGTCACTCTCAGTGCGAATGTGGAAGCGTTGAATTCATGCTCCATGTACAGTATGAGTAGCTTCTCGAAATATCTTGCGCTCTCCTTGTCATCACTTCCGGTAAGCAGGTAGTAGAACCTCTCAGCATAGGTGGCGTTCAGATCCTTGAGCACCTGCATGCCATTTATTATCCTGTATCCATCAGATGATATCCTAGGTATTTTCGCGGCAATCTCCAAAAGTACCTTGTCATCGGACCTCTCCCTAAGCGGCATAAGAGAAACAACTGATCTTATCAGGTCGATTACCTTTGTACCTCTGGGCATGAGCTGCATTATCTTTTCTGTGTTATCATCCACTTCCGAATTTGATGCCAGAAAATCTGAGAACTCTTTCAGCTCAGAGCCATCCGGCATGCGCCCGTAAGTTACAAGGTACGCTGTCTTTTCAAACGAGCATTTCTCTGCGAGGTCCACTGCCCTGTATCCTCTGTATATGAGGTGCCCTTCGTTGTCTGTAGATGCTATGCTTGTCTTGTCCACTATTACTTTGTCAAGCCCCTTCGGCACTTCTATGGCTCCTTGTTCCATCCAATTCACCAAATCCTTTGATTATAAATTGCCCTGTCCTCCTGCTCATATTCATCGTATCCGATGATGTCGTAGAACCTCTTTCTTGTCATGAGCTTGCCAACGAATCCTTTCTGCGTTCCTGCCCTAGCCAAATTAGCATATGCCTTCTCCGAGGCATGGATGGATGCCCTGAATGCAGTGAGCGGGAATATGGTTATCCTGTACCCCATCCTTCCCAGTTCTCCAGCGGTCAGGAGTGGGCTTACACCGAATTCCGTCATGTTTGCAAGCAACGGGGCCTTGACAAGCTTGGCAAATTTACTGAATTCCTCCTTCGTTGCAAGAGCCTCAGGAAAAATTGCGTCTGCACCGGCCTCAAGATAAAGTTTCGATCTTCTCACCGCTCCTTCGAATCCTTCAACTCCCCTAGCATCGGTTCTGGCTATTATCATAAAGTCGTCGTCCTTTTTTGATGCAACTGCGGCCCGTATCTTCCTTGTCATATCTTCCTCCTTTACCAGCCTCTTGCCAGAGAGCTGTCCGCACTTCTTCGGCAGCTGCTGGTCCTCTATATGTATCGCAGCAGCCCCAACCGTCTCCATCACGCGCACTGTTCTTATTACGTTGAGCGTCTCTCCGAATCCCGTATCAACATCGACGATCAATGGCAGTGTCGTTACTGCCACTATCCTTCTGGCTTCCTCTGCAACCTCGCTTAATGTTGTTACGGACAGGTCAGGAAGCCCGGCGTTTGCCGCAACTCCTGCGCCTGAGAGGTACAGCGCCTTGAATCCGGCCTTTTCAGCCAGAATTGACGATATGCCATTGTAGACTCCTGGGGCGGTAATGCATGATCTCTTCACGAGCCTTGCCAGTGCGCTGGCACCACTATTTATGTTATCTTTAAGCACTGACATTGGCTATCACATCAAACAGTTCAGACACATCCCTGCTCTCCATATGCCTGGCAAAGCTTATAATCTCCTTCACGGCATTCTCGTCCTTCATTACAGATATGCCTTTGGCAGCCAGGTCATCCCACGAATATGGATTCCTAAAATGTCCCCTCGGCACCATAACCTTCTCTTCGAAACGACCCTTATCAGTACGTACCCTGATTCTTATTGGCAGGTATCCCGGGTACTTGGAATCAAACGTCTTTGATATGTTAAATTTCATTGCATTTATCAGTTTTAAGGTGCTCTTGTCAGAAAGCCATCGCGTTGTGTATGATTGGGGGTTGGGTGCCCCATAAAGCAAAGTATGCGCTATTATGTACGGGAGGCTATGGTCCGCCGTCTCCTTTGTCTTCGGCCTGAGCTTCTCCCGATCCCCAACTATAATGCGATACGCCACAGAAAATGTATCCACATCCACCGATTTTATCCTGCCCCTTATCCTCTCCTTCAGCTTCAGGGCGGCATCCACGCCGCTCATTGCGTGGTATTCCACCGGATAGCTCTTTATCATTGTCCTATCCAACCTATTCTTGCCAAGATCAAGAGTCAGGTTCCCGGATACCTGCCTGAAGAACCCCATTTCCCCCTCGAATATCGGTGATGGGCCAGTAAGGCCCTCTCTTGCAAGAACTGCTGCAAATACACTGTTCCTAGCGGCGTTAGCTGCAGCGCATCCCTTCCACATGGACAGTTCACCTGCCCTTGTCTGTCTCATGCTTATATTGTTGTTTATGGCAAGGTTTAGCGCATTGCAGAATCTGTCCTGATCTAGACCCATGAGTGCGGCGACTCCTGCCGCAGAGGATATTGATATATAAGTGACATGGTCCCATCCCCTGTCCCTTATGGACGCTGCATCTGCAAGGGCGCATACTACCTGATACGCAACTTTTATCGATTTTATTGCCTCCATGCCCTTCAACTCGAGCGAATCCGCCCCGGCAAGTATTGGAGGTATGTTATCTGACGGATGCAAGGCCTCCTTTGAAAGGTACGTGTCATTGTAATCCAGATAGCGGGTCATGCTACCGTTTATGAATGTTGCAGTATCAACTGAAGCTTTCCTATCTGAGAAATAGATCCTAGAGTTATATTTCCCTAGACTGGGCAGCAGCGCCTTCATTGACATGCGTACAGGGTCAGCACTCCTTGCGCCATATGCTGCGAATATAGAGTCTGCAATCCTTTTCTTTACCGCATCAGAGTCCGAATTGGATATTCTGGTCTTTATGATTCCATCAGAATAGCTGTATATACTGTTTACTAATCCCATGATACCAGCTTACACTGCGCACGCAAAAAATTTATTTGTGTCTGAGGAGATCGTACCTGTTGGTAACAGCTACATCTACTCCTATACGCTCCATCCTCCTCATGCCGCGTTCAGTATCAACCATGCCAGCAACGACACTGAACCCCTCTTCATGGGCTCTCCTTACAAATCTCTTTGTGCCCGCCCTCCAGTAAAACATGATGTAATCCGTGCCGATCTCATTTGCATCCTTAAGAAGGTCTGATCCGGCAGAACCCAACAGGCGGTTTATGAGAAGTATCGGGTAGAGATAGATATGGTAGAGCTTGTCCTTTATCTTGAGCTTGAGTCTACTTTTCTCAGTTTCAGATGCAAGATATTCAATCGGACCGCTGAAAGGCATTATCTTTATGAGGCCGGTCATTATTCCACTGTCAGTGCCTTTCATCTCTCTTAGCAGGTCTTTGCGGAATGAGCTCACAACTGCAATATCTCGCAGTCTGCGTCCATTGATCTGGGCAGCGAGCCCGTGTGACACTCCAGGTACTTTCAGGTCTATCTGTATCATCTTGAGCTTGTTGCTGCCAGATACTGCATCCAAAGCTTCACTATATGTAGCGAACTGCCCTACTACTCCAGCAACCGCAAGGTCCTTTAGCTCAGAGAGCGTAAGGTCCTTTACGAATCCGGAGCCATCGGTTACCCTATCAACTCTTGGGTCATGGGACACCACAAGCACTCCATCCTTGCTTTCACGCACATCAAGCTCAACTCCATCGCCCCCTTCGCGCATAGCCTTCCTAAATGCGGTAACCGTATTCTCAAGCCCATGCTGCGTAGTACCTCTGTGCCCTATCCTTAGCATACATACATCCAACGTGATTAGAATGTGTCTGCTGTGACTTATTTAAAGTTACCTGCAAATGCAAAAGCCATACAAAGTATATCTTGCTATTCAGGCCCGCAAAGTTGGCGATACGATATGCTTAAATAAACGCTATCCCAATTGCTCTTTAGGGTATGTAATTTTGAGCTACAAACTTAGCCCTAAAATTGCTATAGTGCTTTGCCTTGGCGCTATACTCGGGGATACTTTATTTGTGTTTACCGGTGTCCCAATAGCAGAGTCAGGTCCGTATTCATTATTTGCATATGTTGCAGTAGGCATACTTGTTGCTTTAATAGCCACACAGTTGAGCGAGCTTGGTTCCATAATGCCCCATGAGAAAGGCGGCGCCTATTCCTATGTAAGCAGATCCTTCGGAAGTGAGTTGGGCTTCATAACAGGGTTGCTGCTTTACCTTGGCTACTGCGCCATGATTGCAGCAGTTGCATTCGGATTCGGAGGATATTTAATTTCCATCCTCGGGATAGGTGGCCCGACCGCACAGATAGCAATTGCGGCAACCATAATACTGATTATATCTGCAATTAACATGCGTGGAATAAAGAACACTGCCGAGCTCACAAAAATATTACTTGCAATAGCACTTCTTACTGCAATAGCGTTTGTAGTATTTGCACTGCTTAATGCCCATGGCTGGATAAGTATCCACACCGTGTTGAACATCCATTCAAATTTTGACTTGGGTCCATTCTCACAAGCAGCAACAGCCATAGTGTTTGCGTATGCAGGTTTTCAGATAATAACTACTCTTACAGACAATATAAAGGGCGGAGGTCGGAAAGTTGCCTATACTATGATCATCTCAATACTTATAGGTATGATCGCTTACATAACCGTAACTATTGCCCTAATAATTCTTATGCCAAATAATGCAACCACCATTACTGCGCAGCCGCTTGTAGAAGCCCTCAGGTTTGCAAATGCACCCCCAGCCTTATTGATACTTATAGGCGTAGGGGCACTCTTTTCAATATCCGCTTCAATGATTGCACTTGTGTTCATCGCATCAAGGCTGATATATCAAATAGGCAATGACGGGCTCCTGCCCAAAGAAACAAGGCTCTATGACAAGAGAAGAAGCGTAGCCAGAAACGGAATCCTGATTACTACAGCAATATCAATCTTACTTCTATTCTCAGGAGGATTATACACCATACTTTCGATAAGCAACTTCGGCATAATATTTTCATGGATGATGGCATGCTTCGCCCTGATAAACCTCCACAGGAGGAAGATGCTGGGAGAGTATATTGCCCCATATTATCCTTACATAACGATAATAAGCATAGCAGCGTGCGCCGTCTTCCTTTTCGGATTGCCTGTTAGCAGCCTTGCACTTGGCACCATAGTCATATTAGTGCTGCTGGTAGTATATCATACGATAGTGGAGATAAAATACAGGGATGTCCACAGGGTGCGTCTGTTCGATTGACGGATTCGCATTGCTTATCCTGGTCTAAGTGCTGCCAGGAGCATAGACCTCTTATTATCCCGCGCCACATCAAATCCTGGGTATATCTCCAGTGATCTATCGTACGCCTTGATCGCTTCGGCATCCTGGCTCAGCATCTCATGCAATACTGCCTTGAAATTCCACGCACCAGCGCTTCCCGGATTTATCTGCACAGTCCTTTTCGTCAATTCCAATGCTTCACCAAACCTGCCTTCGTTATAAAGCCTCATACCTGCCCACTGATAAGCGACTGAGGTAAGCTTATCGACTCCAATCTCCATGTGGTACGGGTATTTCTGTCCCAGTCTCTTTCTTGGCAGAATCTCATAATCCGGGTGGGCAGTCCTGTCAAGCGCGTACTCGTTCCCTGCAAGTAACATGTGGTCAGGCATTAGAACTACAGCAACAGGCTTGCCCAATCTCGAGAGCACATCGGCAAGAAGGACAGAGGATGAATAGCAGTTGAATCTATTGTCTTTCATTGACATGGCAAGCAGTTGATCACTCGCATAGGATGCCATCACATCCCTGTTGAAAGTATCTGCCAGTAAAGAAAACAATCCAAATTCACCAGATTTATTCACTGACGTTGCAAGCGCTTTTGGATCTGACTCTGACAATTCGCCGCAGCCGAGCCACATTGACACTTCATTAATTAGCTGTATTACGTGGTGCTCGTACACGTTCCTTATCTCCATTTGTTGCTGAGGCCGCATACAAATAGCCTTGAATTCGGCCTCGAAGATTGCATCCACAGGTACTCTGTGCAGCTCAATAACGTTCTGCGATGCTGAGGTTCCATCTCTGTGCTTGACGTCAATCGCTAATTTGCCAGCCATATGTGGTCAGGAAACCTTGCGCTGAATTCATATATATGGCTATCTTCTATGTAGGTTTATCAAATTCAGACTTATCAAAATGGCGCATGATGCCTTCTATATTCTATTTTGTGGAGCTTGTGGATCATGCTGTACCTGTGTTCTTCAGTGAATATGAACCTCACAAGCTCTCCTGCCTCTTTGTTGTAGAAGCGCAGTATGTTGCCCCTTTCATAGTATGTGGTGAACATGAACATGAAGAGCAGAAGTCCTATCAGGTGCACCAGTGCGCTGCTGCCTATGAAAAACGAATACGCCGTAAGCGCCACTGCCAGAGCAACGTCTGCCGACAGGAACCTTATTAGGAATCTGCTGTAATGGTACTCGTACCTCTCCTTGTCCCTCACGAGCACCTCAAGCGATATAAGCAGGGTGACTATGAAGGCGAGCGTTATTATAGAAGTGCCCGTGGATATGCCTCCATTGTAGTAGAACAGCCCTATGAACGACTTGATGTAACTGGCGCCTACTGCTATGATGAACACTGATCTGAGCGAGCACTTCCTTGCGAATGCCCGATTGAAGTTCTTTAGGTATAAGGCAACCAGGAATATCATCAGTGCAGGTGCGTATAGGTTGACAACAGCGTTTTCATTGCTTACATTGAACGGCGAAGATATGAAAAGCACAAGCTTGGAGCTTGTGTTAACCGCATAGCTGAAGAACATCACCACGGCCACGAATAGCACCGCGGCAAGCAGCGGCTTTGACGCTGAGGCCATCAAAGGCCCAACCCTATCCATCCTTCCCTACCCAATATGCATAGGTATTGCTCAATTGGGGTTCTTAAATGCTAGTGGAAAAGTGGAAGTGAGAGAAAGGGTTTAAAAGCCCTTCCCTACCAAAATCGGCCGATCACGCCTTCCTTGTCTTCCTGCCAGGACCACGGTTCCTCTGGTATGCATATGCAGCAACCACTCCAATTACTGCAAGTACGATTACAGCTGCAACTGCAGCTGAACTGCTGCTTGAAGGTGCACTGCTTCCAGATGTGGCAGTGCTGTTAGCAGTCTGCTGCGCTACTGTTGTGGTCTTAGGCTGGCTCTTTGCAGCGAATAGCGCCACGACCGGATCCCCTGAAACAGAGAAGGTCACTTGGCATGCACTCCTGTCGATGCTGAAGTTCTTTATTGCAATCCACACTCCGTTCTTCAGCACGAAAGGCTGCACTGATCCGGTGCCTGCCATACACTCATAACCCTCGGTGATCACCAGTGTGACATTGCTTGCTGGCGACACTGATATGTTCAGTGCGCTCATCAGGTCATATCCGGTAAGATTTGCAGTGCCGACATACTTTGACACTGACACATTCTCCTTGGCCGTGCTGCTCGAATTCGAGGTGACTTTAACGCTAATATCAAGGCCGTTTATCCTGAAAATAACGGGTTTGCTTTGTGATATATTGTATGTTCCTGATATTGCGTCAGAATTTGTGGTAACATTGGTTAATATGGTCATATTGGCCGCAGTTTGCGAATGCCTGCTCAAAGAGCTATTTATCACATTGCTTGATTCGATCTGTGTTGTTGAGTTGATTACAGGCCTGGCCGAAGGCGGTCTAGAACCAGAATTATAGTTTCCAGACAATATTCCAGAACCACCGCTGCCGCTTATCTGCACAGCCCAGCTGCTCTGCTGCTGTGTTTGCAGCTGCTTCTGCGTAGGCACGAAGCCGAACACCCCGACCGTAGGATCAGGAGGTACATCGAATGTGATCGTGTGTGCAGATGTGTCTACACTGAAAGACGTTATTTCCGACCACCCGACGCCGTTGAACTGGTACGGGGCGGGATTGACATAATATGCAGGATAGCCTATCGTGATGTTCACAAGCTTTACGGAATCAGCGTTGTTTGACGCTACGCTTATGTTTAGCACAACTATCTTGGAGACCATCTGGTTTACCGTAGAGGTCACGTTCGGATAGGAACTGATGCCATCTGTCATATTTATTATTATCACGTTAGCAGTTATGTTGTTCGATGGATTTACGCTGAGCGTGACATTGGAGCTCGGATAACTGAATTCAGCTATGCTGTTCGCACTTATAGCCACGCCTATCAGGGTCGTATTTGTCCAATGGCCAATCCTCACAGTAGAATTTGTCGAGAGCGCACGCGCCCCTTCTCTGTCAACAGCCTCTGCCGACACATTATACGTCCCGGCAGAGCTGAACGTTATGCCGTTTCCTGAAACAATCGCATTAGGTGATACTGAATAAAGAACAGAATACGGCCCGAAGCCACCACTGACCCTGCTTGAAAAGCTAACGCTCTGGCCAACGCCTACCAGCGCATATGTGGGATTTATCGCGACCTCAAGCTGACCAGCTACATAAAGGCTGACTTCATTGCTGCATACGCTGACTGGCAGCGATGCCGAATCCGTAATAATCACGTTTGCTTCTAGCACATTTCCAGCGAAGACCGAAGGGTTGAACGTCATGTTGTGCGTTGTGTTTTGGGTCTCGTAACTCTTCGAATACGAAATCCCCCTGGATCTATTAAATATTGTGAAATTGTATGTGTATGGAGGAGTCCCTCCGTATACTGATGCAGATAATATTATCTGGTTAGAAGGCTCCACTTCATTTGCAGAAGCACCAAACGAAGCAATCCCAAGCGGCTGATTCACTGCAATTGTTTCGCTGTACACAGAGTTGGCCACAGAATGCAGCGAATCTGTAACTACAACATTTGACTGCAGTCCACCAATCATCGAATCGTTGCTCGTAAACGAAAACGTGTTGCCTGTTCCAACCTGATTTTCAATAATGCTTTGAGTGACTGAATTGAACATCACGAAGTTATATGTGAATGGCCCTACTCCTCCACTTACCCGCGCAGATACCACTGCGGACTGTCCTGCGTCAAGTGCATTTGCAGATACATAAATGCTTACAGAAGGCAGTGCATTCACTGTCACTGTACTCGATGCCGACGCGCTGCCCGAATTTGCGTCAGAGGCAATAACCGAGACTACGTCTGTGCCTTCGGTGATCTGATTTCCATTTAATATGTAGGTGTTAGAGCCGGATCCAACAGCATTCCCGTTGAGGGCCCAGGAATATGATATGGGAGCTTTGCCTCCGCTTGCAATCGCGTTAAATGTCACCGTCTGACCAGTCTCAATCAGGTTGGCTGATGCAACTACCGATACATTAAGCTGCGGACTTATCACCAACGATACTGTATTTGAAGATGCAGAAGAATTCACATCAATCGCATTGACATCATATGTATCCGGAGCCAGGGACCCTCCCTGCAGGCTTACGAATCCCTTTGCTATGACTTTCTCAACGCCATTCAGCAGTATCTCTACAATGTCTGGTCCCTGCAGCTGCGTGAATGTGACATTCTCTTTTACACCAGTCAGTCCCCTGCCGTATTGTGCATCTGTGGTGCCGTTCAGCATCCACCATCCTGCAATGTTTTTAGTGTCAACCGGAGCTCCCGAGATGCCTGATTTGTACATTGCGCTTACATTTGCCGATTCGTCCGCAGTGTACCACTGTACGTTTGCATAGTGTGCCTGGAGTGGCGCATTCGAAGGGTCGCCATAATTGCCTATATAGAACTTTGCGACGTTGGGATATGCAAGCCCGTTAAAGCCGATTTCCGATGTCGCAGCAGGCTGTCCATTTATATAAAACTGGTGCACGGTCATTTTCCCAGGCAAATTTATTGCCACCACCAGAGTTACCATCGTCCAGTTGCCCGCCATTCTTTCAGGAACTGCGGTGGCATACACTACGTTCCTATCTGCTGAGGTAGATACACCCAGATAATCCGCTCCAGAGTAATTGAACAGGTAGATGCCATATCCGTGTG
>JAJYVC010000012.1 GCA_021792235.1 Microcaldota archaeon
TAAATAAATGATTTATTCTCGTCGCAATCTTGCTACTTCTATAAGTATTTCTAACCTTCAATGTAGAATACAGAAATTTTATTATTCTTGAATCAGTTTTAGTTAAATTATTAACCATTAAACCGTTTATATCGGGTATTCCTTAATATTTAATAGTAGGGGTAGAGATGTCTTTTCTAAAGTTATTTATGTGGAGTAATGCCTTTATTTTTAATCGTAAAATCAATTTTTTATTTTTTAGAATTTTGCCCTGCATGGAGCACACGACGTAAAACAAAAGGCTTTTATACTTTTTTTGTTTATTTATTGTCGGTAATTGCTATGGAAGAAAACCAAAATACGACGACTGATTCTTCCTCTGAAAATGCGACCCTCTCGGGGCTTTCAATCTTTAGACCTGGTTATACCTGAAGCAGCTGACAAGGTGGTCGTTTACCATCCCTGTCGCCTGCATGTGTGCATAGCAGATTGTTGTCCCGACGAATGTAAACCCCCTGCGCCTTAGATCTGCGCTCAGCCTGTCGGATTCGTCGGTGCTTGCAGGTATCTCAGACATCCTCTTCCACCTGTTCTTCCTCGGCCTGCCATTGGGCACGAATCCCCATATGTACCGGTCAAAGCTTCCGAACTCCTTCTGGACCGCGAGGAACGCCTTTGCATTATTAACTGCGGATTCTATCTTGAGCCTGTTCCTTATTATCCCAGGATCCTTAAGCAGGGCGTCTATTCTCTTCCTATCGTAGGCTGCAACCTTGCTGGAATTGAAGCCATCGAACGCCTTCCTGTAGCCCTCCCTCCTGTTCAGGATGGTCAGCCAGCTCAGGCCTGCCTGCGCCCCTTCAAGAACAAGGAACTCGAAGAGCAGCCTGTCAGAATGCACCGGGACTCCCCACTCGCGGTCGTGATACCTGGCATACAGTTCATTGCCCTGGATGCTTGCCCATCCGCACCTGTTCAATTCCCGCATGCATATGGTTTGCACGCCCAGATTAATAATCCCAAGCTCAGCTTTATATGGTGGAAATGCGCATAACTATTGGTACATGGGCATGGCCTTCAGGATGGTCGGAAGGAAGTTCAACTTTGGGATCGACATAGATGACATGTGGAGGTTCGCAGGCATACCGGATCCGCCGTCCATAGTGGTGCCGTTCCTCCTTTCAAGGCCCACAATCACCGGAAAGTTCGCCCTGCCCGGCGGCAGGGAGAAAACGCGCAGTGAGCATGATGGGCAGGGCCATGCGGATTCGCTCATATCGCAGGGCAACAGCCACGACATACGCAGGCTGACACGGTCAGTGGCCCTCTTCCTGAAGGACAGCGGGATAGACTATGTGAGGTGCTGGTTCCCGTGGAGCTTCTTCGAGCCGCGCATAGGGTCAAAGTTCAGCTACCCTCTCGACTACTTCGTGCACGAGATGAAGAAGGCGGACATAGGACTCGTGGCAGTGCTGGGGGACGGATACAGCCGCTTCATACCACCAAATGCAAAGACAGACGACCTTGATTCATACGTGAGGCAGCTGTCAGGCTCTTCGCGCAAGATAGTCAGGCACTACAGGAGCAGGATAGACGCATGGCAGATAGAGAACGAGCCGAACGCATGGCCAGGGCATGCGCTTGCAGGTTGGCGCTCCGGATCCATATGGTTTGATGAGAAGAGCCAGGGAAAGATACTCTCCGCCCTCTACGGCATAGTGAGGAAGGAGGCACCGGGATCGGAGATAACCATAAACATCGATTACATAGGACTGGACACCGACTGGAAGAGATATGCAAGGTACTGCGACGTGATGGGCATAGATTTCTACCCCGGGTATGCAAACCCGTTCAATACCAGTCTCTCCATAGCCAAGAGGATAGTGGGAGAGGCATATGCCGCAACCCGCATGCCCACATATATAATCGAGACAGGATATCCTTCGGGCCCAAAAGTGCTGGCATACAGCGAGCAGAGGCAGAAGGAGTATGTCAGATCCGCATGCGTATCTGCATTCTCAGACAGGAGGGTCAGCGGCCTGGGGCTTTATCGCTTTGCTGACAGCTACTGGAATTCATTCCCACCAATGGAAAACTATTTCGGACTGCTCACGGCGCATGGAAGGGCAAAGCCCGCATGGAACGAGTATGTGAGGCAGATAGGGCTTGCAAGGAGAAACAGGATCAAGAGGTAGTAAGTCACATGTCCGGATGTGCCCACTGCAGCATAAAGCGTGTCTGCGCCGCAACCATTAAAGCATAAATAGTTTTGCTGAGGGATATGTCCATGGCCGGCAGAACGCTCAGGAGGTATGGTCTGGAAGGAATAGCCAAGGCGCTTATCGCTGTAGGAGTGCTGCTTGTCCTTTTCTCATGGATCGTAGGCATCTATTATTTTGGAGTAACCGGCAGGGCCGCCTTCATAGCGCCTTTAATATTCACCTGTGTCATGTCTGTGCTCCTTCTGTTTATCAGATACAGATACACGCTATTCGAAAAATACCCCTATCTTATGTCCCTGCCATCATTGTTCTACCGTATCAAGGATAAAAAGGGCTCGAACAACAAACAGAGCGTAGCATTCGGCATGATATTCACGGTGCACGCGCTGGTGGTTGCCTTCCTGGGGGTCCTGAGCGTGATCCTGACTACAAGCATAGGCGCAAGCATCAAGAGCAGCGGGACCTCGGTGCATCTCCTATACGTATACCTGACGCTGATTGCTGTCCTGATTGCATCGGTTCTGCTGCAGTACCGCAGGATTTATCTCAAGTTTGTGAAGTGAGCCTGAAGGGCCCGCTATTCGTAGCGCATAGCCTTGCTTGTTGCCCCTGGTTTGCACAAATGATTAATAATACAGAACTGGGATTTGAGATTCATGAAGTTTAGGGAGCCCCAGGCTGACGCCGTCCTTAAAGGGCTTGTGCGCAGGACCGGGATGAGTGCGGCAAGGCTGGCCGATGAGACCTACCAGAAGGCTGCGGAGGTGCTCAAGGGGAACTGCGGCGAAGAGGGGATCCGCGCATCCGACAGGGGCTACAACGAGGTATGGTGCAGAGACTCGTTCATAACGTTCATAGGAGCAAACATGCTTGGGGAGGCGGAGCTGCTCAAGGCTGCCAAGAACACCCTGCTCACGCTGGGCAGATCGAAGAGTGAGCTTGGGCAGATACCGGTAAACTATGACCTTGGAAGGCACAAGGCGATGTTCTTCATAGGAGGCGCAGTGGACTCGGCATCGCTTTACATAATAGGATTGGCCAATCTGTACAGCGTTAGCGGTGACAGGGACCTGCTCAACGAGGCGCTGGATCACGCTATCGACGCATACAGGTGGCTAAGATACCAAGATTCGAGGAACATAATGCTTATAGACAGCCAGCCTGGCGCAGACTGGATGGACAACACCCTCAAGAGGGAGGGCATCACCTTGTACAACAACGTCCTGTTCCTGGCAGCGACAAAATGCATAAACAGGCTCTGCGACATATCTGGAAAGGGGCTTGGAGATGGGATAAGGCTTGATTATGATTCCCTTGAGAGGAATTTCAACGAGGTCTTCGCCCCTGGAGAGGAGGCGATGAGAAGCGGGAGCTGGCTAAATCTCGGGGACTACAAGAGGGAATATTTCTCCGGGCTGCCGGAAGGAAAGCTTAGATACCATCCGCAGTTCGTCACGATGAACCGCGTTGACATGCACTTCGACACGCTGTCTAACCTCGCGGCGATTGCGATGGGCATAAGCACGCCGGACATGGCGTCAAGCATAATATCTTACATTGGAGAAAACCGCCTCGCCGACCCTTATCCAATCAGGGTGATGCATCCGAATTACGGCAGGCATGACCAGTTCTTCGATGGGCCGTTCACAAGGGCAAAGCCCCGGGACGTGAGGAACAGCAGATACTGCTTCCACAATGGCGGAGTGTGGCCTTTTGTTGGAGGATTTTATGTCATGGCGCTCAAAGATGCAGGCAGTCCTGCATTTGAGAGGGAACTTGAAAGGCTTGCGGCTGCGAACAGCCTTATAGTTGAGGGAGGAAGACTCGGCTTCAATGAATGGATACATGGAAGGCGCGGCGTACCGATGGGAAAGGACGGCCAGTCGTGGAGCGCGGGCATGTACATAGCTGCATACATGGCGAGCAGCGGAACAGATCCGTTCGGGTTCCTCAAGAATATAAACAACCTATCGTAAGCGTTGCCCGGCTAATCGGTTTGATTTTCTGATGCGTGGAGCGGCAGGTTTATACGTTTTTGTTTAGTAATTGGGAATGTGCGTCGAGATGAGGAACGCGATAGGCATAGACATAGGGGGAACGAACATAAGGGTTGCAGTTGGGGACGAGAAGGGCAGGATCTTTGACATGGCATCCGAGAGGACTGATCCGAGAAACATGGAGAAGCAGCTATTGAGGATGATAGACAGCAAGAAGGTTGACTTTGATGGCATAGGAATAGGTTCTGCAGGTCCTCTGGATTCTGTGAACGGAATCATAACAAATCCCCCGAACATGGACATACACGACTTCAGGATCGTTGATATACTCAGGAAAAGGTATGACGTTGAATGCACGCTGCTCAATGACTGCATAGCGGCAGTGTATGGCGAGGCCGCGCGGGGCGCGGGCAAGGGGCTGCAGAACGTTGCGTACGTGACCATAAGCACGGGGATAGGATGCGGAGTTATAGAAAGCGGGAAGCTGCTTCTGGGAAAGGACGGTAACGGACATGAAATGGGCCACTGCGGAGTTGACGCGGAGATTAGGATGAAGTGCGGATGCGGGAGCATGGGAAGGCACTGGGAGGCATATGCCTCTGGAAGTCATCTGCCTGACTTTGTAAAGCACATGCTTTCAGGCAAGTATAAGGATGCAAAGACCGTGCTACGTGGACAGCAGATCACTCCGAAGAAGTTTTTTGAGCTTGCGGCAGAAGACAGCACAGGAGCTGCGCTTCTTGACGAGCTTGGGAGGATAAATGCGAGCGGCATAGCCAACGTAGTGAATGCATACGACCCTGAGCTCATAACGCTTGGAGGCTCAGTGGCCCTTAACAATTTAAAACAAGTCATAGACCCGATAAACGAGTACGTGAAGGATTACGCCATAAACAGGGTGCCGAAGATAATCGCCACGCCCCTTGGCGAGGACCCGGTGCTGGTAGGCGCGATAGCATATGCGCTCAAGATCCTTGACGTATGACCAATCGACCGTAAATCAGCCGTACATTGAGTCTTCATCAGAGCGCTTGTATTTGAGTATCTCGGATTCCTTGAACCATACCTTTATCTCCTTCTCCGCTATCTGCGCGTTCTCCGATACGTGGACCAGGTTCCTAACCGGCCTCTTCTTCTGGTCCGCGAGAGCATAGCTGTCGCTAGAATAGGCGCCCCTTATTGTTGAAGGATCAGCCTTCCTTGGCTCCGTTCCTCCTGCGATCTTCCTGGCCACATCGGCGCATGCGTTGCCTTCAAGCACAAGTGCTACAACTACGCCATTGGTGAGCTCCTTTACCAGCAGGGACCTTATCCTGACCCCGATCTCCCTCTCGGTATCCTTGACGGCCTGGCCCTTCTCTATCGCCGACTGCTTTGCCTTCTTGCCTACGCTGAGCAGCCACTCTTCGTCGTCAGTGTAGTGCCTGCCGACGGTTTCCTCTGAAGGCTTGAGCATCTTCATGCCCGTCACCTTCAGCCCTGCATCCTCGAATCTCTTTATCACGGTGCCTATAAGCGCCCTCTCCACTCCGTCCGGTTTTACAAGAACAAGTGCCCTGTCCATAGTCTCATCATTTTAATATTTACGTTGTAATATAAGATAGAATTATTATAAAGCTTAGCTGGTGGAGAGCAATGATAAGGCAGCCGATAATAACAGTGATGGGCCATGTAGACCATGGCAAAACAAGCCTTATTGACCGCATAAGGAACACCGCTCTGGCCAGCAAGGAGGCCGGAGGAATAACGCAGCACATAGGGGCCAGCGAGGTGCCCCTAGATGTCGTGACCAAGATATGCGGACCTCTTCTAAAGAAGATGGGTGCGGAGATATCCATACCTGGACTTCTCATAATAGACACGCCTGGGCACGAAGCCTTCACAAACCTCAGGAAGAGGGGTGGCTCCATCTCCGATCTCGCCATACTTGTAATAGACGTGACTAAGAACCTTGAGCCACAGACCTATGAAGCAATAGACATACTTAAGGAATACAAGACGCCATTCATAGTGGCAGCAAACAAGATAGACCTCATGACAGGATGGAAGAACCAGGGAACGTATTCATTCATGGAGTCGTTCCAAAAGCAGTCTAAGAATGTTCAGGAGGAGCTGGAGGCAAAGCTGTATACGCTTGTAGGCACCCTGAGCGAGGCGGGGTTTGCAAGCGAGAGGTTCGACCACGTCACGGATGTGAAGAAGGAGGTGTCGATAATGCCTGTGAGCGCCAAGACTGGCGAAGGGGTTGCCGAGCTGCTAATGTATGCAGCCGGACTGTCGCAGAGGTTCCTGGAGAAGAGGCTTGACATAGATGTCAATGAGCCCGGAGTTGGAGGAATAATAGAGAAGAAGGAGGAGAAGGGGCTTGGGATAACGCTAGATGTGATACTTTACAACGGCACGCTGCGCGTGAACGACACGATCGCATTCGCCACATCATCAGGTATATCGACAGCGAAGGTAAGGGCGCTGCTAAGGCCTAGGCCGCTGCAGGACCTGCGTGAATCATCGAGCAAGTTCTACTATGTCGATTTTGTCAGCGCGGCTTCTGGCATAAAGGTGAGCGCGAGCGGCCTTGATGACGCACTGCCTGGATCGTTGGTCATGTCTACAAATAGGCCGACTTACGAGCAGGACATATCTTCTGAGATCAGGGAAGTGTTCACCACAGACAAGTCTGGAATCATATTGAAGGCAGACACTATAGGAAGCGTGGAAGCTCTGTCAAAGCTTCTGGGGGCGATAGGCGTCAAGATAAGCAAGAAGGGGCTTGGAAAGGTTTCAAAAAGGGATGTGCTTGATGCATTTGCAATGCGCGCCACTGATGTGCACAATGCTGTGATACTCGCATTCAACGTGGGCATTGACGAAGATGCTGCACAGGAGAGCCAGACTGCAGGGATAGACGTGCTCAAGGCAGAGGTGATATACAAGCTCATAGACGATTACAAGGTGTGGATGGACGACCAGAAGATACGAGAGCGCGAGATCCTTGAGAAGTCCCTTACCTTCCCTGGCAAGATAAGGATACTTCCGAATTCGGCGTTCAGGATATCGCATCCTGCAGTATTCGGAGTTGAAGTGCTCGAGGGCAGGATAAAGCCATCCTACAGGATGATGAAGGAAGGCGGGGACGAGGTAGGAAGAGTCAAGGAGATACAGGACAACGGAGTTGGAAAGCAGGAGGCCAGGAAGGGAGATAGCGTTGCAATATCTATGGATAATGTGACATTCGGCAGGCAGATCAAGGAAAATGATGTGCTTTACACGGCCATAAGCGGCGAGGAGATACGGGCGCTGCAGTTCAAGCATCCTGAGCTCCTCACATACGAGGACAAGGCACTTCTTGAGATACTGGCCGAGATGAACAGGAATGCTAAGAGATAGGTGGCGGCTTGGAGGAGTCTATAGAGATAAATGGCAACCGCATAAGACTGGAGTTCGTCAAGAAACCATGGATAAGGAACAGCTATCTCAAGTTCAACGGAGACAGACTTGTTGTGGTATCTAGGAGCGAGAGGATGATGCAGAAAGTCGTATCATCCCACAGACCATGGATCGCCAGGCATTACAACCAGATAAGGAGCAGCATACGCATGTTCGATTCGAACTCGATATTTTACGGTTCATTGAAGTACAATGTAGGATATGTGCAGGCAGGCACTAGGGCAAAGGCAGACATGATAGGCAGCAACCTGATAATATACGCGCCAGATAGGACAGCGGCTGAAAGGCTCATAGACAGGATGGTGCGCGATGATACGGAGCGCTTGGTCCCTGAAATAGCCGCTGCAAAGTCCAAGCAGATAGGAAGGCCGTACAGGGCAGTTAAAACAAGGAAATCGAGGAGGTGGGGCGTGTGCAGGAGCGACGGCACCATCACCTTCAATTACTGCATATCTATGCTGCCTAAGCGGCTTCAGGATTACATAGTTTCGCACGAGGTGGCCCATCTCAGGGAGATGAACCATTCTGCAGGATTCTGGGAAGTCGTATCGACACTGTGTCCCGACTACAAGAGGCTTCGCAGGGAGCTCCGGGACTACGACAATACCAGAAGGAGAGTACTTGATGGGCCAGAATCCTCCCGGCATGGAGCGATGGGCTCAATTCCTGGGCTTTAGGAGTTTGCACCGGTTTGCTCGTCTCTTATTCCGTACTTCTTTGCGTACTTTATCGCGCTCTTTATCCTTGCCTCGGTGCTCGGATGCGTGGCGTACATGAATCTCCTGACCTTTTCCTGCACGTAGCCCAGCCTTGCAGCTAAGGAAGCTTTTTCCTTTTCAGCTTCTCCTGCCCTGTTTCCATCCAGGAGCCTGTCCAGAGCTGAAAGGCCGCCCCTCATGTTCATGGCCTGCATCTTGATAGTGGCAATAGGCCCTGCTACCATCAGCGATGCTCTGTCCGCACGCCTTTCCGCTATCCTACTGATGACAGATATGACAGGCTGCAGCGAAGCTCTTGTTATGTGCTTAACTCCTACGGCAGAGGCTGCCATCATTCCTTCATAAACGCCGATGTCTGCAGCTCCATGAAGGCCAAACACATGCCCTGCGACGCTTCCTGCGGAGAATGCGGCAGCTGCCGCAACGTTTGAGGCTCTCTGCCTGAACTTGTACACTGCCGCAGTCCTGCCGCCATCGTTGTGCTTTATGTGGCTTAGCTCATGCGCCATGACTACGGCCCTGTCTTCTCCTTTGAGAGTCCTTGCAGTACTTACCGAAATTGACACGCTGCTTAGGCCATTGGACCGGTACGCATATGCGTCTGCAACATCATTCCTCATGCTCACTACTCCTGGCGCCTTCATACCCATCCTTGCCGCTACTGTCATTGCAGTTTGAGCGTATTCAGCACCTAGCCTGCCCCTCTCCGCAGCCCTCAGATCCTCTGCAAGATGAAGCTCACGCTGCACCTGCCGCAATGCGACATTGAGCTCATTAGACATCCCTTTTGTTATAGGCTTTTTCATCATGCTTTATCAACGTATATATGATGCAGTTTATCATATATACGGCTTTATTTTTGGCCCAGTTTTTGCATAAAACCTGTGATTTTGGCACCTGATGTCGAGGGATTGTGCTTACTGGCAATGAATCTCATGTAGAAGAGCACCGCTGCTATTGTCTTTACGTCGATTATCCTGTTGCTTTTTATCATGCTTACAAGGTCATCTAACCTGACCTTCCTTACCTCTATTATCTCTGCAGGATCCCTGTTTGCCCGGGTCTTTGCAAGCCTTGTGGCAAGATAGCAGGTTGAGAACTCAGCTTTTATTCCAGGAGATGGATATGCGGAAAACAGCGCCTTTAGCCTGCCGGCCCGGTATCCTGTCTCCTCCTCAAGCTCCCTCCTTGCGGCATCACACGGTGCTTCCCCATCATTGACGTATCCTGCAGGTATTTCATACAGATATCGGCCTATGGCTGGCCGGTACTGCCTTTCGATCAGGATCCTTCCGTTATCGAGCACTGGCAGTATTATTATGGAATTTGGGCCGACCATCCTGTAGAAATCCATGTTGCGGCCGCCTTTTCGGAATTTGAACTTCTCAATACCAAATACGGCGTTCTTGTATACTATCTCTGGCACGCAGTCACTTCTTGAGATCATCTATCGCCGTGGTATATATGTCCGCTGAAAGCTTGTGCCTTGACACGGCATGCGTTATAAGCCTCCCGTTGCCCTCGAACTTTGCCAGGAAGAGGCCCACGCCGCCAAACATTGCAGTGCGTATGTTGTCAACGAACCTCACCTTGTATGAGAGCTGTGAGTCGAATCCTGCAACATGCTCTGGCTCAACCTCTATCGAATTGCCTGGGGTTATATCGTGCTCTATTATGTCACCTGATACGTGTATGAAAACATTTCCGGGTCCTACGAATTCAAGCAGGTACCATCCCGAATGTGCCAATAGCGCCGTGCTTATCCTAAGTACGTGCACATCGTACTTTACCGATGCGTCCGCAGCAAGGAATGCGTGCCTTTCCGAGGTGAACCTTTCTCCTGCGCCAAGGGTAATCTGGAAGATCTTCCCGGGAAATATGCCAGCCACTGCAACAGTACCTTCTCCTCCCTTAGAAGCAAACTCCGTAAGTAGAGCCGTGGTGCCTGTGGCCTTTCTTTCAAGTGCGCTGATTATCCCTCCGGCAAGCCTTGGCGTCATTACTATGTTCTCGGTCTTGCTCACAAGAGTCCCTGAATCTGCATATATCTTCTCCCCATCAGCCATAGTGAGGGCGAGGTGTTGCATGTTCGATCCGACTATATCGTATTTCATTTCCTATCACCAACCAGTTTGTTTAACTCTTCACCATCAATATTCAACCTGTGCCTTGACATCATTTCCCTGATTATATCCTTGCCACCTTGGGCCGTAAGCTCCTCGACCATCTTCCTGAGCCTTTCGCCTGAGATTCTTTCAAGGGACTTCTCCTTTATTATCCGAGTCACGTCCCTGGCAGATTCTGGAGAGTATCTCATTACCTCCCCTATCCCCGCCTTGGTTATTTCGCCTTTAGAGTACCGGCCGAATATGTCAACGAATACATCCCTGCTGATGTTGGTGTCTATGCCCGCGCGCTCGAGCTCCTTAAGCTTCTCGAGCAGTGTCGTAGCCACTACAAGGTTTATGCCCTTCACTTTTGAGATTATGTACTCATACAGGGGCAGGTGCTGTGAATAGACCATCTGTTCCCCTATCTGCCTATTGCTCAGCCCTGCCTCTACATTCGAGATTCGCTGGTCAAGGTATATGGTGTGCTGCGTTATGCTCTTGATGTAGTCGGATCTGACCTCGATAGGCAGGGCGTCTGTCTCGGGATACATCCTCGATCCGCCTGGCAGGGGCCTCATGAATCTGGTAGTTCCCTTCTTGGAATCTGCAACAGCCCTTGTTTCAGGAGGCACCTCTGAAAGCGCCATCGCTGCCCTGTCCAATGCGAATTTCATCGCCTTTTCGCATTGCTGCCTGTCCGCGACTATAAGTATGAATGCGTCACCCTTTCGCACGCCAAGCTTATCGCCTATAACTTTTATGGTTTCGTATGAAAGACCGTACTTTTGAAGATCCTCATCGCTGTGTATTATGCCCCTGACGCCCGCCATCCGTGCATAATCGCTTATCTCGCTGCCAAGGCGCCTGTCGGGATTTATCTCTGCTCCCAGATGGCCTGCGAATCCCTGCAGCCTAGCGCCTAGGGCGATACCTCCCCTCGAAAGAGAGTCTGCAATTATCCTGCCTTTTTCATGCCCGAGCAGGTCGGTAAGCTCCTTTGTATCCCTATCGACAACTGCGTGCCTTTGGATGAGCGCCTTCTTGAGCTCTATAAGCCTTAACTGCCTCTCCACTTCGTTCTCTATGAAGAGGGCCATGGACTCTATCTCCTGAAGCCCTTTTACCTCGACCCTTGTGCCCCCTAATATAGAGACGTTAACGTCCTGCCTTATCGTGCCTATGCCCCTTTGCACCTCTGATGACACGGCATCGCCTTCCTTCCTGCCAGTAAGCCTGAGTGTGAGACCTATCCTCAGCGCTACCTCTGCTGCCTCCTTGGGCGTCTGTATCGATGGATCGGTGTCTATCTCTATGAGAGGTATTCCTATCCTGTCAACATTGTACACCACCGATCCGCCTGACTGGCCTTCTATGCCGCTTGACTCCTCCTCCAGGAATATCGAGGTTATAGGTATGGTTCTGCCGTTGACTTGCAACCTTCCGTCATAAGCGACCATCATGCTCCTTTGGAAAGCGCTTGGATCACTCCCGTCCACCACCTCCTTCCTCATGGGCTCGATCTCGTCAGGTATCCTTGCATTGAATGCGGATGCAAATCTTATAGCTGTCTCGACTGCGTCATCGTTTACCCCATGCGGCGGCTCCTCATCTATGTCTACGAGGCATGAGCTTTTCCTGAACACGTTGTATACGAAGCTCCTTCCCCTGCTGCTCTCGAAGCTTGTCGATCTGTCGATGACCCCTAGCTCTCCGGCCACGGCCCTCTGCCTCCTCTCCACAGTCCCTACCTTCATGTCATTCTCTAGGTCCGTGGAACAGCTGCAGAAGAGCTTCTCTCTGGTTGCAAGCCTCTGGTGTATCTCAAGGCCGCACTTGAACCCTAGCTTTTTGTAGTATTCAGCATCCTTCACAGCATCACTACTCAACAAAGTCTTTCTTGAACTCTATTCTATTAGTTATCTCTCCGGCAATTTCCTGACCTAGCAGTTCCCTGGCCTTCTTGGACCCGTAGTTGCCCAGCAGGAAACCCAGCTTGACATATGCCACTTCAGAAAGCATATCCTCGCAGTTGACTACGCCGATGTCCTCAAGCACCCTCAGATTCCTGTAAACCGTGTGATTGACCCTGCCGAAGACGCACTGAGAAGTGCCGCCCACTATGACTCCTGATTCAACAGCATCTTTCACGTGGCTTATCCAAGAGAGGCCCTTGATGCTTGGAGAGGTCGGAAATTCGCCCATACCAGTTCCCTCGATTATCAATCCCTTGAATCCCTTCTTCACGTAGTGATCCACCACTTCGGGATCTGAATTCGGATGCGTCCTCAGGAGAGCGACTTTTGGGTCGAAACCGGTTTGAGCGTGGACCTTTCCTGTCGATTTTGCAGCATGCCTGTAATCACCGGCATATTCGATGCTGCCATTTATGTCAACGTAGCACAGAGGGCCGCTGTTAACCGGTTTGAACGCATCCCTCCTTGAGGTGTGCAGCTTGCGCGCCTTAGTGCCCCTTATGAATATGTTCTTCGAATCGGAGCTTGAGCCATGCATGCATATGCCTACCTCTGCAATATCGCTCTTTGCTGCTATGCTGCACGAGCATATGAGGTTCACGAATGCGTCGCTCGAGCCCCTGTCGCTGCTTCTCATGGCTCCCGTTAGCACAACAGGCGAATTAAGATCCTTTAGCATGAAGCTAAGTGCTGCTGCTGTATAGTGCATGGTGTTGGTCCCCAGGGTCACGACAACGCCCTTTGCACCGTTGTTTAGTGAACTGGCAGCATCCTCAGCAATCTTCTGCCATTCAACATAGGTCATGTCCTCGCTCGATATGCTCATCAGATTGTGCACATCTATGTTGGCTATGCTGCCCAGTTCCGGAACCTCGTGCATAAGCTCTTCCGGCTTTGTAAGCATGTATACGCCACCAGATACATAATCCACCTTGCTGCCTATCGTGCCCCCAGTATAAAGCAAGGCTATCCTTTCAAGGGACCTGTCAACGCTGGCAGAGGCCTTTGGGAATAAGAAATGGTGAGGCTGCGATTCTGACAATTTGGAGACCTTGGTTCCGCTCTTGTACTTTATGCCTACGTTGTATCCGTCTTTCCTTTTTACCACTATTATGTCGCTACCCCCGGCCCCTGTCCTGGGCATCAGAATCCCTTCCTGCATGTCCTGACCTGAAGTCACGGATATGGTATCACCCACCTTTATGCCGAGCTTTTCGAATAGCGCCCGTATCTCTTCGGAATACATAATACAATTAGGCAGAAACCAGTTTAAATATGCTGGGTTGGCCAAGAAATCTCTGGCCGTGGCATTGATTTTATATTTTGTACAGCCTGCCCCTCCAGGTTATCTGACTTGTTCCGCTTGCGGCTATTAGGTTTGAAAGATATATGAACGGCATTAAGGCGACTATTAGTGCGATTGTGAAATCTGGCTTCCCGGCCCTGCGCGCTGTCTTGATCTCGCTTTTTACGAAGTGTACAAGAAACAGCAAAAAGAGAGGTGTTATTAGGTAGGACATTACAAATGCAGAGACGAAAAGGAGTATCTCTGCAGTGTAGAACGCGATGCCATAATAGAGGTTCCTGCTGTATCCTAAAATCGTGAGGGCAGACTGCCTTGTAGACCATTCGGCGAACTGCCCGAACGAATCCGCAGAATTGACCACTGGCTGAGCCTGCCTTACGTAGGCGATCTCAAGCCCCATGGACTTCGCAGCCTTTGTAAGAGATATGTCATCAGACACCGAATACCTGGAATTACGCAGCAGCCTCATCGTATTCTTGTTCAGGAGGTCCTTCCTGAATGCGAGGGAGCCTCCCCATCCGAAGCGCGTGCCCTTGTTCTCCATCAGCCCCTCCCCTACGAATCCCCACACGAATTTCACCTTGGACCAGAAGCCTGCCTTTGGAACGAATTTTGGAAAGGTGGTGGATATCCCTATTTTACTGCTGCCCAATGGCTTTATCAGCTCGGAAAGCCAGTTGCTTCGCACGCGTATGTCAGAATCGGCTATTACATATGCTTGATAATCCCTGAATGTCATCAATGCAGTGATTATTGCCCGCACCTTTCCGCTTGCCCTGCCTGATTTCCCAACTGACGAGGTTATGAACTTCATGCCAACCTTACGTATGTGTGCGACAGATGGATCAGAACTGCTATCCACTACGGCTATCGCTTTGTAGCTGCCGTATCCCTGACCCATAATCGACCGTAGGTTATCCTCAAGGCCAATGTCGATCCCCCTGCACGGGACGATAACCAGGGCCTTTGGATTGAATCTGCTGTGGGATTCGTTCTCGCGCGTCTTTTTCAGGTAGGGGGCCACATCTATCATGAGCATGCCGAAGAAAACGACAGATAGGAATGCTATGAGGAATTCATACAGCAGATACAATGCATCATCAACCGTAGATGCTAGGTACATTTTTATATGCTTTACCCCATATTCTAGCGTATGGCACAGGCGTACCTTACAGTCATAGTTCCGGCACTTATAACCTTCTTTGTTACTCTGGCCGGAATAAAGTTCATAATGCCATATTTCACAAGCGCAGGCATAATAGCTGAGGATAGGAACAAGGGCAGGCCCGTAAAGGTGCCAAGCAGCGGCGGCCTTGCAGTTGCATTTGGGATAATAGTTGGCATACTGACCTACACTTTCGGGGGAAGCTTCGGAATATTTCACCCTATCCTTCACATTGCCGTACTACTTGCTGTAGCGCTTTCCATAATGCTCATAGCGATGGTCGGTTTTATAGACGATATAAATGTGAAGGCCAGCAGGGTCTCATCAACCGGCATGAAGGACATAAGGAAGGGGCTCAAGCAGTGGCAGAAGCCGCTGCTTACCTTTCTGGGCGCACTGCCACTCATGGCGATAAACGCCGGGGTGAATCACATCATCATACCGTTCATTGGAAATCTGAGCCTGGGAATACTGTATCCTCTTATTGTGATACCGCTCGCAGTGATATTCGTCTCTAACTCATTCAACCTCCTGGGAGGATTTGACGGCCTGCAGCCTGGAATGGGAGTGGTTGCAAGCTTCGGTCTCGTGCTGTATTCCCTGCTTTGGGGAAGCTACATGGGGCTGCTGCTCTCATCACTACTGTTCGTGGCCATTGCCGCATTTCTGCCGTTCAACATTTACAAGGCCAGGATAATTCCCGGGGACAGCTTCACTTATGCTGTAGGAGGCACCCTTGTGGCGATAATGGTCATGGGAAACGCCGAGGTCTTCGGAGTAATAATATTCATGCCGTGGATAATAGAATTCTTCCTGCATCTGAGAAGGAGGTTCAACGTCACTGACCTTGGCATAAGGCAGCGTGACGGCACCTTCAAGTCACCTTATGGGAGGAAGACGTATAGCCTAACGCACCTTGTGATGAACCTGTCTGGTGGAAAGGCTACTGAAAACGATATCAGTAACTATCTTACGCTCCTTGAAGGAGGATTCGTAGTGCTTGCGCTGCTGCTCAAACTCTCGGGAGTCTTGTAATGGTAGTCTGAGCCCATCTCCTTTGTTAAGAGAACGTCAGAGGTCCTTATGAGCTTGGTCCTGCCCGCATGCTCGGCATACCTTATAGCCTTCTTGGTTATGGTGTTCGCGAGCTTCTCTATCTCCCGCTCAAGGTCCCGCACTGCATCCTCGGTCACCTTCTCAGCGCCCGCCTCCTTTATGAACTGCTCTATCTCGTACAGACTGAATACCCTCTTTTCAACCATCAGAATCCCCAAAATTTCAGAAGTCAATACAGATTAAATACTAAGCTTTAAAAGGTTATACAAGTCTGGATGAATAGTGGCAGTTAATGTTTGGAAAGAATGTCTGCGAGCGCGCAGGGCAAAGAGATATAATAAATGGCAGGGTAATAAAATCATGAAGTCACAGAGCGCAATGGAGTATCTGACCACATACGCGTGGGCCATACTAATAATAGCAGTAGTACTTGTCTCGCTGTTTGCATTGGGCATCTTCAACTCGGGCTCTCGCGAGCCAAAGGCGCAGCCCGGATCGTGCAGCGTTGTAAGGAACATTTATGGCGGTGCACAGCTCTCTGGTGCATGCACCAACAACATTCCTGAATTCGTCGCGCAGTTCAACGGACAGACTGCGGACATTAAGTTGCCTGCATCAGCAAGACCTTTCAGCGCATTTACCACCTCATTTTGGATAAATCCATCAAGTTGGTCAAACGACCAATATCCTGGCATATTTGGTGGTGAAGGGCTAGGGGCAACTAGTGGCGGTATTGTAGCAACTCTGGACGGAGCAAACATATATTTTGAAGTGCAGAATGGTGCCATTTCAGACCAGCTGTTGATACCTGTAAGCAATCTGCCAATTGGTTCATGGTCTTTTGTTGCTTTTGAATGGAACGGATATGCAGGCGCAAACGCCATTAATGTATACATCAATGGAGTTTTGATCGGAAGCCAGTCCGGGTTAACCGGCCCCATAGCTTGGGGACCGCAGCAACCACTATTTTATATAGCCAATGCAGATGATGGAAGATTTTTTCAGGGAAATATGGCAGACTTTCAGGTCTACAACACCTCTTTAAGTGCCAATGGCATTGAAACACTATATCTGGAAGGAATCGGGGGAACGCCCATAGACCTAAGGAACCTAGTAGGATGGTGGCCGCTGAACGGCAATGCCAACGATTATTCTGGAAATGGCAACAACGGGGTTGAGACTTCGATATCATATAGCGCAAACTGGTATTCAAGCTATACTGCACCATAGTAACCGGATTTATGCTGAGATCTAGATCCTGTACCTGAGAAGCGCACCTATGCCCTTGAATCCCATCAAGAACTCCCTGCCGTATGAGCTTTCACTTGAAACGAATAGCGTGTCTGCGCCACTCTTGTCGGCAAGGTCTATCAGCTCCTCTATCGCGTCATTGACTGATATTATTTCTAGCGTACCTCCGTCATCGTGCTTGGGTTCCCTGTGGCCGGAGAGCTCAAGTTTCTCTATCAATGCGCCGCAGGCATTGCACTTGTATTTTACTACGTCGAGCTGGAGTGAGTCATTTATTATCAGGGTGCTGACCTGCTTTGCCTCAAGTGCCTTCCTTGTATTCTCGTATCCATATGTTGCCAGTTCCTTCCTCACTATCTCCTGCATGAAGCGCTCTATCACCTTCCTCTCCTGAACGGCCTGCTGCTCCTTGAGAAGTTCGGATGACTTCTCTACAAGCTCATGGAGCCCGTACTCATCGGTGTAGCCAGTGTCGAAGGTACCGAGTATCTTTATCTGGTAATTAAGGGAATTCTGCTTTACGAAGCCTTCCTTTGTTGGCCCGGGTCCGCCTACTATGAGCCCCTTTATCTTGAACTGGCTTGCTTCGAAGGTTGAATTTATTATGTCGGATACCCTCGTGTAATACTGGCCTATGCTCTCCTCTATAATTCTCTCGTATCTTGCAGCTGACTGGCCGCCTTTTCTGACCTTTGCGTGAACCATAGAATTGAGTTTCTTTATGACCTGTATGTGGAATCCCTTCAACGTAGCTACTGTGGCCTCCCTTCCGTCCAGCACAAGAAGAACATATGTGTCCTTTGAGCCCACGATATCCTCTATTGGCTCTAGCAGGAAAGTCGAATCGCACCTGTAGATGTTGACCTTCAGCGGCAATGGCGGCTCCATGGAGAAAAGCTCTATGTTCGTCTTTCCTGGATTGTCCGATATGTTGCCGCAGAATATGGCGATGCCGTTCTTAGGAGTTTCGCGGAACAGCCGAAGGTACTGCATTATTTTCTCGAGTGCGCTCTGCACATGGTCCCTTACCGGCTTTGACTTTATGTTTCCTGACTGGCTGTGCTCAGACCTTAGCTTGCTAACCTCCTCTGCAAGGTTGAAACCTGCAGGCACGTATACGCTTATCAGTTCAGTGCCGTAGCCTCTCACTGACTTGAGCCTCTTTATCTCCCTTAGTATGTTGTATTCATTCTTCATTAAGATTACCGAACTACTTCACCTTCCCTAACGCGATCCTGTCAAGTATTGAGTATATGGAATTAATTTTATTACTTCCGCTGTTGTCAACCAGCATTGACCTTATGCCGATTTTCCTGGCCATTGACACATTCTGCATCTTGTCGTCCAAGAACAGTATATCGCTCCTCCTAAGCCTGGTCTTCTTTAGCATCATGGCGAAAGACCCCGGCTCAGGCTTTACATACTTACCCATGTTGGGAGGAGACACTATCATGCTTTTCCTTATTATGCTTCCCAGACCCAGCGATCTTATCACCCTTTTCACCCATATCTCGTATCCATTGCTGAAGACTGCGAGCTTATAGCTCTTGGATATCGCTGAAAGCTGCCTTACAAGCCTCTCATCCCTATTTATCCCGACATCTTCGGGAAGAATGTCGTAGGCCAGTGACCCTATCTCCTTGATTCCTATACCGTACCTATTGCTTATGCTGCGTATTGTGGTGGTAACATGGTCGTTCATCACATCCTTGTTTATCCTGATTATCTCTTCCTTCTCCATCCTCTGCAGTATTCCAGTCTCATTGAGATAATTGTGTAGCATTTTGAGGCTGATGCGATTAGCTTTTGTCTTCTTCTTCGCATCGAAGAGCGTACCATCCATATCCATGACTAAGGCTTTAATAACCAATCAAACACCGTAAATTATCTTATCCTGTCCTTGCCCATGTACGGCACCAGAACATCAGGGACTGTTATGGTCCCATCATCATTGAAGTAGTTCTCAACTATTGCAACCATTGCCCTGTTGGTCGCTATCGCCGTTGAGTTTAGGGTGTGCACATGCCTCCTTTCTGTACCTTCGTCATATTTTATGTCCAGCCTCATTGACTGCCAGTCGGTGCAGTTTGAGCAGGACACCATCTCGCGATACGTGCCCTGCGCAGGCATATATGCCTCAAGATCGTATTTCTTGGCTGCAACAACCCCTATGTCTCCTGTGCATATGTTCACTATCCTGTAGGGCAGCTTAAGCTTTCTGTAGAGGTCTTCAGCATTGGCAATGAGCTCGTCGAATATACCCCATGAATCTCGAGTAGAGAACACGAATTGCTCGACCTTGTAGAACTGATGCACCCTGAATATTCCCTTGGTATCTTTTCCGTGCGCACCAGCCTCCCTTCTAAAGCACGGGCTGAAGCCAATATACCTCTTTGGCAGGTCCTTGAGCGAAAATACCTGATTGGCATGCATTGCTGCTATAGGATGCTCTGAGGTCCCGATCATGAAGAGCTCCTCATCTATGTGCTCTGCATCCTTCTTAGACTGGGACTCCTTTGCTTCGGCGGCCCTGTAGAGCATCTCTTCGAAATCGCCAAGAGCTGTAACTCCCCTGTAGTAGTCCCGCTTCATCATCATTGGAGGTGCAACAAGTGCATATCCTTTTTTTGTGAGTTCGGATATGGCGAAGTGTATAAGGGCTTGCTCAAGCAGTGCGAGATCTCCCTTTAAGTAGAAAAACCTTGCTCCGGCCACCTTTGAAGCCTGCTCTATGTCCAGAAGCCCGAGTTTTGTCAGAACCTCTTCGTGACCAATGGCAGGTTTCCGTACAGGGATATCGCCGTATTTTCTTACCTCTACATTTTCAGTGTCGCCCTTGCCGTATGGAACCGAATCGTGAAGCGTGTTCGGCATGTTCCATAGAAGCTCCTCAATCCTGTCCTGATATTTTGGTAATTGGGCCTCTATCTCATCTATCCTTGCCTTTATCCTTGCAAGATCTGCCATCTTCTCCGTGCTGGCCTCCTTTCCTGATTTTTTCAGCCCGGCAACTTCTAGACTACCCTTGTTCCTCTGCGACCTGAGCTGTTGTGCTTCTGCACTTATCTTCCTTGATTCCTCGTCAAGCCGGAGCAGTTCATCGACAGGGTAGTCGCTCTTCCTGACCTCCATTGACTTCCTTATGCGTTGGATATTTTCGCGCACGTATCTGGCATTTATCATCAAAACAACATGGCAATAAGTTATATCCTCCCAGATTTATATATCTTGAGCGGTTAACCCACCATTATGCAGGGGTGGCAGAGCCTGGCCAAATGCGACGGGCTTAGGACCCGTTTCCTTAGCGGATGCAAGAGTTCAAATCTCTTCCCCTGCAAGTTTTTAATTTTTCGACGACAGAATTAGGCTTTGACGTCTGAGTGAGAGATATGAACTCTTATAAAAGGACGGCAGTGGGATGGGACAATTATAAATATCTAATATGCGTAATAAAGCTAGGCAATAAGCATGAAGATAGACATATACGGATTTCAGGCAGATGTGTCGAAGGATGGAAAGTACTATGCAGGTACGGTTAGAGAGCTCCATGCGAACACTCAGGCTAAGTCATTAAAGTAGTTAAAAGAAAATCTTAAGGAAGCAGTAAGCCTTGTTTTTGAAGATGTTTTAAAGCACGAGAAAGAGTATAGTCAGACTATTGTTAATAAAGTAAAGGCAAAAATTATACAAAATCTGGCATGATTTCTTGGTCAGTAAACTCAGGCCCATAAAAAGTGCTATACTGATAAAGACACTGACGAAGCAATATGGCTATGCCTATATTGGTACAAAAGGAAGTCACGCGCATTTCAAAGACGCATCAGGCCATAAGACTACGATACCGCTTTATTATGAATTATATCCAAAATAATCAAGCTTATTCTAGCAGATACTCAACTGAATTGGAAGATATAGAGAGATATCTTTAGTGTAGCATACATATTTTAGTAGATCATACCAAACGTTTTCGCAAGCTCCTTTACGTCGGGAGACCTTCCCCTGCCAATTCAATTTGGGACGTCAGGCAAGGATTCAGAAATCCGGAGAGCAAATCTTCAAGGAATTAAGATTTCGAGGATTTACCGGAAACCCTCAAGCATGGGCCCATGAACGTTTCATGGCACCAGTTACAGAAATTGCAATCAGTATTGCACAAGACACAGACCAAAAGGTTTGCAGGAAAGAGGAGGACGCCAAGATTCCGAGCGGGATGGCTCTGGTTGAAAGAGTGCGAGAAAGCTGCTGGATAGCGACCTGGGAATACGTGCGGAGGCTGTGCACGTCGCCATGCGCAACGATGCCATGCCCCTTGGCGAGATAGACAAGACATTCAATGATCTTTATCTTGAAGTTAAACTTGCAGTTATATATCCGGCAATACGAAACGAATTGGCCGCCAAGGACCAGGTAGAGGGGATAATGCACGGGAAGTTTACGGGCATGTCAACTTACGAAAAGAGGATGGAAGCGAAGGTATATCTACTTGGGTTCTATCACGAGAATGCTGGAGCAAGCGGAAATGGAAGTAGTGAGCCAAAGGGATTTGGCTTGCGCAGTGCTTGAGGCATGCGCCTGTGGAACAAGTGGCTGAGGCATTCTTCAGCTCAATGGATTTTGCGCTTTCCAACGCAGTTTCAAAGGCCTTGGCCGACTTCTACGTGGATCATGCTTACTATACCCTCAGGCAAATACGCGAATGGTACAGGAATAAATAAAATACTATAAGTAGCATATTATTTGACTAATGCTTTGGGGGTTTTCTTGGAGCTACTAGACCAGCAGTGGACTGAAAAGTACAGGCCCGCAAGGCTTGATGACATAATAGGCCAGGTTGCGATAGTGGACAGGCTAAGAGCCTTCGTTAAGGAGAAGAGCTTCCCGAGCATGATATTCTCCGGGCCTGCGGGAGTAGGAAAGACCACCTCTGCAGTTGCAATGGCCAAGGAGTTGTACGGAGATTCCATCAACATGGCTTTCCTTGAGTTGAATGCAAGCGACCAGAGAGGCATAGAAATCATAAGAGGGAAGGTCAAGGAGTTTGCGAAGACCCTGCCTCTATCAAGCGGGCTTGTCAAGATAATATTCCTTGATGAGGCTGATGCACTGACTTCTGAGGCGCAGCATGCGCTTAGAAGGACGATGGAGAAGTACTCATCGACCACTAGGTTCATACTCAGTGCAAACTATGCGAGCAAGATAATAGAGCCGATACAGAGCAGGTGCGTGGTGCTCAGGTTCAAGCCGCTAAGGGAGGAGGAGATGAGGCAGTACATAGAGAGGATAGTGAAGGGAGAGAAGCTTGACATAGATGACAGGGGCATTGAGGCACTGATATATGTGAGCGAAGGCGATCTCAGGAAGATAACAAACACGCTGCACG
>JAJYVC010000013.1 GCA_021792235.1 Microcaldota archaeon
CCTCCGACATCTTATACAGGAGCTTGCGTATTCGGTGGCACTCCGACAGGCACAGGCAGCCTGAATACAAATAACTGGATACAGATAAACCTGCTTGTCATACTGCTCTCGTTTTCCATATCAGCAGTAATCTATGCACTGGGTGGCATATTCTCTGCTTCGATGAGGGAGAAGCTGCGTGGTGCGGCGAAATACGAGGCATTTCAGGGCGTGGTGAGCATAATGATAATAATGGTGCTCATAGGGTTCTCTGCAGTATCCTGCCAGACTGGAGCAGCGCTTACCGTATCTTCATCTAAAATAATACATACTTCATACCAGGATCCGATGCAGTTCGCAGAATCGTACATCGGCAACCTGATGTTCACGCAGGGTCTCTCGCTTTTCTCGCAGATATACACGGAGTCAGTGCTGCTCGCTGTGAATGCGAACATAGCAAGCACCATTGAGGAGACCCTAGAAGCCTTGATATACCAGTATGTAGGAGTAAGCTTCAGCGCAGGATTCGTAGGCACCCTTTTCGGATTCTCGGGTGCCTTGGGAGCGACATTCGAGCCAATGATCGTAGTGGCGTTCGGAGTGCTGTTCATGATATACTTGATCCTGCCTATAATAGAGGCACTGGCGCTTACAGTCATAGTGCCCCTTGCCCTAGTGATGAGGTCTATACCCTTTGCAGGACCGAAGCTGAGAGAATCATCAGATACCTTCCTTGCACTAGCCATAGGCTTCTACTTCATACTACCTCTGGCAATTCTCATGAACGGATACATAATGGCTTGGATATACAGCAGCCCATGCACTCCAGGCAGTTCCCTGTGCAATCCTTACATCCAGTTCACTCCTGCCTACTCCTTGCAACAGGTATCTGTCAACAATCTCTTCAACACGCCTCCGCAAGCCCTGACTTCCGGATCATGCTCATTCTGCGGATTGCAGATAACCTCCTCATTCTTCTCAAGCGGCTTTTCGCAGGAAGGAGGAATACTCAGCGGATTGAAGGCAATCTTCGAGGCCACATTCGACATACCGCAGATCATGGTCGAGTACTCCCTTAAAACTGCGGAGTACATGTTTGAAGCCGTTGTGCTTATAGGTCTTGACCTGGCAATAACACTTGCATTCGCGCAGGGCCTTACCAAGGGTCTAAACGCTGTCAGCAGGATAATTGGCGTAGGTCCATTCTGGGGTAATGTATGAGAAGCAGCATAATCTGCATGGCAATTGCCGCACTGTCGCTGGCACCAGCAGTATTCTCAGCCACGCCAATAGTCTCTTCCTATTCTGCATTCACCAACTGGTTTCCGATAATATTCGCAGCTTCCCTAATTGCCTTTGGACTTGCAGGCATATATTACATGATAGGCTATCTGCTCAACAACAACAGGATAAAGAGCGCGGCCATATCTGAGGTCGAGCAGGCCGCAGGCAGCATAGCTCTTGTGGTTATAATAGTCGGGGTGCTCTACCTTTTCGGAACGTCAGCATCAATAAGCTTCTCCGGCCTTCTTGGATCGCACACATCTGATTTTTCAAATATCTGCAACAATTACCTACAGAACAATCAAATATGGATGCTTAGCTCAAACAAGTATGATCTCGGTCTTCCAGAGCCAACCACTGCTGTGTGCCAGAACCTGATAGGGGCGAATGGGCCAAAGAGCAGCGCTGACCAGATTACAACAAACCTTGACTATGGCCTTGCTGCAACGTACGTGGTAATAGCCAACATGACAAACCAATCCATATTCGAGCTCAACGCGCTGTACAATTTCGACAGCCTCATTTTCTTCCTAAGGAACCTCAAGCCGTTCATAGGCGAATGCTTCCCTGTCACATGCGCAGACCCGTTCTCTCCAACTCTGGAAGAGGTGCAGCTAGTCTACCAACCGTACCACGGCTACGTGCTTCAGAGGACCGTAATGCCTTCAATAGTCACGCAGGCAAATTTATCCACTTACATGATGGTCCTTGAGCTTGTTATAGTGCTGATGCTGCTAATGTTCTGGCCGTACCTGCTAGGCGCCGGCATAGTGCTCAGAACTATACCCTTCACAAGGAGGGCAGGAGGACTGATTATTGCAGCCACTCTTGTGGGTCTGTTGATACTGCCTACTCTGTTCCTGCTTGAGTATTCCTCATTGAACAATCTCTCCAGCCAGCCGTTCATAGGTGCAAGCCAGATTCCTGGAATGGCCCTCTGCGGCTTCGGACCTATATCAGGAAGCAACGGCGGGAACGTGCTCTATTGCTACACTGACCAGACAAAGCTCCAGACAAGCTACATATACAAGGGCATACAGCCATCAGGCTTCACGCAGACAATGAATGCATGCGGCCCAATGCCTCCAAACGAAGGCAATCCGTTCGATTCGCAGCCACCATGCTATGTGAGGAAGGATCTAAGCCTGTACTCCTTTCCAAATGCAGCAAACCTGATATCATTCTACAGCTGCTACCCAAATGATCCGACCGGCACGATATTGCCTATTGAAGCCGAGATACTGATATCAACACTGATTACAAACGCAGCGCTGCCAGTCACAGTGCTCATGTCCCTTTTTACAAACAACTTCAGCATAGGCTCCAACGGCCTCGTAGATTTCTTCTTCAATCCGACTGGTGGCGCAAGCTGCATATCGCAGGTAGCTCCTCACAACATGATCGCTGCGTTCACGTCGCTAGTGAACATGTATGGCATAATCTCTATCGCCGGATTCATACTCCCGATACTTAACGCACTGGTAATGCTATCTGCATTGACTGGGCTCTCCTCACTGATAGGAGGAGAGACTACCATAATAGGTCTGTCGAGGTTCCTGTGAGGTCACCACCATGAATAGGCTCGCGCTTTTAGCAATAACTGCTTTTATCCTGCTCTCTGCGCAGGCAGCCGTAGCAGCGTCGCCAAATCCTGTGATAGATTGCAATGCGCTTTTCTCCAGGACGGGCAATACGTATGTGCCAACCCTTGCAAAGATAACTGGCTACGGCGCCATAGTTTCCGTGACGCTGCTCGTGATACTCATGGTGTTCATGGTCCTTGGTCTGGTCTATGCCATTGGCTATGCTTTCCAGGTGCAGACACTGCTCACATTCGCGAAGACGGAATTCCTTGAATCATTCGTGAATCTGGTGATACTGGCCATAGTGGGAGGAGGAATAGCCTTCGCCGCCAGTCCGGCCTACTTCTTCGCCAACCTAGCATCACTTAGCACCGGCACAAGTATACCTTCATCGCTTTCAGCATACGGCCTGTATACTACAATATGCAGCAATGTGCAGACGAACATAATACTGGCAGGGCTTGAGAACTGGTTCGGCATATTCCTCAACCTATACATAACCAACATCTTCGCCACAGGCAGCCCTCCTGCAGGAGGGCTTACCATACACCTGATGCCAAACGACTTTGGTGTGGCGTTCGTGCCATTTCAGGGCATGGCTCTGGTCACCACTCTTCTATGGGACGCTCAGACCACGTATTTCGGCACAATGTTCCTTGGCATGTTCATAATAGTGCTGCTAATGATAGTGTATTTTCTGTTCCCCCTTCTGTTCTATGTGGGCATTGCCCTCAGGTCATTCCCTTGGACTAGAGCCGCCGGCGGCTCGCTCATTGCGCTGTTCATAGCCTTCTACATAATATTCCCTTCGCTTATATACCCATTCTCCGTGAGAATACCAAGTGTCACTAATGCTGGCGCAGGCCAGGGCTTCTGCTCGAATCCTAGCACGCCATCAAGCATGCAGATCCTTTGCAATACGAACAGCTTCCTTACGGCATCGCCCAGTGATTACATAGGCCTGATGAGTTTCAACTTCGGCGATGTCTATTATGCCGACACCTTCTCGTTCATAGAAGGCATAGAGTTCAGCGGATTAAACCTCGTAGGCTTAATAATAGCCCTGCTCATATCATATGAGCTGGTGGAGAAGATAGGCAGTCTTCTCGGGGCGCCATCCGTGCAGGGATCAAGGGCATTGAGTAGGATACTATGATGATAAACGCTTTGATAGGAATAGGCATACTGCTCAGCAACTACTGCACCAGCAGCATAACAAGCTTCCTCACCGCAGGCCCCAACATCTGGTTCCCAATCATACTCGTTGCTGCACTTGCAGTGATAGTTGTAGTGGCGATGATATATGTGCTCAGCCCTTTTCTGGGCAGGAACGATATAAAGGTATGGGCGCGGGCCAAGATATATGATGTGCTAATAACCATAGTGTTTGCACTGATATTCCTGAGCTTCTCAACGGCAATATGCAGCTTCAATCCCACTGCAGCCTTCAATACTCTGGGAATACTGCCCAGTGCATGCAACCCTAACGTCTCTGGAAACAACCCCTCCTCCGCTGGCATAAGCGATATATATGGGCTCTCTCTCTGCGATCTGTACTCCTTCAATCAAGGCGCTGCATCATTCACCTCATCTATATATTGGATATCTATAATCGGCGGCCTGAATCCAGATGTCACAATAGCGCCTTCAGTGCCAGATTTTCCTATAAATCCGTCCACAGGATCCGGTATAGGTGTGAGCTTCTCGCTGCAGCTCTTCCCGATAGTACTTGTGCACCAATACATAGTGCCATACCTCCAGGCGTATTTTGCCGCAGTGCTTGTATCGCAGCTGCTGCAGATACTGCTCAGCTCATCAATGCTCCTACTCTCCATATTCCTGATACTTGGATTGCTTGCGAGGTCGTTCGAGGTCACTAAGAGCTTTGGAGGTGCCATGATAGCTTTTGCAATCGGCCTCGGGTTTGTATTCCCGCTAATGGCATCCGTCACATATGGCTTCATGGACACTGCCATACAAGGGGCACAGGCAACCGCATGCCAGGGCCTTCCCGTGTCAGGAAACGCATGCACTCTCCTTGACCTTGCGCCAACACTTGTATCAGGAATAATGTCTGTGCCCATAAATGTAATAACTGGAGGAGTATTCTCATTCAGCTCAATATTCACGCCATTGATAATATACGGCGGGTTCGTTGCAGCTGGCCTGATTCTCATACCGCTGCTCAATTTGATAATCGTTGACGCGTTCATAGTTGACTTTTCCAAGGCGATAGGAGAGAGGATGGACCTATTCTCCATATTGACTAGGATAATATAGGCGTAAACATGAAATACAAGATACCAATAATTGCGTTTTCAATCTCCCTGCTTATAGTGAGCCTTGCGCACTCACAGTATCCTATCCTGTCCAATTACTGCGGCACCGGCAGTTCTGCAGTTGTGAAGAATTTCGCGCCATGGTACTGCACAAATTCCGATCCGATAATATCGCGTGAGTGGGCCCAGTACTTCCCAATACTCTTCATAGCCGTCACCCTCTCATACACCATAGCCGCAGTTATCTTCATGTTCGGCATAGCTCTGAGAAACGACAGACTCAGGCAGTTCGGAACTGCAGAGCTCTACGAGGCAACTGCCACAGCGATAATGGCGCTGATGTTCACGTTCATAGCCGCTGTTATGTTCGGTCTCCTGCCTGCGCTTACCGTCGGCGCGATAAATCCGTACGACGCAGCCCTAACTTACATCTCCACCACGATAAACGTCACGTATGCCACTGCAACAAACATATTCTACATAGCCGCAGTTGACGATTCATACACTACATTCAGTCTCCAGGGCCAGGCATTTGGCCTCGAAATACCAGACATATTTCCAATACTCACGCTGCCGTTCTACTATCTGTTCTTCTGGCCAGCATTCTCGATAATCGGTATGATGTTCGAGGCGCTCATATCGCTCTATACACAATTCTACATGATAACCTTCTTCATGTATGCGGCAATACCGGTATTCCTTATACCTGGAATAATATTCCGCGCGCTCTTCCCTACAAGGAATCTGGGCGGCATGATGATGGCGATAGCCATAGGCTTCTATTTCATAATGCCAATGTTGTTCTCCGTGGCGTATTACTTCACGAGCAACAGCATACAGCTGCAGCTGACTCAGGCGCAGAGCGTACTCAACCAGTATAGCAACAGCGTGCAGAGTTCGTTACCTGAAGCTGCCTCTCCATCGACCCCACTTGTAGGCACCCTGTCGCAGGCAAGGAGCACCATGTCTTCATACTGGCTCTCGATCCTCTTCTTCCCCGCACTCATACTGGCAATGACCTACATGATAATAACCCAGATGGCCGAGATTCTCGGAGGAATGGGCAAGACATCGTCAAAGCTGAGGGCGTTGCTATAGCTATTTATACCTTAAAACGCCTAAATGAACATAAAGCAGTGAGCATCATGATGCCATTTGTGTTCGGCCTTATACTTTCATTAGGAGCCATCAATGCGCTCATACCTATACTTATAATACTAATACTACTTGTCGCATCTGCAGGTCTCAACAGAGGATATAGTCTATTCAACTTCTTCGGCCTTACCACCCTCGCAGGAATAAATCCAGGTGGAAAGGCTTCTATAGCCGGCAAGCAGGCATTCAACTTCGCTGCAGCATTCATATATGGCAGGGGCTTTGGGAAAACCGTCGGCGCAGGAAAGAAAGCTCTGAAGAGACTAAACCGGTTTGCAGGGAAGAAATTCTCACAACGTGTAGGTGCAAGATTAGATCAACACAGGATCAAGAAGGCAGCGAAGCGTGAAAAGAAATCAGGCGTAGCGCAGGTGTCCGGTGCTACTCCAGGAAGGGCTACTAAATGGGGAAAGGTAAAGTCTGCTGCAGGCCATGTGGCCAGGACTGTTGCTTACAAGCCAGTCAGGCAGACGGCACGTGAAGTCAGGGCAGGCAGAGCTGCGAATAAGGCTAGAAACCTTGGAAGCAACCCACGGGCAGTTAAAAGGAACCCTCTTTCAAGGGCTGCAACTGCAGCGGTAGGAGGTACAAAGAGGGCATTTAATAAGGCAAGAGAGCATTATCCTGGCGCCCGCCTTGCTAAGCGAAGGTCGAGCAGAGAAACTGATATTGGTGCAGCTGCGCCTAAAGTCGGAATGGGCAAGTCAACGCACAAGCAGTTTGCATCTGCAACCGGGTTTATGATGGCTCCAGGACTCAAGCTTCTGAGCCAGGGGAGGAAAGGCATAAGGAACCTTGTAACTAAGGCGCAGAGAGCAACAGGAGGCGGCCCAAATCCCGAGAATGATAAACTGGCGCAGGCAGGCAGGCGAGCTAGAGCTGGCATGGATGAATACGTCAAATCAAAGGGAGGAGTCGATAACATGACGCGCGCAGATTGGAGGTCTGCAAGAAAAGCTGCCAGGCAGGAGATAGGGAAAGGTTATGACGAAGCACATAAGCGTGGGTCAAGGACCATAGTCGGAGCAGGAGTTGCAGGAGCACTGCACTTAGCACAGGCTGCGCATAGTGGCGCAAAAGGCGGAGGAGGTTTAAGAGGTGCGGCACATTCTGTCGGCCAGCAGCTAAGAGAGAACGTACGCACTGCCGGTCTTAAAGACACCTCAATAGACTCGGCAAAGCTCTTAAGAAGACTTGCAATAATCAATGGCCCTGCCTTATCAACCCTCAGATCCAATAGCAAGGACCAGATACGCGCATCATCGATAACCAGCGAGCGTCTTTCCAACATGGAATCAGAAAAGGCCAACAGGGCCGCTGACAGGCTCCTAAGTCTCAGGGAGATGCACATAGCGCAGACAAGGAAGCCCGAGCTACTGCAAGAACATATAAAATTAATAGATGGTGAGATAGCTGCTATCAGACAGAGGATGATGAGTGAGGGCGTCGCCGGTGTTGGCGCCGCAACTGCAGGCGAGAGGAGCAGAGGCCCGACATTCAATCAAGAAACAATAGACAAACTGAATAATCTAAAGGCTGCTGCTGCGCTTAACTCACGGCTGCCACCAGATGAGCTTAATCGACTCTCAAATGATGAGAGCCCCATGGTAAGGGCCGCAGCACTTAGGAACAAGAACCTGAACATGGATGATGACGAGATCGGAAGGAGGGCAAATGCCGAGAAGCAGCGCGCACATGAGGCTCTTGAAGAGGCGGAGAAACAGAGGCAGTATATGGAAGTCAACAAGGCGTCAATGTCAGAGGATGCAAAAAGGGCAGCAGAAGCGCGTCTGTCAGATCTTGAATCAAATGCCAAGAACACGTCAAGAGTCTTCAGCTCCCTGGCGATGAATCCAAAGGCCAGTGCAGAATCTCTAGGCACGATACTTTCTGCATCTCCAACTTCTGACGTCAAGGTGGCAGTTGCGAAGAACCCCAACTCGACCAACGAGATGCTTGCAAAGATGGCTGCAGACCAAGACAAAACAGTACGCGACACTGCTAACGCAGAGCTTAAGAAGAGAGGATCCAAGCCAAAACCAAGCGGAGGCCCCGGCGGTCCATCAGATCTCGATGTAGGCCAGCTGACGGGCTGACGCTATCGCAACACAACGCTTTATAACTTATTTTTGTATGTATTTTAATAAGCCTTAGCTGAGATAAGTAGGCAAGTGGTATGATTGGATAGCGGAAGTCAGAGCCTCATATTTTCCATAATTGTTGCGATATCATTTGTAGTCGCAGTATCGATAAGCTTCGTGCCGGCGAACTTCTCGCCGCTGGTACTGGTACTTGCAGTGATATCCTTCTCCGCCGCACTAGTGGCATATGCCACAAAAGACTACTTCTTTCTGATCAGGGCACTACCGTACATGAAGAACAACATCGCAGTGATAGATGACACTGATCCGTACTATCTAGCTCCAAACGGCAGCGCAATACTGGTAAGGAAGGGAGATACGGTATATGCAACTGCATTCATAAAAGTGCCGTCCAACAGTTCTGCCACCGAGATGGATGATGAGCAGAAATACAACTTTGCCCTCCTCTTCGGCAGGCTTGTAAGCATAAGCAAGACGCCGATGAGGATATCTTCGCAGCTGCATTCGATAAACAAGGATGAGTACATAGCAAAGGTCACAGCAAGGCTCAACGACTCCGAAGCGAGGTACAATACTCTGCAGTCAGACAGCAAGGCAGATCCGAAGGCGCTTGAGAGGGTGAAGGGCGAAGTGACGATGTGGAGGAACATGCTCGACAATGTCTCAAGGACCAACTCGCAGGACATAGAGGTATACGCAAGCGTCACTGCCGTTGGGAATTCGGAGGACGAAGCCACGAACCTGGTTGCCATAAAGGCCGATGAGGCTGCAGCAGGCATAAGCGCAACGCTGGGCATAACTGCTACTGTAGCGCAGGGCAACGAGATACTAACGTACATAGAACCTGATTACATGATACCTCCGGCGACGATAGGAGAAGTGATGAAGTACCAGGCGACTAGGGGCTGATGGGATGGACCAGAACACGATAATATACATGGCTGTCTGTGTGCTAGCGATACTTCTTGCTACGATGTTCTCTTCCAGATTCGGTATAGTGAGCATATTCGTGTACGCGCTTGCAGGATTGTCATTCTTTGTGCTCATGCTGATGGCCTTCGCAGATTTTCTCATAATGCCGCTGTTCACCAAGCTGTTCAAGATAACAATAGTGCCTGCAAAGGGCTTCACGATAACCAGCGGCCAGGACTCCGTGATCAAGTATTCCAATGGCATATACTATGCTACGGGCTACATAACTGCCAACGTATACAACTACGTTTTCGCAACAGAGCGGGAGACCGAGGAGGAGCCTGAGATCACCGCCGCGCCAGAGAAGTGGGAGAAGGCAGTAATGAACATACACTTCCCATTCAAGTTCAACATCATAGTCTCTGCTGAGGATATACAGCAGCACAGGGAGGAGCTTGAGACCAAGAGGGGGCTTCTTGAATTCCAGTACTCCAGGGAGCTGCAGTCCCAGAACCCGAATCCCATGAGCCTTGAGAACATGCAGAGGCAGATAAACATAATACAGACAAGGATAGACAAGATAGGCGAAGGCGAGAAGCCGGTGAACAGCCTGATGTACATAGAATCAACAGCAGTTGGCGTGAGCCTCAAGGAGGCTACTGATGCCCTGACAAACCAACTTACAGAGCTGCAGACCGTATTCAACATATTCGACCTCAGCCTTACAAGGATAGCCGGAAGAGAGCTCTACCATCTTTTCAAGCTCAACCACCAGATACCTGTCCTAAACGATCTGCTTACTACATTCAACGTGCAAAAGTGATGATATGGGGCTTGTCAAGATACAAAAGATAATGAGCAACGAGCTCGCCAAAAGGACCTTCATAAGCAGGCCTCCAGAGCCTCCGCATGAATTCCTGCTCAATGATCCTACCGATTCCATATTCGTAGGCATAACGCGCAGGTTCAATGTGCCCTTCACCTGGACCTTTAACACGCTGACCAATCCGCACATATCTGTGGTGGGAATAACTGGTTCAGGAAAGAGCTTCTTCGTCAAGACCTTCCTAATAAGGGCCAGCTACGTATGGAAGACCAATGCGATAATAGTGGACTGGGCTGGCGAGTATAAGGGATGGGTCAAGCAGAGCGGAGGCACCATAGTGTCTCTGGGCAAGGGCGATTACATAAACCTTATGGACCTTGCAGGCATGAAGCCTCTAGACAGGTCAAAGCAGATAATGAATTCACTGGACATACTTACCGATATAGTCAATTTTCCGGAACAGAGGAGGCTGACTTCAGAGGCCATAGAGCAGGCCTACCTAAATGCAGGGTTCATACTCTCGAGCGCGCCGCCGCCGAAAAGTGAATCACCGACACTTAAAGACGTTGCGAAGCTTCTTGAGGAGAAGATGCAGGAAGGCACGTACGCCTACCCTGCCGAGCTTGAAAACGCGATTTACCGCCTGAGGCAGTTCTCCAGGGAGGGCGAGGACTACTTCGCAAGGAAGAGCACGATAGACCTCGATGTCTTAATATCTTCAGGGCTGGTTGACATAGACCTGTCCGGCCTGCCCGATGAGAGATTCAGGGCACTGGCCGCGCTGTTCCTGCTGCAGACCCTCAAGGAGAAGATGAGGGCCGAGGGGTGGAGCTCCACCAAAGGGCTGCGGGCAGTGATAGTGCTTGATGAAGCCTGGAAGGTGGCAAGCGACGAAAGAAGCGATGCCATAACTATAATAAGGGAGGGCAGGAAGTACCAGTTCGGTCTCATAGTAGCGTCGCAGAATCCCACTGATATACACGAGGCTATATTTTCCAATGTTGGCACTAACATAATACTGAAGATAAAGTTCCAGAAGTTTCTGGACTACATACAGGGGTCGCTGAACTTTTCGCAGTTCATAAGATCCGAAATAACGAAATTCGGTGTGGGCCAGGCTGCTATAGACATGGCATTCCAGACGTCTTCGCAGTTCCCTTCCACATTCGTAATAAACAGGATAGTGGGGGAGGTGCCTCTGGACGTATATACAATAACGCTCGCCGACCTGCTAACGGAGAACGAGATCAAGGACCAGGCGCTGACGAAGGAGTACTCGTTCGAGAAGCCATTCCTGATGTCGAAATTCGTCGACAATAACATAAACACCGATACGATAGACGTGATACTTGCGCAGCTTGACGCGAGGAACAGGCTGGTGGACCTCAGGGAATTCGTGAGGATACTGATAGCCTCCAAGCTGTCAAAGGATTCGGTGGTAGCCTTCCTTAGGAGCAGCGGTATATCGGATTCGCTCATAAGCAGGGCCTTCGGACTTGGAGATATGGGTGGTTAATTGTCTGGCACATTCACCATAAGCAAGATAGAGCTTAAGAGGATACTGGCAAACTTCCACGTCAGCGACAAGAACATAGAAGTCATGCTGACCCAGCTGGACAAGATGAGAAGGCACGTCAATGTCGTCACGTTCACCGAGATGCTACAGAATGTTGGGCTCAGGCACAATGACACAGTGAACCTGCTAAGGAGGGCTGGCATAGACGACATCACCATATCTAACATATTCGACATGATAGAGGAGGAGAAGATAAGGAACACCTTCGGCAAGCTCGTGGAGCTTAGGATAATGTGAAAACATGGCAACATATTGCATAATGTGCGGAAAGCAGAGGGTTGGCATACCTATAAGGGACGACAGGATTCTTGAATCGATGCGCTGGATAAAGAGGAACGTAACCAAAAACGAGAAGGGCAACATGCTGGTCGTGTGCAAGGAAGATTATCCTGCATACAAGAAGAGGAGGGACAAGTACACTTCGAGGCAGGCGCTGTACATAGCGATAGGAGTGATATTCATGATACTAGGCCTCGTAGTGTCGATATCAGTATCTACCGTACTGCTCTCGATACTAATAATAGCCGCGCTCTACCTGCTTTCGCTCATAAACTACACTCCTGCTCTGAGGCTTAAGAAGCCGGCAGATAACGTCAGCAAGAATCACAAGGGATAAATATGCCAATTGTAAATAGCTTATGGTGGTCCATTGCCCGATCAGTCTCAGAGTAATCCAGCTGCGCTGCAGCCAAAGGTGGAAGAGTTCTCCATAGATGGGAAGCTGAGCGGAACGCTTGAGGACATAAAGAAGACTCTTGAAAAGCTGCCCCTCTACTTGGTCAATTCAACCGCCACTGAACTGGACATCGCAAAGGTGGAGAGCAGAAGCATAAGTCGCAAGCCCTACTTGTTCCACATAATAAAGATACAGCCGGAAAGGCTGACTGTCATATACTCACTTATACCCGACACCAGCGTGAATCTTAGGCGCGCCGAAGTGCTGAAGGAGACTTCTGCTGTGCTCTCACTGATAGCGGGCAGATTCGACATAAATCAGATTAAGTTCGTTCAGTACGTGGATTCGGTTCTCGAGAGCCTAATATCCGGCCTATCACAGACATATACTGCCCTATACAACAGGTATGACTCAATGCTCAACGATTACAGGGAGCTAAAGAGGCTGAACGTGGAGCTGTCCGCTTCCAACAGGAACCTGACACTGCAGTCCGCCCAGCTCTCCGATGAGAACAAGACGATGAAGGAGCAGCTTGACGCCCTGCGCAAGTACAGCGATGAGTCGCTCATGGCGCTCATAGAGGAATGGATAACTGTGCACAACAACTCAATAGACGTTGTCGCATTTGCAAATGGACACAGCCTGTCCCCAACACGTGTGGAGCAGATACTTGACAGGATGGTATCTATGGGATACATAGAGCCCAAGGGCTGATAGACCATGACTGTATACAACGTAACAATCAAAAAGAGCCTCAGGAACATCAGGGTGTACACGATAAAGAAGAGCGTGAAGGGCAATACCAACAAGATATCGCAGATAGTCGAGTCGCTGATACAGAAGTACCTTCTGAAGGAGAAGCCTGGAGAGCTGAATGAAGGGCAGGTGTGATGGCTGACGCGAAAAAACCGGCTGCGCAGAAGGACAATGGCATAACTCCTATAAAGAAATCCTTCCTCGGAGGCCATAAAAAAATGGTTGTTGGGCTCGTCGCAGCAGTCGCCGTGATAGTAATCATACTGGCGCTCATAGCTGTGTATGTGCAGGGTCAGATAAAACAGCTCGTAGCGCCTGTGAATGTCATATCCGGGCCGATATCAGGCAGCCTATCCATGACCAGCCATGGCATGCTAACATACAACTACTCTAACTACCTGGCAGGATATGCAAAGGTGCACTATTTCCAGTCAAATGCCACTAACGCAACGCTCTCTCTTACCATATACTCATCAAATCCGGCTGAGCCTGTCTATCTGGTGAATGTCGGTGGATACTGTGTGCAGTGCTTCATAGGCAGCAGCCTCCTCAAGGACCTCAATTCCTCAATGCACACCTACGGACTGATAAACAACCAGTCCAGCCTAAACTACATAGACATAAACAAGCTCAATGAACTGCCTCCAGGCGTAATTGTGATAATACCATCAGGCCTCATGCCCACCGCACTGCTCCCTAATGTGACGTACAGCGAGAAGTGTCCAAGCTATTCCAACGTTACTGTGGTAAGCATGCTCAGCGAAGGAGATACGATAGTTTATGTGGGAGACAACTTCACCAGGTCTGTGTCGTGCAGCGGCCAGATAGCCCTCAATTCCAACCGGTCGATATCAACCCTCATCCCCTTCATGAACGACACTCCGCGAAACAACACGCAGTCAAAGCTGCATTTCAACAGCCCTACATTCTACCTCGGGCCGGGGAATTCCTATGGCAAGGTCACCGAGGCACACATTCTAAACGGCACACTCATAGCGCTGTCAAACTATCCTTCAGTTGGCTGGAACTACAGCGCTGCATACCTGGCATCGGACATATCAATGGTACTGGAGTCTAGGTTCTGGATGGCGCCTCTTGCAACGGGCTCGATGAACCTGTCAACCTTTTCGGACCAGGGCAATGCAACGGTATTCACAATAAACACCCACATAACATACGCACCGCAAGTGTCAACCCAGGTGAACGACAGCTTCGCCCTTCTCCGGCTTAACCTATCAAACAAGAACGCCTTCCAGGAGCTCGAGATACCTTTCAGGTACACATTAAGGCAGAATGGGCTGATAGGCATGCCTGCCGTAACCGGCCTCTCGCAGCCCACCCAGATAAGCGCGCAGGTGTTCAATGCATCCAGCAGCGCCACAATAATAACGTTCGTGCCTATACTCACCTCGAATCTGACCAACGCCACCACAAGCCCGGTACGCATAGGGCAGACGGGCCCCACGGCGCTATTTACCTATCCGTCGCTTTATCTCAAGAGCGGATATTACATAGCCAAGCTCATGGACCAGCAGGGCAACACCTATTCATACGCTCTGTTCTACGTCGACAATTCGACCATCAGCCCGTCCAGCCTGGATTTCAAGAATACATCCTTCCGCTTCACCGCAACCAGCAATGGTCAGCCGATAAACGGCGTTTCGTACAAGGTGAACATAAATGGTGCCTATAACGGCACCGGCGTGATAGACGGCGGCAGCATTGTGTACAATCTTCCCAGCGGAGTATCTATAGGCTACGGCACCGGCTATTTCAATTTCGAGATAATGGGCAGGAACTATTCTATGCCCTACAGCTACACGAATCCAAACGCCGTCAGGATACCTCCGCTCTACATAGCCTTCGTGATAGCGGCCATAATAATCGTAGTGCTCAACAAGGTGCTGATACCTCCAAACGTAGAAGAGTACTATATAGACGTGCCGGATGTGAAGCCGCAGAAGCTCGAGCATGCAAGCGAGTCTGTAGATTCAATAATCGCGGTCTTCGACAGGGTGAACATCTTCTACAGGTGGGTACACATGCCCCTTACCGCAGAGGAAGTAAAAGCGGGCATAAGCTCAAACATAAAGTATGGCAACACGCGCATGTCGATAACCATAAGGAATACCTACTCGATACTCAACGCGCTCCTTCAGAAGGGCGTCGTGCAGATGGCTGACGACTACTATGCTCCCACCAGATGGATCAAGGAATCCGGATACAGCATAGAGTATCTTGTCGTATACCGCAAGCTGCGCGACTACTGCATAGCCAATGCGATGTTCATAACAGAGCTTGGCGTTTCAAGCAATGCTGATGTAATAGTGACATCGAAGGGCACGCAGACATACGTGAAAATCTATTCAAAAGGCGTCAAGTCAAGCAGCATAGAGGTGAGCCAAAAGATACGCACATTCATAGTGTTCATAGATATGGAGGCGAGGCTCAACTTCCTCAACGAGCTGTACAAGTCGTACGGCAGCAACGCCCAGATACTCAAGATAGCTATAGCCTATGGCAACGTGAAGCTGATCGATTCCGACGACCTGGGCGAGCTGAAGCTCTGAGCAGAAATCATCGCATTCATTCTGCGCTTTCTTCCTCTGGCGCGTCACCGACGTCCTCTTCTTCCTCGCCCTCTGCCTGAGCTGTTTCCTTAGCCTCCGCCGCAGCCTCAGCCTCGAGCAGCTTCTTGTACCTGCTGTCTATGAGCGACCTGAGCTCCGCCTCTATCTCATCCTTCTTCACTCCTGTTATCTCGCTCAGGTTCTCGGACAGCTGTCCAACATAGCGCATTATGGTGTTGTATTTGGATGCCTGTACCGACCTATTCTTCTCTCCGCTCATGTATCTCTGTAGGCCCCTTGCGCAGTCCATCACCGCGAGCTTTATCTCCTCTATTATCTCGGGTTCCTGCGCTATAGCCTGCTTGCCAACTCCGGAATAAGGAACGTATACGCTTGACACATTGACCAGCACGCTCACTGGTTCTGCATCAAAGTCCTTTATGCCATATCTCTTCCAGTCTACGCCGCTGACCGCGCTTGCTATTGCACATATCGATCCGTCGAAGAGAAGAGGCACCTTGTTCGCGAACCTTATTACGACACCCCCCTGTCCTACTGATGTCTCCTTTCCCGCCCCGCCGCCGTAGGCTATACCTGCCTCGACAACGAAGGGTATGCCACCCCTGAAGACCTTCGGCTTCCTCTCGACCACGCTCATGAATGTGGGGTTGAGTATGTTCTTTATGGTGGCCTTGGTCTGTTCCTCTCCTATTGCGGAGAGTGTGTCAAGGTCGGGCGCTATCCACTTCGTTTCCTTGAACGCCTTCACCAGCTTCTCCGCTTCGTCCCACGATAGCTGGTGCGGATCTTTATCGAAGTCAACCTCCTTGACAATATCCTTGAGGTCGGCCACCTTGCTTTGGCTCACCCTTGTGAAGGTATCTGCAAGAAATGACGACAGCTTCCTACTTTCGCTGTTGTGAGCGAATTCAAGAAGGTCATTGGTGGTGACTCCGAGAGGATGAGGTTTCGATGGCTTTGGCCTGACAGGCATCTCCATCACCGACCTGACGAAATTGTACTCCTTGCCTTCCGGGTCGATGAGCCTTATATTGGCATGGGGATTCGAAAGCGCGGTCCTTCTAATGTATTCATAAACTCCGTGGTCACTCGCCTCATATTTAACTTCCCCGAACTCGCCGCGGATCTCGAGCCCCCTGAATGATTTGTCTATATCAACCATGTTCGTTATCACTGGCTTGTTTGACTTTATGTCTATAGTAAGGTCGCATTCGTATGCACTCTTGCCCGTACCGGATTTGATGTGTATTGGCTTCCCAGTGGTTATGAGCGAGAACATTGTGCATCCAGACCCTCCTATTCCCTGCTGCCCCCTCTGCTGTATGTACCTGTGGAACTTGGTTCCGGACAGCACTGTCGCAAGCACCCTGCCTATTATCTTCTGCGGTATCCCTGGCCCGTTGTCCCTGTTGAGCACAGAATACTTGTCATCGCCTATCTTCTTTACTTCGACTGTTATGTCTGGGAGTATGCCTGCCTCTTCGCAGGCATCTAGAGAATTCGATGCATATTCGTGCACAACTGTGGTAAGCGACCTTACCTTGCCCGAATAGCCCAGCATCTGGCTGTTCTTCCTGAAGAACTCAGATATGGAATGTGATTTAAGCTCCTTGAATATCGTGTCGGCGTCTACAACATTAGGCATGCAATTCACTCTTTATTATTTTCTGCTTCTCCTTGTCCATCACGATGTAGGCAGTCCTGTGCATGCCGCCGTCTATGAGGACCTGTATCGCAGCATTGGCAACCTTAAGCTCGTCAACGGTGCCTATGGTGCTCACAGTGCCTCCGAAGACTGCAATGTCCGCACCGCTCACAGACTCTATGTACTCCTTGGCCTTCCCTTTCTCCCCTATTATTCTCGCCTTCACTCTGGCTAGCTGCTCCCTGCTCCTGAAGAGGTCCTTGAGATTTATCTGCCTGAAGAAGACGTCCTCGTTCAGCAATCGGTATGCCTTGTTAAGGTCGAATCCTCGCGCGAATGCCTGTATCACGTTCTTGGCATTGTACTCATCATAGGGCTCGCCTTCTATAGACACGTCGTTTTCCTCCAGTTCTATCCTGCATTTTAGCCGGTCTCTGAGCTTTGCCATGGCTTTCTCGTCAAGAAGCTCTGCCCTTTGCTGCGGTATAAGGATATGTTCCATTCGGATCGCTCTACGTATATATTTTTATGTTTGAATGTAAAATGTCTATAAAGATATCGCTGGCCGTGCATCTTTTCTCTTCCTTCTGCGCAACAGTGGAATTCCCCGAACATATCGAAAGGTTTAAATATCAACATCCTCACATATATGACTTGTTCATGATTCTTTCGTGATTCCTTTGTGAAGGTCTCATGAAGGACGCATGACGCAATCGAGATGGTGGTTGGGTGCCGCTCAATAAAAATCAAATTGAAGAAGAATTGATCGAGATAAAGGAGAGGATCAAGGCCCTCTCCGAGAAAGGCGAGCGTGTGCCAAGCGAACCCGCCCAGGATCTTCAGACATACGTAAAGTACTTGGTTGATGAGAGGGAGAGAACAAACAAGCTGCTTGTCGGCCTCACAGAGAAGGTTGCGCATCTGGAGCAGAAGCTCAACAGCGAATACGAAGTAGTGGAAAGCGTGCAGCAGGCATATCAGGAAGAGATTCCGCTTTCCTCAGTAGATGCAAGGATACTTGACTTCATAGACACGAGCGAGAAGCGCATGGTGTGTGCAGACCAGATAAGGAATCTAATGGGATACAAGGGGAGGAACGCGGCCTGCTCGAGGCTAAACGCACTATGCAAGAGAGGCCTACTCAGGAAGGATCAGTTCGGTCACAAGGTTTACTACAGATTTGATGCTGGCAAGGCGACCAAAGCGCTAATCATATCACCTCCACAGTAGGTAGGGAATGTGGCCCTCAATTCCCCAGAGGGCCCTTTCTTTTTCTAATCCTTTCTGTCGCGCTTCTCCTGCCAGTTGCTTCTTACTAGTGCTACTGCATTCAAAGACCCATTGCCAGATCCCTGTGCAGTTGGGTCAATGCCAACTCTTTTATATCACCCACGCATTACATAAGAGCGATATAATGGTAGGAAGGATAGTGACTATTGATGGGAGAAGTGCAATGGCAGTACTGAGGGGAGGAAATTCTGAGAAGACCAGAGAGGAGAAGCTCAAGGACATGGCGCTTGGCCTTGCAGAGGGCTCGAAGCCCTCGTTCGCAGTCAATGCTGCCATATGCGCAGTCAAGGATCTTGAAGACATAACCTTAGCCGTCAGTCTGCTTGACAAGGCGATACGCGGATATGGTGATGGGAATGACCCCGGCGCGCAGATGAAGAGTGTAGCATATTCGTCGAGGATAGTGGCGCTCGAAAGCCTCCGCTCTGCCTTTTTCGGATCAAGGAATATCCACGAAGCCATCAGGCAGGCCGAAAGCTTTGAGGCATCCGGCATAGTGGACTGGCTGTAAGCATCTTACAGCAATGTTTATTAGAGGCACCCTCATAAATAATAGGACAGCATGAGGAACATAATAGTGATATCGCACTCGAGCGATATAGACGGAGTCGGAAGCGCCGCACTTATAAAGATGAAATACAGGGTGCCTACCAGCCGGATATTCTTCACAGACTATGCGCCTAAGAGCCTTGAGAGGGTATCAAGGGATGTCAAGGCGCAGCTTTCAAAGGGCACCACGCTGTTCATAACTGATCTGGGGGTGAATGGCAACGCCCTCTCAGTATTCCAGGACATGCTCGAATCTGTCAAGGCTGCTGGAGGTGAGGTATTCTGGTTCGATCACCATCCTTGGTCCTCTGGTGCTGCAAGGAAGCTTGCCCATCTGTGCAAGCTGGCAGTATTCGGAGAGAACGACATGTACTGCGCCGCGGAGATAACACGCATGGAGCTGGGCTTCAAGGACAGCTTCACTAAGAACTTTTGCAGGATAGTGCATCTGTCCGATTTCGCGATAACTCCTAAGGCAAAATCGGATTACAATACTGTAGGCACATATGCTCTAAGCATATCTCTTTATCGCATGAAGAGCCACGAAGGAAACATCAGGAGTCTTCGTCACATGGTCGATGTGATATGTAGCAGGAGACTCGTGGACAACAGAATACGCCAGGATGCCGACAGGTTCAGGGCACTAAACGACAGGCATGTAGAGGCAATGCTAAAGGATGTCTACCTTGGCAGGGACATTGCCATAGGTTTTGCCGCTGACATACAGAAGACATACGCATGCATGAAGCTCATAGAGAAGACTGGAAGGGATATAGGCGTGTACATCAACCTGAGGGACAGGCGCGGCCACATGAGGAGCATAAGAAACGACTGCACAATGCTAGCATCAAAGTTCGGAGGGGGAGGTCATCCCCATGCATCGGGATTCTCTCCCGACTTTAGAAAATACCGCTATTTCAGGACAAAAAAAGGCAGACTGAAACTTCTGGCAGATATGGAAAGCGAGCTTGCTGCGATAAATAAGAGAAAGGGCAAAATGCCTACTGCACAGATCAAGGCAAGCCATGCAAGGACTCCGCTCTTCGGATGATCGCACCGCTCTTTTTATTAATTCCGCATTCAGTATAATAGCGGAGGCATGGCATGGAGATGGGCACTTGGCCAGTATGCTACAAGGATGAGCTCATAATAGGCAATGCCAAGAGCAACACTGCTATATGCACGCTCTGGACTAAGCGCGAGCTCCTCGATGGCATACCGAAGGGCAAGTTCGTAGTCATAGGTAACCTCTACTCAACCTATGGTATAAATCCGATGCTCCGCAACATGCTGGCGAATCCGAGGATAAGGCACATCCTGCTTTGCGGCGCCGACCTTACGAAGACAGGTACCATTCTGCTTAATTTCATTAACTATGGCATAGGGCCTGACTACAAGGTCAGCGGCGTTGATGCATACATCGACCAGGGGATCCCAAGAGCTGCTATAGATGAACTGAGGCGCAACGTAAAGGTAGTGGACATGAGGCAGCAGAAGAGCATAGGCAAACTCAGCACCGAAATAATGCAGAAACTTGATGAGGTCTCAAAGGAGGAGGGCGAGTACATGGAGCCGATACTTGTGAACGAGGCCGGAGCAAAGGCAGAGGACATGTATGCCAGCGACGCTGGGTTTAGGATCGATGGCAATTCGATAACGGGCACATGGCTAAAGGCGCTTGATCTTATACTGAAGTTCGGCGAGGACAAGGCGACTGAATACGGGATAGGGCAGAAGGAGCTGCTTGACCTTGTTGCAGTGGTCAACGGAGACGAAGCCGTGCTTCCCGAATGGTCTCCGGTAAAGGAGGAGGACCTGCACAGATACTATCTGAATTTCTTCGGGCGCAGGAAGCCCGAAGGTGTAGAGTATACTTATGGTGAAAGGCTGTTCAGCATGAGCTACAGGCCGCTGGGCGGGCAGGCATCAAATGCTCCAGAAAGGCTGCAGGACGTCGTAGAGGAGGACCAAATAAACGATGCGATAGAGCACCTGAAGAAGAATCCGTTTACCAGGAGGGCGATAGCTGTGACTTGGAGGCATGAGTCTGATGCGAAATCACAGTCGCCGCCATGTCTTGTCGAGATAGCATGGAACATAAAGGCAGGCGCCCTGCACCAGACATCCACATTCAGGAGCCATGATGTGTTCGGTGGATGGCTTCTCAACGCCTTTGCCCTCAGGAAGCTCCAGAAGGATATAGCCGCGCAGCTAAACGTAGCGGTAGGTAGCATGATAATAATGTCCATATCTGCGCACATATACTGCACAAACATCGCGAAGGCGGAAGGGCTTGTGGAGAAACACTACAGGCATGGCGAGGCGAAGTTCGAGACGGATCCAAGGGGGTTCTTCATAATAAGCATAGAGAATGGTGAGATAGTGGCCCAGCACAGGGTGAACGATGGCAGGAAGTCGAGGTTCGTGTTCAGGGGGACGAAGGCGCAGCGCATATATCGACAGATACTCAACGAGAATCTCATATCGAAGTTCGATCACGCAGCGTACATAGGCAGGGAGCTCACAAGAGCAGAGCACTGCATCGCAAGCGGCACGAAATACGTGCAGGACGAGGCATAATCCCTGCTTCGGGCGATGCGCTTCAGGGTCAACCCCCGTGCCACAAGCTATGAATATTCATCTATCGGACAATGACACCCGATGACAAAATTAAGTGCGCCTATAAACATCAAGCCATCCACGCCACTGCTTGTTCTTTGTTCTCTTGACCAATACCCAACCATTTGAATTCATCAGCGGCTCTATTATAAATGGCGACCAAATGTAATGGGTGAACTTTACTTTTCTTTTGGTGCTTAAGTCCTCCGCCTTTCTAATAACATACCCGTCTACTACATTCTCTCCTAAGTGACGACTTACTACTGTCTTGCCCTTCTGTTT